>CANQPR010000001.1 GCA_947625715.1 uncultured Bacilli bacterium
ACAAAGTCATATGATGAAGAATACCGAATGGGGAGCAGTAGCATATTTACAACATAGTATATATGGAAGTAGACAAAAAGTAAGAATCAATAATAATCAAAGTTATCTAACAGGCTATGCTTCTATATATGAACCAACAATTGGATATTCTGGAACAAATGAAAGTTGTACTTCAAATAAAGATGCTTGTAATGAATATTGTACATCAGCTAAAGGTGCAAATGGAACATGTAATACAGAGTATTTTGATACATCAAGTGTAAAAGCAAGTACAACAAATAATTACACAGGAATATTTGATATGGCAGGAGGAGCCTGGGAATACATGATGTCAGGAATGGATGATGGAAAAGGACAGTTATCATCAGGAAATAATAATGCGGCTAATTCAGGGTTTAATGGAAATTTAACAGGTGAATCAGGAACAATAACAGGTGGTATAGCTTTACCAACCGAACCAAAATGGTATGATAAATATGCTTATGGAACAAGTAATATTGAATATAAAAGAGGTATCTTAGGTGATGCTACAAAAGAAATGGGACCATTTCAAACAATTAGATATATTAGTAACAATAGAAATGTTAGTAGTTGGTATAGTAATGCCGGTTGGGTTGTCTACCATGTAGTTCCGTGGGTCCTTCGTGGTGCCACTCAAGCGGACGGTCTTGAGGCAGGAGTCTTTTCCTTCGCTTACTATGACGGCTTTGCACACAGTAATGACAGCTTCCGTCTTGTTTTAGCTTTCTAGTTAATCGAAAAGTCAAGTGAACAATTTTTTAATATTTAGCAAAATTGTTCAGTTAAGTGAACAAAAATGTTGACATGTGCAAAATTGTTCACTATAATTATTTTAGGTGATACAAATGATTATCAGGGAAAATTACTTGAAACAAATTAGAGAATTTTATGATTCCGATTTAATCAAAATTATAGTGGGCGTTCGTAGATGTGGAAAATCAATTATTTTAGAACAAATTATGAAAGAAATTAAAGAAAAAACAGATAACATTATATATCTAAATTTTGAAGATGATTTTATTATTACAAATATATCTGATAGTGAAAAACTAATTAATTACGTAGATAATAATAGAAAAAAAGGAAAATGTTATATATTTTTAGATGAAATACATGAAGTTAAAAATTGGAATAGGGCCGTTAAAACATTAAGATTACATAATAATTCTGTTTTTATAACAGGATCTAATTCTAAAATTTTATCAGATGAATATACTGATGCTTTTAGTGGCAGATATGTATCTTTTAGAATAAGACCATTTGTATATAAAGAAATAATGGAATATTCTAAGGAATTAAATAAAGAATTTAGTGTAAGTGATTATCTTATTTGGGGAGGTTTTCCTAAAAGATTTGAATTTGAACATGATGCAATGATAACTTATTTAAAAGAGATTAATGAATCTATTATTATTAAAGATTTAATATTAAGATTTAAAATAAAAAATGAAGAATTGTTTAAAAGAGTAGTTAATTATGTTTTAAAATCTAATTCAAGAATATTTTCTTCAAGATCTATTGAGGGATATTTAAAAAATGAACATATAAATGGCTCAATTAATACCATAATAAAATATTTAGGATATTTGGAAAAAGCTTATGTTATTAATAGAATTAAACCATATTCTTCTAAAATAAAAAGCGAATTAAATTACTATTTTAAGATATATAATGAAGATGTTTCCTTTAATTCGTTACGTTGTTTTAATAATAGATATGATTTAACACATAACTTAGAAAATATTATTTATAATGAATTAATTTATATGGGTTATAATTTAAAAGTAATGAAGGGAAAGGATGATGAAAAAGAAATAGACTTCATAGCTCAAAAAAATGGTAAAGAATATTATATTCAAGTAGCTTACAGCGTGGAAGATGACAAAGCATATGCAAGAGAATTTGGTGCCTTTTCATCAATTGATAATTCAAATAAAAAAATATTAATTACTAATGATGAATTAGATTATTCTACTAGTACAGTTACTCACATAAAATTAAAAGATTTTTTAAAAATGGAATCATTAGATAATGTATAAATATAAATTAAAAATTAATTTTAGATTTTTCATTTTTATAGTCGGTATGTTTTGTTGTATTAAAAAAAAGAAGAATAGAAATCTTCCTTTTTTTAAATTATTTTTTATTTTGATGATACTCAGTTCTTTTTCTTTTTAAATATTCTAAAGCTTCATCAGGATTATCCATAAAATATGCAAAATCTTTAGTTTGATTTGAAAATGTTAATTTGATAAGAGATTCATTAATAATTTGTCCAACTCTTGATTTAGTTATATTAAAATATTTAGCAATGTCCGTATAAGTAACACCCCTATAAGCTAGCAAAACTATTTCGCTATTTCTTTTTGATAAAACACTTTCTAATAAAATTTTTACTTGTTCTTGTAATAAATTCATTATTGCGGTTTGAGAAACATCATCAACTGCAATATCAGGATAAATTCCATCATTATGAAATTCATCTAAAGATAACATGTCATTTAAATAAATTTCAAATAATTTGATATCTTCTTCTTTATATTTAGTTAAATTTAAAGTATTATTTTCTTTTTCTTTTTTATAACTTGCCATCATATTTAAAAATTCAACTGGTATTTTTATAGTTCTTGCGGTATTTTTAACAGCATTATTAATCGTGCCATCAATACATTTCCAAGCATAAGAAATAAATTTTCCATTTTCTGGATTATAAGATTTAATAGCCTTAATTAAAGCTATTTTTCCATATTGAATTAAATCTTCCAATTCTAAATTATAATTAGCATATCTTTTGGCAATTTTTATTACTAAAGGATTATATTTTTCTATTAAACTTTCCATAGCTTTTAAATTACCATTTACATATTCTTGTAATAGTTCATCAAAATTAGAATCATTAAGTAAATTTTTCATGTTAGCCTTCTTTCTTTTCAAACAAAATTTTATTCTAACATAACGAAAATGTATGTCAATAAAAAAGTGGCTAAAACCGTTGACGGGGGGGGGGTATTATATAATATAATAAAAGAAGATATGGAGGTCTTCTTTTATAATGAAATTAAGTCAATTTAAAGAGAAAAAGAATAGTAAAAAAATAATAATTGTTGCTGTAGCTATCATTTTTTTAATAGGTGGAATGATTTTAGAAAAAACATTTGCTAATTTTAAGATGCAAAAATCATTCAAAGTGATGGAGGGTAATTTTATCTATGAAGGAAGTGGGGATATAATATTTGCCTTTTATAAAGATAATAATCAAAAAGTTACAAATATTCCTACAATAGAAGAAGGATATGTATATGAAAGAAGTGAATGTAGCAATAACGCATCCATAGAATGGGATAGTAAAAAGCAATCACCTATAGTAAATAATTTAAAAATAAGTGGAACAAAATGTGATTTATATTTTAAAAAAATAAATTCAAGTAGCACAACTGTATCAAGTGACTATAATGCTTTAGCTGATTTAATTGATACTAAAAGAGGTCAATTAGCGTATGATTTAACACCTGACCATAACTTAAGATTTGTAGGAAAAAATCCTGATAACTATGTAAAATTTAACAATGAAACTTGGCGAATTATTGGAGTCATGAATAACATCGAAGATGAAAAAGGGGTAATTGGAAGTCACCTAAAAATAATCAGAGATAGTATAGGGAATTATAGTTGGGATTCATCAGAAAGTAGTGTAAATGGAGGTTATGGAGTAAATGAGTGGAGTGAAGCTGACATACAAAAAGTATTAAATGAGAATTATTATAAAAAAGAAGCAGGAGGGACATGTTACAATGGTTATAAAAATACAGTAGCGTCATGTCCAAAATGGGAAAATATTGGTTTAAATGATGAAGCAAGAGGAATGGTAAGTAAAATAAAATGGAATACTGGTGCATTTTATAGTGAAGATATATATGCGAATTCTTCAACTTATAATTCTGTTTTAGTATATCAAAGTGAGAGAAGTGATTATGTAGGTCAAAGTGAATGTACTTCTCCAACTGATTGTAATGATAAAGTAAAAAGGAATACGACTTGGACAGGTTATGTAGGATTACCTTATGTAAGTGATATAACATTAGCAACTTCTGGTTCTCTTTATACGTCACCTAATGCTGTTTCTGCATGTTTCGGTTTGCCGTTTAGAGATTGGGCTCGTTCGCTTAGCCTTTCTTGGGGCACATTAAGTTGTTATAGTAATGATTGGTTGTTAAATAGCAGTGATACAAGCAATTGGACGATAACACCTAGTAAAGATTATGACTATGAAGGACATCCATATTCTTTAGGTGTTATATTTTATTATGCCGAAAGTGATATTATAATACTTTCAGATGTAACATATAGTAGTGGAATTAGGCCTGCTGTGTATTTAAATTCTAATGTTAAAGTATCTGGTGAGGGAACAAAGTCTAGTCCATATATATTATCAGTTTAATAATGATAGTGCTTTTTTTGCTTTAATTTATTAATAAAAACTACAGAATTTCTTTGACCTTTAGATTTTTTTTAAGAAAAATTATCAATTATAAAAGTATTTTTCTATGAATTTAAAAAATGATTACAAAAAGTAAATTTTTCAAAAACGATGCTTTTCATTTCATAAGAATATTTCCAGTTATAGTGCTTTATGTTGTTGTAATGCAAAATCTGTGTGTCCTTTTTTATCACTTACCTATATTCCTTGTCCTGGTTTACTTATTTTAAGGAAAAATGGGAAAGTCACTGCAAGCAAATCCTACGGTATTTTTGCGGATTTTAACAATATTACTTTTCTTAGTAAATCGTTATATCAAGCCTCTTAAAATTAAACCTTTTCCTATTTTTTTTTTAATGTAACAGCAGGTATTGCCATTTTTATATTATATCTATCATCTTGCTTGTTTTTTAAATATAAGAAATAAAAACAAAAGAAAAAAAGTGAACACACCAAAAATAGGGGAAATTGTTCTCTTTTTTTGTTTACATTGTTAAAAATTAAAATTTTTGACCCTTATAAAATATGGGTTTTAATAAACTTATCACTTAAAGTGCAAAATACATGTTAAAAAAAGGTTGCATTTCATACAATTTTATTGTAGAATTGTCTCTGTATGACGGCAAGGATGTGCGAAGTTGCTGATACACTTGGCGATATTGTTAAACAAAAGCTGAGATTCAGGTAATTTGTACGGAGCAAGTATATACAAGATATATGCGAAAGGAGGGCACTTTAAATGTCAAAAGAAAAATTGCGGATCAACTTAAAAGCATTTGATGCCAAAATATTAGATTTAGCAGCAAGTAAAATTGTTGAAACCGTTAAAAGATTAGGAGGCACTGTTAAAGGACCTGTTCCTCTTCCTACTGAAATTGAAAGAGTTACAGTTTTAAGAGCAGTTCATAAATATAAAGACTCTCGTGAACAATTTGAAACAAGAACCCACAAGAGATTAATCGATATATTAAATCCTAGTAAAGAATTAATTGAATCTTTAACCCGTTTGGATCTTCCAAGTGGTGTTGATATTAAAATTAAAACAGAAAAATAAAAAGAAAGGACAATGTTATGAAAAAAGGAATCTTAGGACGCAAAGTTGGAATGACACAAGTATTTACTAAAGATGGTAAATTAATTCCTGTAACTGTTGTATCAGTTTTACCTAATACCGTAATGCAAGTTAAAACAGTTGAAAAAGATGGTTATAGTGCTATTCAACTTGGCGTAGTAGACAAAAAAGAAAAAAATGCTAGTCGTGCAAGTGTTGGACACGCCAAAAAAGCTAACACCACTCCTAAGCGCTTCTTAAAAGAAATAAGAAATGTTACTGAAACTTATTCAGTTGGAGATACGCTTAAGGCTGATATATTTAAAGTAGGAGAAATAGTTGATGTAACAGGAACTAGCAAAGGAAAAGGATTTGCTGGTACTATTAAAAGACATGGTCAAAGTCGTGGACCTATGGCTCATGGATCTCATTATCATCGTGGCCCAGGTTCATTAGGAACTATGTTACCAAAAAGAGTATTAAAAGGGAAAAACTTACCTGGACATATGGGAGTTGAAACTGTAACTATTCAAAATCTTGAAATTATTGAAGTAAATACAGCTGATAACTACCTATTAGTAAGCGGTAATATTCCAGGTGCTAAAGATAGCTTAGTATTAATTAAAAGTGCAATAAAAAATCAAAGAAAAGAAAACCCTAAAGAAATATTAAGTTATGAACAAGAAACTGTTATTGATGAACAAGTAGATATAACAGGAGAACAACAAGATAAAAAAGAAGAACAAATAAAAGAAGAAGAACCTACACCAGCATCTAATGATGCCGAACAACAATAGGATCATAAGGAGGAAAAAATGACAAAAATTGATGTAAAAAATTTAAAATCTGAAAAAGTAAAAGACATCTCTTTAAATGATTCTATTTGGAAAATAGAGGTTAATGAAGATGCCATAAAAAAAATGATTCGCCTTCAACTATCAGCAACTCGTCAAGGAACAGCTAAGACTAAAACAAGAAGTGAAGTTTCTGGTGGGGGAAGAAAACCTTGGAAACAAAAAGGCACAGGACGTGCAAGACAAGGAAGTATAAGAGCTACACAATGGCGTGGAGGCGGAATAGCAGGTGGTGTAACACCTCGCGATTATACTTTTAAAATTAATCGTAAACAAAGAGTTTTAGCCCTTAAAAGTGCTCTAAGTGATAAAGTTAAAAACAAACAAATTGTAATATTTGATTCACTTGCCTTAAAAGATTTAAAAACTAAAACAATAAAAGAAATATTAAATACTAACAAATTAACTGGTAAAGTATTATTTGTTACTAAAGATGATTGTGAAAATTTATTTATGGCTTGCCGTAATTTAGGCTATGCTTATCACATATTAGCTTCACAAATAAATGTCTATGACATTATCAATGCTGATACTGTTGTATTTGATGAAGAAGCAATCAAAGCAATTGAGGAGGTGCTTTTAAATGCGTAATCCAGACATAATTTATGGACCAATTATCACTGAAAAAAGTTATGCTGAACAACAAAAAGGTATATATACTTTTAAAGTTGATAAAAGAGCAACTAAACCTCAAATTAAACATGAAATTGAAAATCATTTTGGCGTAAAAGTATTAAAAATAAATACATTAAATACTAAACCAAAAGATAAAAGAGTCGGAAAATATACCGGCAAAACGAAAACTTATAAGAAAGCAATAGTAACCTTAGCTCAAGGTAACTCTATTGAAATGTAAGGAGGCTAAAGAATGGCAATCAGAAAATACAAGCCAACGACTAATGGACGCCGTGGTATGTCAACCCTACAAAATGAAGAAATTACAACTAAGACTCCTACAAAATCTTTATTAAAGAAAAAAACAAAAAGTGGTGGACATAATAATCAAGGAAAAATAACCGTTCGTCATATTGGGGGCGGAGCAAAAAGAAAATATCGTGTTATTGATTTTAAACGTAATAAATTTGGTATATCTGGTAAAGTAGCGTCAATTGAATATGATCCTAATCGTAATGCCAATATTGCTCTAATCAATTATCTTGATGGTGAAAAACGTTATATCATTGCTCCTAAAGGGTTAAAAGTGGGCATGATTATTGAAAATGGACCTGAATCAGATATAAAAGTTGGTAATGCTCTACCACTAGAAAATATTCCTGTTGGTACAGTTATTCACAATATTGAATTAAATCCTAAAGCTGGAGCAAGTTTATGTCGTAGTGCTGGAACTTCTGCTCAAATCTTAGGACGTGATGGCAAATATGTATTAGTTCGTTTACAATCAGGCGAAACAAGAAAAATTCTTGGCAGTTGTATGGCAACTATAGGGGTTGTAGGTAACGAAGATTATGAATTAGTAAATCTTGGTAAAGCAGGTCGTAAAAGACATATGGGTATTCGTCCAACTAACCGTGGATCAGTTATGAACCCTAATGACCATCCACATGGTGGTGGTGAAGGACGTGCTCCAGTTGGTCGTAAAAGTCCAATGACACCATGGGGAAAACCTGCACTTGGATATAAAACTAGAAAAAATAAGAAAGCTTCTGACAAACTTATTGTTAGTCGTAGAAAGAAATAGGAGGACATATGGCAAGAAGTTTAAAAAAAGGACCTTTTGCAGATGATTATCTTTTAAAAAAGGTTGATAAATTAAATGAAGAAAATAAAAAAGAAGTAATAAAAACTTATTCTCGTCGTTCTACCATTTTCCCTAGTTTTGTTGGTCATACATTTGCAGTACATAATGGAAAAGAATTCATTCCTGTTTATGTAACTGAAGATATGGTTGGTCATAAATTAGGCGAATTTGCTCTTACACGTAAGTTCGGCGGACATGCAGGGTCAAAGTAGGAGGTATTAAATGGAAACTTATGCAATTCATAAAAATGCGATGATAGCTCCTCGAAAAGCTAGAATGACTATGGACTTAATCCGTGGCAAAAAAATAGCTGATGCCCGAGCTATCTTAGCGACAACAAATACAAAATCAAGTAGATTAATAAGTAAAGTATTAGAAAGTGCAATTTCAAATGCAGTAAATAATTTTGAAGCTCAAGAAAATGACTTAGTTATAAAAGAATGTTATATAAATCCTGGAATGGTTTACAAAAGAATTAAATTTGCATCAAGAGGTAATGTAGATCGTCATGATAAAAGAACAAGTCATATAACTATTAAAGTAAGCGATAATAAAGGAGGCAACAACTAATGGGACAAAAAGTAAATCCTCTAGGCTACCGTTTAGGTGTCAATAAAAATTGGCAATCTAATTGGTATGCTTCTAAAAAAGAATTTGGAACAACTTTAAATAAAGATTTAAAAATTCGTGAATATTTAAAGAAAAATTTAAAAGATGCTGCTGTTGCTTCAGTCATTATTGAAAGAAAAAAAGGAAAATGTGAAGTAACAATCAACACGGCTAAACCAGGTGTTATAATTGGTCGTGGTGGTGAAGACATTGATCGTTTACGTAAATCATTAGCTAAAGTTGTTAATGAAGATGTTTATGTTTCAATCGTAGACGTATCTAAACAAGCTGATTTAACCGCCCAATTAGTTGCTAACAATATTGCTATGCAAATTGAAAATCGTGCTCCATTTCGTAGTGCCCAAAAAAGAGCTATTAGAAATACAATGAAAGCTGGTGCTAAAGGTATTAAAACTTTAGTAAGTGGACGTTTAGGCGGAGCTGAAATGGCAAGAAGTGAAGGATATAAAGAAGGAACTATTCCTCTACATACTCTTCGTTCTGATATTGATTATGCTCAAGCAGAAGCAAACACAACCTACGGAAAAATTGGCGTAAAAGTTTGGATCTATAAAGGAGAAATTCTTCCAACCAAAAAAAACGTAAAGGAGAGTGAATCTCATGTTGATGCCAAAAAGAACTAAATATAGAAAACAACATCGTCAATCATATGAAGGACATGCAAAAGGAAATACAGAACTACATTTTGGTGAATATGGTCTAATGGCCAAAGAAGGTAACTATATAAGCTCTAGACAAATTGAAGCAGCTCGTATAGCTATGACTCGTTATATGAAACGTGGTGGAAAAGTATTTATAAACATTTTCCCACATATGCCACGTACTAAAAAACCATTAGAAACTAGACAAGGAAAAGGTAAAGGTAATGTTGAAGAGTGGGTTGCAGTAGTAAAATCTGGAAAAATCATGTTTGAAATTTCCGGAGTTAGTGAAGAAATTGCTCGTGAAGCATTAAGACTTGCCTCACATAAATTACCAGTAAAATGTAAATTTGTTAAAAAGGAAGGTGAAATCTAATGAAAGCTAGTGAACTTCGTAAATTAACAACAGAAGAATTACAAGAAAAAATTAAAACTGGAAAATCAGAACTACTAGATTTACGTATGCAAAATGCTAGAGGTACGTTAGAAAAACCTAAAAAAATAAATGTCATGCGCAAAGACATTGCCAGAATGATGACGATTTTAAAAGAAAGAGAATCACTAGGAGGTAACGAATAATGGAAAATAATAAACAAGAATTAATTGGTAGAGTTGTCAGTGCCTCTCAAGATAAAACAATTACTGTTTTAGTTGAAACTCATAAAAAACATCCATTATATGGAAAAAGAGTAAAATATTCAAAAAAATATGCTGCTCATGATGAAAAAAATATAGCAAAAGTTGGAGATACAGTAAAAATTAGAGCTACTAGACCATTATCCAAAACCAAAAGATATGAATTAGTAGAAGTCCTAATTGAAGCTGTAATTCTATAGGAGGTAATCTTATGGTAATGCAAGAATCAAGACTTAAAGTAGCCGATAATACTGGTGCTCGTGAAGTATTAGTAATTCGTTGCTTAGGTGGAAGTAAAAGAAAAACAGCCAATATAGGTGATGTCGTTGTTTGCACAGTAAAAAAAGCTATTCCAAATGGAACATTAAAAGCCGGTAAAGTAGTTAAAGCTGTTATAGTAAGAAGCGTTGAAGGTGTAAGAAGAGCTGATGGTAGTTACATTAAATTTGATGATAATGCCTGCGTAATAATTAAAGATGATAAAACACCAGTGGGAACACGTGTACTAGGACCAGTTGCTAGAGAATTAAGAGAAAAAGATTTTATGAAAATTGTTTCTTTAGCACCTGAGGTATTATAGGAGGTTTTAAAGTGAAGATAAAAGTAAATGATAATGTATTAATATTAGCTGGTAAAGACAAAGGTAAAACTGGCAAAGTTACTAAAACTTTACGCAAAAAAGACCTCGTGATAGTAGAAGGAATTAACATTGTAAAAAAACATCAAAAGCCAAACAATGCTAATGAAAATGGTGGAATTTTTGATATCGAAGCACCAATTCATGTTTCAAATGTCAAAAAAATTGAACCAGAAAAAACTAAAACAGCCAAAACGACAAAGAAAGTAAAGAAAGATTAAGGTGGGAAATATGAGTACATACAAAGAATTATATAATAAGGAAATAATTCCTGCATTAATGAAAGAATTTAACTACAAAACGGTAATGCAAGTTCCAAAATTAGAAAAAATTGTTATTAACATAGGTGTCGGTGAAGGACACACAGACGATAAATATATTGAAGCTGCCCTTAAGGAATTAGAAACAATAACAGGTCAAAAAGCTGTTGTTACCAAAGCTCATAAATCAATTGCGGGCTTTAAAATAAGAGAAGGTCAAAGTATTGGTGTAAAAACAACTTTACGTAGCGAAAAAATGTATATATTTATGGAAAAATTAATTCGCATTGCTCTTCCTCGAGTTAGAGATTTTCGTGGTATTAGTAAAAATGCTTTCGATGGACATGGAAATTATACTTTAGGTATTAAAGAACAATTAATTTTCCCTGAAATTGAATACGATAACGTATTAAAAGTTCGTGGTATGGATATAGTATTCGTTACTACAGCTAATACAAACGAAGAAGCTAAGGCATTACTTGCACACTTTAAAATGCCTTTCAAAAGATAGGAGGACACTATGGCAAGAACTAGTTTAAAAGTTAAACAATCTCGCAAACCAAAGTTTAGCACTCGTGCTTATACTCGTTGTGAAAGATGTGGAAGACCTCATGGTGTTCTACGAAAATACCATTTATGCCGTATTTGCTTCAGAGAATTAGCTAATAAAGGCGAAATTCCTGGCGTAAAGAAAGCTAGTTGGTAGGAAGGAGGAATTTACATATGGTAAATGATAAAATAGCCGATATGCTTACAAGAATTCGTAATGCAAACCAATTAAAATATGAAAAAGTTGAAGTAATTGGAACAAAAATGACTTTAGAAATTGCAAAAATTTTAAAACGAGAAGGTTATATTTTAGAATATGAATATATTAAAGGAACAAATGGTGATAAATTAATTCTTTCTCTAAAATATGGAGATAAAAAAGAGCGCGTTATTACAGGGTTAAAAAGAATTAGTAAATCTGGCTTACGAGTTTATGCTAAATGTGAAGAAATTCCTCGCGTTTTAAATGGATTAGGAATCGCTATTATCTCTACTTCTAAAGGCTTAATGACCGATAAAGAAGCAAGAGCCCAAAAGTTAGGAGGCGAAGTACTTGCCTATATTTGGTAAGGAAAATTTATGAGTAGAATTGCAAATCGTAAATTAACTATACCAACTGGTGTAGAAGTAAGTTTTACCAATCAAATACTTACAGCCAAATCTAACAAAGGTCAAAAAGAATTAAATGTTGATAAATTAGTCGATGTTAAAATAAATGACAATCAAATTACAACAGTATATGATGCTTCAAATGATCGTGCTAATGTCATAGCAGGAACAATGAATTCATTAATCGAAAATATTTTGATTGGCTTAAGTGAAGGATATACCAAAGATTTAGAAATCGTCGGTGTTGGATATCGTTTTAATGTCCAAGGAAATAAAATAATAATTAATGCTGGATATTCTCATCCTGTTGAAATGATAGTACCTCAAGGTATAACTGCTAAATTAATAAACAATAATGAAATATCTTTAAGTGGTATAGAAAAACAACAATTAAACCAATTTGCGGCTGATATAAGAAACGTAAGAGCTCCAGAACCTTATAAAGGTAAAGGAATTCGTTACAAAGGCGAATATATCCGTCGTAAAGAAGGTAAGAAAGCTGCTAAATAAGTGAGGTTATAAAAATGATAAAAAAACAATCAACTAATAATGCACGTCTAAGACGTCACAAAAGAGTTAGAAAAACAATAAGTGGAAACGCAACTCGTCCAAGATTAAATGTATTTCGTTCAAATAAAGAAATCTACGTTCAAGTTATTGACGATGAAAAAGGAATCACTTTAGCTAGCTCTTCATCAAAAATTTTAAAAGTAGATGGTGGCAATATCAAAGGGGCTCAAGCAGTAGGTAAAGATATTGCTCAAAAATGTATTAAACAAAAAATTAAAACAGTCGTATTTGATAGAGGTGGATACTTATATCATGGACGTGTTCAAGCCCTAGGTGAAGCGGCACGTGAAAACGGCTTAGAGTTTTAGGAGGAAAAGTAATGGCAAGAAGAGAAAATGTAGATCCAAGAAAAAAATTATTGGAAGAAAAAGTTATCAACTTAAGCCGAGTTACCAAAGTAACTAAAGGTGGAAGACATTTTCGTTTTTCAGCAACAGTCGTAGTTGGTAATCGAAAAGGCTTAGTAGGAATTGGTACAAGTAAAGCAAACGAAGTAAATGATGCTATTGCAAAAGCAAGTAAAGCTGCAAACAAAAATGTAATTCGTGTAGCTATTGAAGATAACCGAACTATTCCTCATGAAGCTACCGGAAAAATTGGTCGAGCTGTAGTAATGGTAAAACCTGCTAAAGAAGGTACCGGAGTAATTGCAGGTGGAGCAGCAAGAGCTGTTTTAGAATTAGCCGGAATCAAAGATATTGTTTCCAAAAGTTTAGGAAGCAACACCAAAGTAAACGTTGCCAAAGCTACTTTAGAAGCCTTAAAATCAATACGTACTCCAGCTAAAATTGCTGCTTTACGTGGTAAGAAAGTAGAGGAATTGTAATATGAGATTAGAAAGTTTACCAAAATCAAACGAATTAAAAACAAGAAAACGTGTTGGCCGTGGACCAGGTTCTGGAATGGGCAAAACTTCTACTCATGGTGAAAAAGGCCAAAAAGCAAGAAGTGGCGCTAGCATCTCTGCATGGTTCCAAGGTGGACAATCACCATTATATCGTCGTTTACCAAAACGTGGTTTTAATAACACTCGTTTTCAAACTAAATATGCAATTATTAACTTAAGCGATATTGATAAAAATTTTAAAGATGGCGATGTTATAACACCAGAAGTATTAAAAGAAAGAAAAATTATCAAAAAACAACTAAATGGTGTCAAAGTTTTAGCTAATGGAGAATTAACTAAAAAAGTTACTGTTAAAGCTCAAAGATTTTCAAGCATTGCTGTTTCTAAAATAGAAGCTGCTGGTGGAAAAACTGAGGTGATTTAATATGACCGCAAAGTCTTTAAAACTATTTTCTAAAGACGCCAAAGATTTAAGAAAAAGAATCGGTTTTACTCTATTATGTTTAGGGTTATATTGCCTAGGAACTGGTATAACAATCGTATGGGCAGCTCCATGGTTAGAAACTTTATATGGCAATTTAGGATTTATGGGTATTTTCAATCTTATGAGTGGTGGCGGATTTGATAGATTTAGTATCTTTGGATTAGGAGTAACTCCTTACATAAGTGCATCAATAGTTACGCAATTATTACAAATGGATATTATTCCTTATTTTAAAGAATTAAAAGAACAAGGATATGTTGGACAACAAAAAATGAATCGCATCACTAGATACTTAGGAATTATCCTAGCATTTGTTCAATCATATATGTTGACCGTATTCTTATTAAAAGTAAATGATGTTAGCATGGTCTTAAAAATATCATTAATAATGACCGCTGGAACTTCCTTTTTACTGTGGTTAGGTGATAAAATAACCGAAAAAGGAATTGGTAATGGCCAATCACTATTAATTATGGCTAGTATTGTTTTAAGCTTACCAGCCGTATTCACCGGGTCATTTAATGCCTTCATTACATCAGGTACCCATGAATTATGGGCCGGAATAATTTTTTACATAGCCTATATTATCATGTATCTACTTGTAATAATTGGCATTGTGTGGATAACTTTAGCGGAAAGAAAAATACCAATTCAATACGCTAATAAAACCGTTAGTGCTTATGGTGCTAAACAAAGTTATTTACCATTAAAAATAAATTATGCTGGAGTAATGCCTGTAATATTTGCATCAATGTTATTAACTATTCCATCCATAATTGTCAATATCATCGGTAATGAAACTGCTATAAATTTTGTTAATAACTACATTTTATACACATCACCAGTTGGCTTTATTATCTATATAGCTTTAATAGTATTCTTTAGTTATTTTTATACTTTTATGGCAATGAATCCTGATGAAATGAGTAAAGATTTAAATAAAAGTGGAGCATACATCCCTGGTGTAAGACCTGGAAAAGAAACATCTACGTATATAAGTAAAATAGTTGGTCGTCTAACACTAGTTGGTGCATTCTTCATAGCCGTTTTAGCTGGCATGCCTATTTTAATATCAAGTGTAACTGGTTTAGATCAAAGTGCAGCTATTGGTGGTACCGGAATATTAATCGTTGTTGGTGTTGCCATCGAAACCTTTAAGCAAATAGAAAGTGGACTTGTAAGTAGAAGATACGTTAAACGGAGATCAAGATAATGAAAAATGTCATTTTTCTTGCTCCGCCAGCATCAGGCAAAGGTACCTTTAGTGATTATTTAATAAAAAAACATAATTACAATCATCTATCAACGGGTAATATTTTAAGACAAAAAGCTTTAACTGATTCTAGCTTAGCAAGCTATTTACAAACTGGAGAGTTAGTTGATGATGACACTATCTTAAATCTTGTAAAAGAAAATTTATCAATGACCAATGATAAACCCTTTATTTTAGATGGGGTACCAAGAACTTTAAACCAAGCCTTAAAATTAAATGATATTATTGATGAAGAAACCTGGCAAAATACGGTTGTCATTCTAATCGTTGTAAAAGAAAGTTTGTTAAAAGAAAGAATAATAAATCGCTTTTTTTGCCCCAATTGTGGAGCAACATATAACAGTTCTATAGAATCGTTAAAACCGAAAATAAAAGATACCTGTGATATATGTAACACCTTACTTATTAAACGAAGTGATGATAATTTAAATACTTATAACGAAAGATATCAAAGTTATTTAAAAGATACTTATCCACTTATTAAATATTATGAAGAAAAACATTTATTAAAAAGAATTAATAATGAAGATGCTGATATATCAAAAGCCTTACAAATGTTAGAAGGTGTTATAAATGATTAATATTCGTAGTGAACGAGAAATAGCTTTAATAAAAGAAGCTGGACATATTAATTTCTTAGCCCATGAATATATAGAACAATTTTTAAAACCAGGTATAACAACTAAAGAAATAGATGAGAAAATTAATGATTTTGTAACTAAACATGGTGGTATATGTTCGTGCTATCAATATGAAGGTTTTCCTGGCTATTCGTGTATAAGTATCAACGATGAAGTTGTCCATGGCATACCAGGAAAAAGGAAAATCAAAAATGGTGATATTGTTAAATTAGATTTTACCGTTCGTAAAAATGGTTATGAAAGTGATATGACAAAGACTTATATTATTGGAACTGTCCCAAAAGAAATTGAAAATCTTGTTATCAACACCAAAAAAGCTTTATATGAAGGACTAAAAGTTATAAAAGCTGGAAATAAAATCGGTGATATTGGCTATGCTATTAGTTCTTATGCCCATAAATGCGGATTAAGTGTTGTAACAGAGCTTGTAGGTCATGGAATAGGAAGTGACATGCATGAAGAACCCGAAGTTCCTAATTTTGGTGAAAAAAACACCGGAAAAACTTTAAAAAGTGGCATGGTTTTAGCAATTGAACCAATGTTAAACCTAGGAAGTAAAGAAGTATACATGCTTGATAATAACTGGACTATAAAAACAGATGACGAAAGTTATTCAGCACATTTTGAACATACCATTGTCGTTAGAGAAAATGGTTGTGAAATATTAACAGGAGAATAAAATATGGTGAAAAAAAATTTTAAAAAAAATATGCAAGCAAAAAATGCTACCAAAAAGACTACTAATTCTACAAAAAGTGATAAACTTGAAGTAGAAGGAAAAGTCATTGATGAAATAAAAGGTGGAGGATACATAGTAGAACTTACTAATGGCCATACTGTAGAAGCCTACGTTTCTGGGAAAATGCGAGTGAATATGATTCGTGTCTTTCCAGGCGATACAGTTATGGTAGAACTTTCTCCTTATGATTTAAAACGTGGGCGTATAACATGGAATAAAAGATAATGGAGGTATATTATGAAAGTAAGAGCGTCAGTAAAACCAATTTGTAACAAATGTAAAATTATCAAAAGAAATGGAAAAGTAATGGTTATTTGTGAAAATCCAAAACACAAACAAAGACAAGGTAAATAGGAGGATATTATGGCAAGAATTAAAAATATTGAATTACCAAATGAAAAACATATATGTATTGGTTTAACCGCAATATATGGAATTGGTAGAAGCAAAGCTTTAGAAATTTGCAACAATGCAAAAGTAGAAAGTAAAAAGAAAGTTAAAGATTTAACTGATGAAGAAATTCAAAGATTAAGAAAAGAAGTTGATAACAATTTAGTTGAAGGAGACTTACGTCGGGAAGTATCAATGAACATCAAAGGTAAAATGGAAATCAACTGTTATCAAGGAGTTCGTCATAAAAAAGGACTTCCTGTTCGTGGTCAAAGAACTAGTCGAAATGCTCGTACCAGAAAAGGTAGAGGAAAAGTAGTTGCAAATAAGAAAAAAGCAGGAAAGTAGGAGGTAAATAATTATGGCATATAACAGAAGAAAAAGAAAAGTTAAAAAGAATATTCCTGAGGCAATTGCCCACATCAAATCAAACTATAATAATACCATTGTATCAATTACTGATAAAGATGGAAATTTAATTAGTTGGGCATCAAGTGGTACAGTTGGTTACAAAGGAAGTAAAAAGAAAACTCCTTATGCGGCTGGTTTAGCTGCTGAAGCTGCTGGTAAATCAGCAATGGAAAGTGGAGTTAAAAAAGTAGAAGTTTTAACCAAAGGCTTAGGAGCCGGAAGAGAAAACGCTATTCGATCACTACAAGCAGTTGGTCTTGAAGTTACAAGTATTTCTGATGAAACACCAGTTCCACACAATGGCTGTCGTCCACCAAAAAGACCAAGAAATTAATGAGGGGAGAAATTAATAATGATTAAATTTGAAAAACCAGTATATAAAATTACTGAATATCAAGAAAGTAATAACTATGGTAAATTTGAATTAGAACCATTAGAAAGAGGTTTTGGTTATACTATTGGTACAGCTCTACGTCGTGTTATGTACTCAAGTATGCCAGGATGTGCACTTACAACCGTAAAAATTGAAGGCGTTTTACACGAATTTCAAAAAATAGATGGTGTATATGAAGATGTTACAACAATCATTTTAAATCTTAAAAACTTAGTATTAAAAAATTATACTGAAGAAGCCAAAACTATGCATTTAGTAGCTAACAGTGAAGGACCTGTTACAGCCTCAATGATTGAACACGATCCTGATATTGAAATTGTCAATCCTGACTTAGTAATTTGTAACTTAGTTGAAGGTGGAAAAATTGACATGACCCTTACTTGCAATAATGGTAGTGGATATGTTGATGCTAAAGAAAATCAACAATTATATGGTGAAAACGTTCCTAATGTTATAGCAATAGACTCATTATATAGTCCTGTTGAACTTGTCAACTATGTTGTTGAAAGTGCTCGTGTAGGTCATAATGAAAATTTTGATAAATTAATTATTGAAGTTACCACCAATGGAAGCATCACCCCAGAAGAATGTATGGCTTTAGCGGCAAAAATATTAATTGAACACTTTAATATAATAACTGACTTAAATAAAATAAGTGACATATCTGGAATAATGGCTGAAAAACAAGTTGATACAATAACTAAAACTTTAGAAACCCCAATTGAAGAAATAGAATTTTCTGTTCGTGCATACAACTGCTTAAAAAGAGCCGGAATTCACACTGTCCAAGATTTAATTAATAAAAAAGAAAATGAAGTAACTAAAATTCGTAATTTAGGTAAAAAATCTTTAAAAGAAGTTTTAGATAAAGTCGAAGAAATGGGACTTAAGTTCCGTGATTAAAGGAGGTAAAACTAATGAGTTATAGAAAATTAGGAAGAGAAACAAGACAACGCAAAAGTATAATGAGTGGTTTAACTAAAACTGTTATCTTAAATGGCAGTGTTATTACAACAGAAGCTCGTGCTAAAGAAGTTCGAAAATTTGTTGATAAGTTAATAACATATGGCAAAAGAGGAACACTTATTTCTCGTCGTAAAGCTCTAGCTTTTGTAAACAATGATAAAGAAGTTGTCAACAAAATATTCAATGAACTAGCTAAAACTTATGAAACTAGAAATGGTGGATATACAAGAATTATCAAAATAAATGAACGTATCGGTGACGATGCCTTACAAGTCAAATTAGAATTAGTATAAGCCTTAGAGGCTTTTTTAATTGACAAAATAAAGAAAATAAGTATAATAAAAAAGCCTTAAAGGGGGAAAAAAGATGAAAGAAAATAAAATTTTTGAAACCAAAGTTATTAACAATTGTATTGAACAATTAAATCAATGTAAAAAAAATGTTACCAATAATCCATCCATTACTTACATAATAGATAATTTAATTGATATTTTATCTAATAAATTAGATACACAACCATTTTTAGTTTTAGAAATAGCTTCATCATTATTATCTAAAATACAACTTTCACCAATGCAAAGAGGTTTAATATTATCTAAAATACTTCAATATAATACTAAAGTAATTGAAAGTAAGCCTTACTCTATATTAGATTATCCCATTTATTACAATGCTAATATGCATATGTCATTTTCTAAATTAAAAAAAGAAGTCGATGAAATAGCGACTAACTTAAAAAGCAACTTATCAAAGCCTTTAACTAATGACCAAAAATCTTTATATAAATTAATCATTAATTCAGAACAAAATCGTTTAAACGTAATTTCTTTTTATAAAATTATTAAACAAAGCTATAAAAATCTTAATGATTATACTATTAATATTATCATTGGTGATGCTCTTATAAATAAACTAACCGAATATGATTGTGAATGTTTAAGAATATATTTAAATACCATTAAAGAAAATAAAAACTATCCACTTAAAATGGCTGAAGAACAAAGATTTAATACCCTTTTAATTGCCTTATTTGACCAAGATTTTCAAACTTACAGTAATAATTTAGTAAGCTTAAAAGCTAAATTTTATGATTTATTAATTGATTATATTGAAAGTTATGAAATAGAAGAAAAAGAACAACTTGATAAAGATAAACTATGGCAAAGTATTATCAAAATAAATTTTGATTTTCTTGATACTAAACCATATTCATGTTCTTTATTATATGAAAATGAACCAAATTATACATTTAAACAAATAAGAAAAGCCCTTAAAACCATTGCATCAAGAAATACTGAAAGTGAAAAAAAATTAAAAGATGTTATCATAAAAGAAGAACAATACCGTCTTTTAAACCAACAAACTTTTAAAGAAATAAAAAATTTATACTATAATTTAACTATTGAAAATATAGATAAAATAATTGATTTATTAAAAACTAAAATTACAACTAATGAAAAAGCATTAAAAGAAATAAAAACAATGCTTATCAATCAAATGCTTACAGAGCAAAAAATAAAAGAAAATAGAGAAGTAAAAAAAGAAAAAAATGAAAATCCTCTTGATTTAACTGGCTTAAATTTAGAATTAAAACCTTTAAAACTTGGTTATAGCTTATCTCAATTAAAAGAATATCGTTTATCCTTAGAACATTTAAAAACAAAAGTTTTAAATAATGAACCAATTAGTATAGCCCAATATCAACAAGCCCTTTTCTATTTACAAATCCTTGATGAAAACGAAATATCTAAGTTGGAAAAAGAATACTACTTAAGAAAATTATTTAATAGCTTAATAATTAACCCTGAAGCTTATGAATTTTTGTATCATAAAGGAAAATATTTAGTATTAGTTAATTTAGATGTATATCCAATATTAGAAGAAATAGATATCTATAATGAATTAATAAAAGAAGGTAACCAAGAAGAACAACAAGAAGCCTTAGTTTTATTAAAGGAAAAATATCACCAATTATTTAATACTATTTGTGATAATTATGCCTATGAATTTTCTTTAATCCGTGAAAAAAAGTAGTTAAAAAAAATCATTTATGATACACTTATAAATAGTGAGGTGACTAACATGAAAAATATCGTTTTAACAGGTGATCGTCCAACTGGAAATCTTCATATTGGCCATTATGTAGGGTCTTTAAAAAATCGGGTGAAAATTCAAAATGAAGGGCAATACGATGATATGTTTATCATGATAGCTGATGCTCAAGCTTTAACTGATAATGCTGATAATCCGAGAAAAATTAGAGATAACATTTTAAATGTTGCCCTAGATTATTTATCGGTGGGAATAGATCCGAAAAAAGTTCATATTTTTATTCAATCAGAAGTTAATGAATTAACAGAACTAGCTTTTTATTATCAAAATTTAGTAACCGTTTCTAGACTTCAAAGAAATCCAACTGTTAAACAAGAAATAAAAAGTCGAAAATTTAAAGAAAGTATTCCTGTTGGTTTTTTCACTTATCCCATAAGTCAAGCTGCTGACATAACAGCCTTTAAAGCAAATATTATTCCCGTTGGTGTTGATCAATTACCAATGATAGAGCAAACAAGAGAAATTGTTAGAAGTTTTAATCACACCTATAAAGAAGTATTAGTAGAACCAAATGCTATTTTACCATCTAATAGTGCTTGTCTTCGTCTTCCAGGTATTGATGGTAATGCTAAAATGAGTAAAAGTTTAGACAACTGTATATATCTAAAAGATGATTCTAAAGAAGTAAAAAAGAAAGTCTTTAGCATGTATACTGACCCTCTTCATATAAATGTATCTGATCCTGGACACATTAAAGATAATACTGTTTTTACTTACTTAGATGCTTTTTCAACTGAAGAAGATTTTCGTCTATTTTATCCCGAATTTAAAAATCTTGATGAACTAAAAAAAGCCTATCAAAAAGGTGGAATAGGTGACATGAAAATTAAAAACTTTCTTTATCAAATTCTTGAAAAAGAACTAAATCCTATTAGAGAAAAACGAAAATATTATGAACAACATTTAGACGAAGTTTATCAAATTCTAAAAGAAGGAAGCTTATATGCTAAACAAAAGGCTAATCAAACCTTAACTATGGTTAAACAAGCCATGCAAATTGATTATTTTACTAATGACAACTTAAAAAAAGAATTTTTAAATAATAAATAAAAATGGAGTATTTTTATGAATTTTATCGAAAACATTTTTAGTCAAAGTAAAATTATTTTTTTAAAATTAGAACCTTATGGATTTCAAAAACAAAACGATAAATACATATTAACTAAAAATATTCTAAATGACCAATTAAAAGTTATCATTGAAATTAATCAAAATGGAAATATAAATGGAAAAATATATGATTTAGCTTTTCAAGAAGAGTATATTAATTATCGCATTAAAAACCAAAATGGCAAATTTGTTAATATGGTTAGAGATGAATATAAAAGTATTTTAGAAGATATTAGAAAAAATTGTTGTGAATCCCAATACTTTTCTTCAATGCAAGCTAATCGTCTAACTAATTATATAATAAATAAATATGCTACTTATCCTGAATTTGTTTTTTCCTCATCAAAAACCGATGCAATATTTAGAAATCCTAAAAATAACAAGTGGTTTGGTTTAATTATGCGTGTCAATAAAAATAAAATAACTACTGGTAATACTAATGTTAATATTTTAAATATTAAATTAGCGCCTGATAAAATAGAAAAATTATTAAATCAAAAAGGCTATTATAAAGCTTATCATATGAATAAAAAAAATTGGTTGACTATCATTTTAGATGATTTGATTGATGATGATAAAATATATGCTTATATTGATGAAAGTTATAACTTAACAAACTAAATTTCTTTGCAAAAAATTTAAAAATATTATATAATGTATAAGTCTGATCCAGCAAATATGCGTAAAAACAAGACCGTTTTTACGTATATTTTTTTGCTCTAAAAGACAAGAAAAGGAGGAAAAAATGAATAATCAAGAAAACAACAAATTTTTAGGAGAAGAAAATATTACTAAATTACTTTTTAAATTTTCTATACCCTGTATTATATCTTTACTTATTAGTTCCTTATATAATATTGTTGATCAAATATTTATTGGTAACAGCGAGTTAGGATATTTAGGAAATACTGCTACTGGTATTGTTTATCCAATCACAATAATTGCGGTTGCTTTTGCCTGGGCTTTAGGTGATGGTGCATCAGCTTATTTATCTCTTGCTCAAGGAAGAAATGATACAGTAAATGCCCCCAAATCTATAGCTAATAGCATCTTAGTAACTTTTATAATTAGTCTTATTATGCTTTTTTTAGGTTTAATTTTTAAAGATTCTTTACTATATTTATTTGGAGCTAGTTCTAATAGTATTGATTTAGCAAGAGACTATTATTTAATAATTCTTTATGCGATTCCTGTTTATATGTTAACAAATAGTATGAACGGAGTTATAAGGGCTGATGGTTCACCAAAATTTTCAATGTTTGTTACAGCGCTTGGTGCCATAATTAATATTATTTTAGACCCATTATTTATTTTTAAATTTCATTTAGGAATAAAAGGCGCAGCATACGCAACAATAATTGGACAAATAGCATCTTTTATTTTATCAATAATCTACTACTTAAAACCCAAAACATTTAAATTAACTAAAAATAGTTTTAAAATCGATATTAATGTTTTAAAAAATGTCATAAAACTAGGAATATCAACCTTCATAACTCAAATGAGTATAGTTATTATTTCCTTAGTATGTAACATGATGCTTTTTAAATATGGAGAATCTAGTGAATATAAAAGTGATATACCTATTGCAGTAATTGGCATTGTCATGAAAGTTTTTTCTATTGTCATTAACATTGTTATTGGTATCATTTTAGGTGCTCAACCTATTTTAGGTTATAATTATGGTGCTAAAAAAATAAACCGTGTTAAAGAAACCTTTAAAAAAGTAGCCATTATGACATTAATTATAGGTGTAGCATCAACGTTTATTATTGAATTATATCCTCAAAAGATAATTAGTATTTTTGGTTCTAATGATACGTTATACATTAATTTTGCTGTTTTAGCATTCCGTTTATTTTTAATGTTTATAACTTTTACTTGTTTTATTAAAGTAAGTTCTATTTTTTTTCAAGCAGTTGGTAGTCCCATCAAATCAGCCATTATATCTTTAGGAAGAGACATTATCTTCTTTGTTCCTTTAGTTATAATATTACCTAATTTTTGGGGAATTAATGGGGTATTAATATCAGCACCTATAGCCGATTGCTTAGGAATGTTTCTAACTATAGCATTAATAATTAACTTTTTTAAAAATTTAGATATTGAAAATACTGAAATAGAACAAAAAAATATTTATTTAAAAAAATCACATCCTGGCGTAATAATAACTATTTCAAGAACGCATGGTACAAAAGGCAAAAAAATAGCTAAATTAGTCGCCCAAAAATTAAATATTCCTTACTATGATAAAGAAATAACGGCTTTAGTGGCCAAAGAAAGTGGGTTAGATAAAGAATTTATTTCAAATATAAGTAATAGTAATAAGCGTCTTTACGATTTATATTTAACAACTTCTCCTGTTAAATATGCCATAGAAGCTCAAGAAAAAATTATTAAAAAAATTGCTTTAAATGGCTCTTGTGTTATCGTAGGTCGAGCAAGTGATTATGTTTTAAGAAATAATGACAAAGTCATTAAAATATTTATATATGCACCATTAGATTATCGAATTAAAAATATTATGAAAATGTATAATGATTCTTTAGAATCTGCCAAGAAGAATATTGCTTTATCTGATAAAAATAGAGCTAATTATTATGAAATTATTTCTAATCAAACTTGGGGTCAAAAAGAAAACTATGATTTATGTATAAATTCTTATTTAGGTGAAGAACAAACGGCTAATATTATTTGTGATTATATTGAAAAATTAAAAAAGTAAAAAAAGGTTGTCAAGAAATTATAATTTCAAGACAGCTTTTTTAAAAAATTAATTATCATTTAAAAAAGTAATTTCCAATAATGAATTAAATGGAAATTCAGTTATTCAAAAAATTCGAATAACTGCCACTGATGGTTAAGATTACAATACAAACTTTTATAGTTTAGATGTCACCTTGCTATTACAGGAATGACTACATCAGAAATTATAAAAACACGAGTCGATTTCAAAAAAGATTAATTGAAACTCAAAATATTGAATCGTCAGAATAATAATGGATAATGTAATGATTAAAAAGCAAATAATAATTTGGAGGAGTTGATATAATGGCTACAACAAAAGAGTATAGAGATTTTGTATTGGAACAATTAAATTTATTAAATAACATTACCTGTAAATCAATGATGGGAGAATATTTACTTTATTACAATAACATTTTATTTGGTGGTATATATGATGATAGATTACTTGTTAAGATAGTAGATAACAATAAAAAATACAATATGCAAGAATCTATACCTTATGATGGCGCTAAACATATGTATTTAGTTGATGATGTAGATAACAAAGAATTATTAAAAGAAATTGTTATTGAAACTTGTAAAGGCTTACCAATAAAAAAGTAAAAGAAGTTTAAAATATATGAATAAAGAAATATTATTATCAAATATTGATAAAATTCATACTACTGAAATGGGTATTGATAGAATTAAAAAATCTAAAACTAGATACAAATGATGTAATAGAATATTGTAAAAATAAAGTTTTAGAAAAAAATTGTAATATATTTAAACAAGGAAAGAATTGGTATTGTGAAATTGAAAATATAATAATAACTATTAACTCATATAGCTATACAATTATAACAGCCCATACTATTCGCTAAATTACAATTTATCTAACTCTCAGTCTTTTGAACTTCGTAAAGAAAAAAATATAACACAAGAGCAATTAGAGAAACAAATAAATGTTACAAAACAAACTAAGTTAAAAAACAGCACCAAAACAAGCATTAAGAAATTAGTAAAAAATAATAAAGAAAAAGTAAATAATATTTTAGAATCAAATAAATTGGCAGTATTTATATTATATTACAGTTTATTAAGAGATCTAGAATGATTTACTTTTTTTATGTATTTTAATTATATATATTGGCATCTGTATATAACCTGTATATAATACTTATATACAAAGAGGTGAACTATGGAAATTATAATAAGTAATTCAAGTGATATTCCCATATATGAACAAATAAAAGAACAAATAAAAGTTAAAATAGTCTCTAATGAACTAAAAGAAAATGAATTATTACCATCCATAAGAACTTTAGCTAAAGATCTTCGATGCAGTGTTATAACAACTAAAAATGCTTATGAAGAATTAGTTAAAGAAGGCTATGTAAAAAATGTTCCTTCTAAGGGTTTTTATGTAGCAAAAATAAATAAAGATGTTGCTATAGAAGAACAATTAAGTAAAATACAACAATTAATAGATAAAGCAATTGCCATAGCTAAGATGAATAACATCGATAAAAAAAACTTAAGTGAAATGTTAAATATATTGTATGAGGAGGAAAAATAAAATGGAAAATATTTTAGAAATTAAAAACCTTTGTAAAAAATATGATAATTTTGAACTTAAAAATGTATCATTTACTTTACCTAAAGGTATGATTATGGGTTTTATTGGTGAAAATGGTGCTGGGAAGACCACAACAATAAAAGCTATATTAGATATTATTAAATCTTATAGTGGTGAAATTAAAATTTTTGGATTAGATAATCGTAAAGATGATGAAAAAATAAAAGAGGATATTGGAGTTGTTTTAGATGATATGTTCTTTCCTGAAATACTTACGCCTAATGATATAAATAATACAATGCAAGGTATTTATAAAAATTGGGATACTAAAATGTTTAATGATTATTTAAAAGAATTTTCTTTATTACCTAATAAACAAATTAAAACTTTTTCTAAAGGTATGAGAAAAAAACTAGAAATTGCAACGGCTATATCTCATCATCCTAAACTTTTAATATTAGATGAACCAACATCAGGACTTGATCCAGTAGCTAGAGCAGAAGTAATTCAAATATTTCAAAATTTTATTGAAAAAGATGATTGTTCTATTATACTTTCTAGTCATATTACTGCTGATTTAGAACATATTGCTGATTACATAACTTTTATAAATAATGGTGAAATTGTTTTATCTAAAATCACTAATGAATTATTAGATAAATATGGAATAGTAAAATGTACGGAAAAAGAGTTTAAAGATATTAATAAAAAAGATTATGTTAAATATAAAAAATCAAAATATGAATATGAGGTATTGATTCCAAATAAAAAGGAATTTAAAACTAAATATAATATTTCTATAATTGATAAAATTACTTTAGATGACCTTATGGTTTTAATGATTAAGGGGGAAGAATAATGATAGGATTTATTAAAAAAGATTTAGCAATGATTAAAAGTAATTTTAAATTACTAGCAGTATTAATTGTTGTTTATGCCATAATGGGTTTAATGGATAAAATGGATATATCGTTTATCTTACCGTTTATGTGCGTAATGATAATGATTTCTTCATTTAGTTATGAGAACTATAATAAGTGGGATGCTTATTCTATTTCATTACCTAACGGAAGAAAAAATAGTGTAAAATCTAAATATATAACTACAATATTAATGACTCTTATTGTTTCAATAATTACAATTATTTTATCTTTTATTATATCTTATGTTAATACTCAAACTATTAATTATGAAAAAATATTAGTAACAATGTTTGGTACAATATTCGGAACATTATTGGTTTTAACGATTATGTATCCAATTATTTATAAATTTGGTGTTGAAAAAGCAAGGATTGGTATCTTTTTACTGGTATTTGGAATAGTTATTATTGGTAGTTTACTTGCAAATTTTGTGAATTTATCAAGTATTTTAAAATCTTTAGCTTTTTTAGAAGATTACTTAATAATAATTTTAATAATAGTAGCAATTATTATGGTTTATGGATCTTATAAAATATCCGAAAAAATATTTAATAAAAAAGAGTTTTAAAGTCATCTTTTAATTAACAAAAGAATCTTTTTAAAGGAGAACATGAAAAATTAAAAAAAGTTGTCAAGAAATTATAATTTCAAGACAGCTTTTTAAATGTTTATAAAAACTTCTTTTCAATAAATTTAACTATTTCATATAAAATAAATGATAAAATAATTAAAATAACAATTCCAGCCATAACAATATTTAAGTTAAATATTTGTGTACCATAAATTATTAAATAGCCAATACCTTTTTTACTTACTAAAAATTCACCCATAATGACGCCAATCAAAGTCATCGAAATATTAAGCTTTAAAGAAGAAATAATAGTTCTTTTACTTCCCGGAATAATTAAATATTTTAATATTTGTTTTTTTGATGCCCCAAAAGATTTAAGTAATTTAATTTTCGTTTCATCTGTTCCTAAAAAACCATTATAAATAGTAAGTAAACTAACTATTAAATTTATAAGTAATGCCATAATTATAATAGCCTTAATATTTGCGCCTGCCCAAATAATTATTATAGGGCCTAAAGCTACTTTGGGTAAACTATTTAGCATTGTTAAAAAAGGATCAACAATTTTTGCAAGTATCAAACACTCATATAAAATAATAGCTATTATAAATCCTAAACCAATTCCTAAAGAAAAGGCAATGATGATTTCATATAAAGTTGTAAAAATATGTTCAAATAAGCTACCACTATAAGCTAAAGATATTATTGTTTTGATAATTCGACTTGGACTTGAAAAAATGAACGGATTTAACACTTTTTTTAAAGTAAGATATTCCCATAAA
This sequence comes from uncultured Bacilli bacterium, assembly GCA_947625715.1. GTDB lineage: Bacteria > Bacillota_I > Bacilli_A > RF39 > UBA660 > Ventrenecus. The sequence goes on from CANQPR010000001.1 coordinate 28,644, forward strand.
CCTAATATTAAAATGACAATTCCTACTTGGACAATTTTAATAATTATTTGCTCTAAACGAATTTTTTTTAAAAATAATTTTTGGTTATCCGACATTTACATCTAAATCCTTCCATATTTGCTGATAATATAAATTAAAGTCTTTTTCATTTCGATTTAAAATAGGATTATCATTATTTAAATTTATTTCGTATATTTTTTTTATTTTACAAGGCCTTTTTGATAAAACCACAACTCTATTAGCTAAACTTACCGCTTCGGCAATATCATGAGATACTAAAATAGTAGTAATTTTTTCTTGTTTAATAATTTTAAAAACATCACAACTAATTGCTAGACGAGATTGATAATCTAAAGCTGAAAATGGTTCATCAAGTAGTAAAATATCCGGTTTAATAGCTAAGGTTCTAATTAAAGCAACTCTTTGTTTCATACCTCCTGATAATTCATGAGGATATTTATTCATAAATTCATCCAAATTATAAGTTTTAAATAATTTTTTTACATAAGCAATATTTTCCATTGTATCTTTTTTTTGAATTTTTAAACCTAAAATAGCATTTTCATAAACACTTAGCCATGGAAACAATGCATCATTTTGTAACATATAACCAATAACTGGTTTTCTATTTTGAAAATAAAAACTACCTTCATGACATTTTTCAATACCTGCTAAAATACCTAGTAAAGAAGATTTACCACAGCCACTAGAACCGACAATTGCTACAATTTCGCCTTTTTTAATCTCTAAATTAATATCATCAATTGCTTTTATCTCACCTTTTTTGGTGTAATAAGATTTTTTTATATGCGCGATTGTAAGAGTATTATTCATTTGTCAAATTTTTTACTAAATCATTATATGGTACATAATCTTCTAATAAATTATTATCAATCATAATATCTTCTAAATTTCTATACATTGTTTCACTAATAAAACTAGTTTTTAGAAAACAATCATTTTCTTTGTAGCGTTCAATTATTTTTTCTAAGTCATCTATGTTGGTATCAGTAAATTGTTTAATAATTACTTGGGCAATTGTTTTCGAACTATTTTCAAACACAAATTGCAAGCCTTTGTTAATGGCCAAATTAAATTTTTCTAAAACTTCTTTGTTATTTTCAAAATAACTTTTTTTCGTATAAAAAGCTGTATATGGCATTTCTCCAGAATATTTACCAATAGACTCTACTACATAACCAAGATTTTCTTTTTCTAATAATGTTGCATTTGGTTCAAATAAATTAACATAATCACCGGTATTACCAATAAATGCTCCTGATAAAGATGCAAAATCAATTGAATAGTTAATGTTTACTTTATTTTCATCAATTCCAACTTTTTTTAAAGCATTTAAGAAATTAAGAGCTGGCATTCCACCTTGTCTTCCAACAAGTATTTCCTTGCCAATTAAATCTTCCCAAGAAAATGTTTTTTCTCTTGAAACAATAAATTGTCCATCTCTTTTTGTCAGTCCTGCAAAAGTTACTAAATAATCTTTTTCATCACCATTGTAAACATAAATTGCACTTTCAGGACCTGCAAAACCAATAAGGGCATCTCCTGATATAACACTTGTTGCGACTTTATCTGCACCTGGTGTTAAAATTAATTCAACATCTAATCCCAATTCTTGAAAATAATTATTTTCTATAGCAACGTATAAAGGTGCATAAAAGGGACTATGGGTTACTTCAGCTAATGGTATTTTTATTAAATCTTTTGAGCTAGCATTGTTTTTATTATCCTTCTTTATTAAAAATCCTATAATAACGCCTAAAATTATTATAATTAAGACAACAATTAAAAGCTCAATTTTCTTTTTCAAAATACATTCCTCCTTTTTCACATAATATTATATTCCCATAAAAAAAATAGGTTCTTTTTTCTCCTAATGCACATTTTGATTTACAAATAAAAGAACCTTTGCTATAATTGTATTATGATAAAAGGGAGTGTGACTATTATGGCAGTGAGTACAGAATCTTTGCTCGATAAGTTATACAATTTACGTGGTGAGGATAGCAACATTTTAAAAGAAATGAATCAGCAAAAAAATAAAGCTGAAGAAACTAAAAAAAGAACAACTGAACAAAAAGGAATTCTTCAAAAGAATATTGAAGATTTGAAAAAACAACGTGAAGAATTAGAAGATCAAGGTGAAAAATTTAAAGAAATGTTACAAGGCATTCATAGAGATGATTATGAAACTGTTTTGACACGACTAAGAATAGATTTTGATCCACAAGGCCTTTTAGAGAAATTAAATAAAAACCTTCCAAGAACTATTGAAACGGTTGAAAGAGATACAAAAAAATGTGAAGAAGAGCTTGTTAAAGTTGAAGATGAAATGAATAGGGCAATAACAACTATTGAAGAATTAGGAATTAGAAAAGATACAGCTTTAGCTAATCAAGAAAAATTAAATGAATATTTAGAATTAGCCTTAACAGGAAGAATCAATATAACAAGAGATTCTATTACCTCTTTATTAGAAGAATTTAGTTTTAATGAAGAAGAACAAAGAGAAGCCGCTAAAATATTGATGTTCCCAGAAGATGCCTTATTTGCATATGATGCTAAAATAAAAGCCAAAGATAAATCAGGAAAAAGTATTTCGGAAGTAATACATGAAGCTAAAACAATCAGTATTGAAGAAGACAATAGTAAAGATGAGGCAAATGATATTTCTAATAGTGTCATTGATACATTACGAAATTGTAATATAGATTATCTTGATTTTTCTAGTGATGAACTAAATGATATTATTAATCATTATGAACCGAGAATAATTGAAAGAAATACTAATTATTTAACTAAAAAAGGCATTAATTTAGATATTTTTATGAATCATAGCAAATTATTTTATGATGAGGAATTAGAAGAAAAAATTGATTTGTTATTAAAAAATGGTAAAGAAATAAATGATATTTATTTAAGCCCTAATATTTTAGTAAAATATAGTTATAAAGAACTAGTTGATGCAATAGATTTATTAAAAGCCAATCAATTGGATCCTACGCTTGTTCCACTTATGGCTTATTAGGAGGTAAGAAATGAATAATTTTAAATTATATGGAAGATTACACGAGTATATGGCTACTTCTAATAATAATTCATTAATGCCTCTTCAAGAAATAATTATTGAAATTAATACCAAGTTAGCTAAAGAAAGTGAATTTAATCCTGCTGATTTTATTATTAATCATCAATTTAATTTTTCAACTGCTAGAGTATCAAGAATTTGTCATTTAGATGAGAATTTAGAAAGATATTGGGAAAATTTAACAACCGAAGAACAATTAAAATGTCAAAAAGCACCTTTAGAATTATATAGTGCTTATCTTGCTAGTCAAAATAATGATTTTAATATTAATTTATATTATTTAAAAAATTACGATTTTACTGAAGAGGAAATTCTTCGCTTCCAAGATGAAATATCATTACCAATGTTAGAAGCTTTAGAAGAAAATGAAAAATTAGTTAAAACTAATTTAGAATATTTAAAAGAAACTGGAATAACTAACATAAAAAAAGTATTTACTCAATATTATGAAATATTCTTAATGGATAATAGTAATTTTATTCAAATATTCAATAAATATGATCGTGAAGATTTAATTGAAAAACTTGAAAAAAATGTTGCTATATTGGAATACTTATAAAGATCTTTTCGATCTTTTTTATTTGTATTTATCTATTGTATCATTAAAAAACAAAGTAGGGTTATAATCACTATTATTTTTAAAGACCAAAAATAATGTTTCATATTTTCCTTTTTCTTGTTCTAAAGCATTTCCTAATATATAATCTTGTTTTACTATATCGCCCACTTTATATTGCAAATCTACAATGCCATAAAATTTACAATAAACATCATTATTAATTTCAAAAGTCATAACTTCATTTTCATAACTTATTATTTTTCCATTTAGGGGCGCTACTAAAGAGAAGGAAGCCTCACTTTCATATAAAATACCTTTATTAGGATAGTACGTATTTTTATAAAATAATAAAGATTTTTCTTGTTTTATAGCCTCATCATCAACATTATAATAAGTGCTTTTTATATAAGCATCATCGCCAATAACAATTTTGGATACTTTTTTACTATTAACATTTTCATAAACCTCGGTTTTATCTAAAGCATTAGTTGTATAATTAGAAGAAATATGAAAGCTTACCATAATTAGAATCATTATAAAAAATATTTTTTTCATAATTATATTTTAAGCCATAAAAGTATAAAATATGCATTATTACTAGTATTTTATGCTATTTTTTGCTATAATACGGGTTAGAGGTGTATAGTTATGAAAAAAAAGATAATTGGTTTGTTATTAATCCTTCTTAGTTGGTTTGCAATAACTACTCCAAAAGCTATGGCAAAAGAAAAAGTAACAATTTATTTGTTTTCAAGAGAATCTTGTCCTCATTGCCAAGATCTTAAAGCTTTCTTAAAAGATTTAAAAGGTAATGCTGAATATAAAGATTTATTTGAAATTCGAAATTTTGATGTTGTAAAATATAGCGAATATTCAAATTTATTTAATGAAGTAGCAGAACATATGGGTGATGAAGCTGATGGCGTACCATATTTTATAATTGGTGATAAGTCTTACAGTGGATATGGATCTAGTAGTGATGATGAAATCAAAAATGCTATAAAAGATACTTATGAATTAGAAGATTTTACTAGTCCAATTGCAGATATTGTTGGAAATGATGGAGAACTTTTATATGAAGATGAAAAAGTTTCCAATTCAACAATTCCTATTATAATTTTATTTGCTGGTGTCATAATTGTTGGTGGTGCAATATTCTTTGCAAGAAAAGATTCTGATGATTATGTAGCTAGTGAAGTAAATTTAGAAGAAGAAACAAAAGAAGAAATTAAAGCTGAAGAACCAAAACAAGAAGAAAAAGAAGCAAAAAAAGTTGTTAAAAAACCAGCTCCTAAAAAGAAAACAAATCAAACAAAAAAGAAATCTAAAAAATAACAGTGTAGTATTTTCTACATTGTTTTTTTAGTTACTATTCACAGCCACGTCAAAAAATTGTAAAAAAAATAATGAGTGTCAAACAAAAAAAGCCATCAAAAATAACTAAATAAGAAATAAAAATTAAACTAAAGGCTT
>CANQPR010000002.1 GCA_947625715.1 uncultured Bacilli bacterium
AACTTATTATAATCTTAATAGTTATGTTATCAATGATAATGGAGTATATAAATTTATTATAATTTAATACTCTTTTATTTTTTTCTATTAATACCAATCATTGAAGAAAAAATACTTGTTAATATTAAAACAACATAATAAATAATTCGTTCAAAACCAAGGCGACTATAACAAAATAAAGTATTAATTAAAATCAAAAAGAAAATGAAACATATGCCAATTTTTAATCCTTCTAAATAACCATTTTTTAAAGCTTTCTTACCATATTGATACCCAATCAAACCAAAGATTATAATCATAATAACCATTGATAAATTATCAAGAATGGTGGTATTTAATAATCCCATTAAATTAAATAAAGAAAATAATAGCGAAATGACTAACAAACAAATTATTAAAAAAAGTAACGATTTACCATATTTTTTTAAAATATTCATAATATCACCTATAAAATAATATGGTAATGTTTAAAAAAATAGAATACTTACCATAATAAAGATGGTGATATTATGCAAGAATTAATTCATATAGCAACAAGAACAATTATTTTTTATTTTTTCATTGTTTTTCTATATCGAATAATGGGAAAAAGAGAAATAGCGCAATTAGGGGTTATTGATTTAATTATTTCTATTTTAATGGCTGAACTAGCGGCCATATCAATTGAGGATAGTAGTAAATCAATTTGGTTAACTATTATTCCTTTATCTTTATTAGGAATAGTTGAAATATCTTTAGCTTATTTATCCATTAAATCTCGTAAATTTCGTTCTTTCGTCAGTGGTAAAACATCACTAATTATATGCAAAGGAAAATTAAATTACCAAGAAATGGTTAAACAACGTTATAGCATGGATGATTTATTAATTAATCTACGCGGTCAAAATATTAAAAATATATTAGAAGTAGAGTATGCTTTTTTAGAACCAAATGGTAATTTATCTGTTTTTAAATATGATAGTAAAAATGAAAGTGAGTATCCTATGCCCCTTATACTAGATGGTGAGATAAATAATAAAACTTTAGAAGTAATAGGTAAAAATGTTTCTTGGTTAAATAATGAATTACAACAAAAACAATTAAATATCAAAAGTATCTTTTATGCTTTTTATAAGCAAAAAAAAATATACATTATTACTAAAGAAGAAATATAATTCGACAATTTTCTTTTCCTTTGCATGTTACACTTAAAAAGTGATTATTATGAAAAAGAAATTATTATCCCTTTTTATAGCTATTTTCCTAGGTGGGGCAATGGCCTATATTACTTATAAAAAATTTATGAGCTATGAAAATTTAACAACTATTTATGCTTATCAAACTGGTATCTATAACAATTATTCTAATGCCCTAGCAAATGCTGAAAAACTAAATGGGTCTATCATTATTAATGATAATAATCAATTTTTAGTTATCGCCGCAGTAGCACCATCAACTACTTCTAAAGAAAAAATTGAATACTTACTGCAAAATGAAAATATCGACTATTATCAAAAACAATTAAGCCTTAAAACTAACTTAAAAAAAGATTTATCTTATTATGAACAAGCTCTTAACCAAACTAATGATTTAGACACCTTAAAACAATTAAATCAAAAATTATTAGAAAAATTACAAGAAAGGATTACAAAATGAGTTATAAAATAAAAGATTTACCAACTGAAGAAAAACCTCGGGAAAAAGCTCAAAAAATAGGAATTGAAAACTTAACTACTTCAGAATTATTAGCTATTTTATTACGAACTGGTACCAAAGAGAAAAATGCCAAAGAATTAGCCATTGATATATTAAATCAAATGGAAAACTTAAAAGGTATTAAAAATAGTAAAATAAATCAATTAGCCAAAATAAAAGGCGTTGGACAAGTTAAAGCTATAACTTTATTAAGTGCTTTAGAACTTGGCTATCGACTTAATTTTCCTCCCTATAAAAATAAAATTAAAATTGATAAATCCGAGGATGTATATAATGAGTTTAAAAATTTATTTTATAATACGACCCAAGAAAAATTTTTAACCATTTTCTTAAATATTCGCCTAGAAGTAATTGACTATAAAATAATGTTTATTGGTTCTAGTAATCAAAGTATTGTGGAACCAAAAAGTGTTTTTAAAGAAGCTATATTATATGATGCTTCAAAAATAATTATTGTTCATAATCATCCTAGTGGTAATCCCATACCAAGCAAAGAAGACATTAGTTTAACTAAAAACTTTCAAAAAATAGGTTCCTTATTAGAAATACCTTTGATAGATCATTTAATCTTTGGTAAAGATACTTATTATAGTTTTTATGAATTTTTAAGAAAGGAGAAGAGTAATGTTCAAAAATAAATCTTGGTTATTTATATTAGTCGCTATTATATGTTTATATTTATCAAAAGATTTAATCGCATCCTTTTTAATTAATAAAGACAGTAATTTAAATACTAAGGCTCTTATAAATACCGAATATGAAAATTTAAAAAAAGAATACGAACAATTAATTGATTTTAAAAATATAAACGAAGAGGGAACTATTAGTAAAGTAATACTTAGAGACCCTTTAGTTTTTTTTAATACAATGACCATTTTAAAAGGTAAAGATACCATTGAAAAAGAAAGTGCTGTATACAATAATGATGGTTTAATTGGAATTGTATCTGATGTTTTTGATAATTACTCAACAGTCAAATTACTTTATAATCAAGATGTTAAAATATCAGTTAAAATTGGTAATGTCTATGGCATATTAGAATGTAATAATAACGAATTAAAAATTAAAAACATAACTAGTAAAGAAAAAATTGATTTAGATACATTAGTTGTAACCAGTGATTATGGTCAATTACCGGAAAATATTCCGATTGGAACCATTAGTCAAATAAAAGAAGAAAACAATTTTTTAAGTCTTGAATTAACAGTTACTCCCATCGTAGATTTTAAAAATATTAACTATGTTTATGTAAGGAAGCGATAAAAATGCCATATTTTAATTTTTTGTATGCTAATTTTTTTACTGATATAAAAAAAGAAGAATTAAAATACATTCTCTTTTTTGGCCTTTTTTTTGATATCTTTTTATACCACTTACCATTAATAAATACTATTTTATTTATTATCTTATATATTATTAATCGCAAAGCAAAGTGTAGTAATAATATTATTATTTATATTATTAAAAGTTTATTTAATCTTCTTTTTATCTTTTTATTTTATAGTTTAATTACTAGTAATTTTTCTTTATTAATCACTTTATGGCCTAGCTATCTTATAAATATTATAACGTCTTGTTTCTTTTATAAATTTAAAAAGAAAACCTTTGAATTTCGAAAATCATAATTTTTGTTCTTTTTTCATACACATTATTAGGGTGAATAAATATGGATGAATTAATAAATATAAAACGACGTCATAAAAACCGGATGTATACAGAAATTGATAACACTAAACAAAATAATAACTGGTTAAGCAAAACTTTTTCTAAAATACTTTTAAGTATTATTTTAATATTAAGCTGTGCCATTTTTATTCATATTGATAGTAAAAATAAAGATTGGTTTTATCAAAATGTTTTTTTAAATAATATGACTTTTGCTAAAATAAATGATTGGTATAATAAAAACTTTGGGAATATTTTTCCTAGTGCAAATCTTAATTATGAAGAAAGTGTTAGTAGTGAAAACACAAGTTTAGCGCAAATACAAGATTACTTAGACGGCTATAAAATAAGTAAAACTAAAAATAGTCCTATTGAAGCTTTAGCTAGTGGTATTATTGTTTATTTAGATGAAAAAGAAGGCTATGGCAAAACAGCTATTATTCAAGGAATTGATGGAATAGATATTTGGTATGGAAATATAACTGATGTAAATGTTAATTTATATGATTATGTTGAAAAAGGAACTATCCTTGGTAATTGTCTAGATAATTATTATTATAATGTCTTTTATAAAGAGGGGAATAAAGTAAGTTATGAAGATTATCTTAACCAAAATAAAAGTTAATTATTTAACTTATCTTTTTTTCTTACTTTCTTTTTTATGTGGTTATTTTAAACCCTTATTTTTTGCCTTTTTCATTGTTTTTATTCATGAAATGGGTCATGTATTAATTATTAAACTTTTAAAATATAAAATTAAAAAAATTGAATTTTATCCCTTTGGGGGTATTACCAAAATAAGTAAACCACTTAATTCTTCCATAAATCATGAATTATTAATTAGTATTGGGGGAATTACAAGTCAAATTATTTTAGCCGGTATACTATATTATCTTCATCATTTAGGCTATATAAGTAATTATAACTACAACTTACTTATAACATATAATAGTGTTATCATTATCTTTAATCTTTTACCTATATATCCTTTAGATGGTTTAAAAATAATAACAGCCATATTAGAAAAATTTTTCCCCTATATAAAATGTTTAAAATTAACTTGTCTGATTAGTTTTCTTACTTATATTATTTTCCTTATTTATAATATTATTTTCTCTTATAAAAATTATTTGATGTGTCTTTTTTTATTGTTTCAATTTTTAACTCTTTTAAAACAGCAAAAATATTTAAGACAAAGATTTTTATTAGAAAGATATTTACATCAATACCCTTATAAAAAAATTAATAATGAACAGGTTTTAAATATTGAATTATTAAAAAAAAATACTCTTCATTTTTTTAAATATAAAAATCGTTTTTTTCATGAGAAAGCTTTATTAAAACAGTACTTTAAAGATTGACAAACATACACTTATTTGGTAGAATTTATTATGTTTTATAAACATTAGCTTTTATAAAACCGCACGAAAAAGGTTTTAAACTATTTATTAGTACCTTCAAGGCGCGTCTTAAAAATTAAAGGAGGTAAGAAATGAAAGCTATATTTGTAACTGGCGGTAAACAATATTATGTAACAGAAGGAGACGTTATATATGTTGAAAAACTTCAAGGTGAACCTCATAGTGAAATTACATTTGATGAAGTTTTATATGTTGATGGTAAAGCCGGTAATCCAACTGTAAAAAATGCCAAAGTTATTTGCGAAGTTGAAAAACATGGAAAACAAAAGAAAATTATTGTTTTTAAATATCGTCCAAAGAAAAAATATCGTAAAAAACAAGGTCATAGACAACCATATACAAAATTAGTTGTTAAGAAAATTGTGAAATAATGATTAAAATAAATATTATTAAAAAAAATGATGAAATAAAAGAAATTACTTTTACAGGACATGCTTTATATGCTGATTATGGTAAAGACATTGTCTGTGCTGGAGTATCAAGTATATTAATTACAACTGTTAATGCTATCTTAAAATATAATGATAAAGCATTAAAATATGATATGAAACCCAATGTAAAAGTACAAGTTCTTATAAATGACAAAATAGTTAATATTTTATTAAATAACATGTCTGATTTATTAAAACAATTAGCTAATCAATATCAAAAAAATATTATAATTAGAGAGGGTGAAACTAATGAATAAAATGATGTTTTTAAATCTTCAATTATTTGCCCATAAAAAAGCTCAAACTTCTACTCAAAACGGTCGTGACTCTATTGGTCGAAGATTAGGAGCTAAAGCTAGTGATGGACAAAATGTATCTGCTGGAAGTATTTTATATCGCCAAAGAGGAACAAAAATTTATCCAGGAACTAATGTTGGTATGGGAAAAGATCATACTTTATTTGCTAAAATTTCTGGAATTGTTCGTTATGAAAGACTTGGAAGAGATAAAAAGAAAGTAAGCGTTTACGAAGCATAATTAAAAGTACAATTACTATTAAACATTGTACTTTTTTCATGCCAAAAAACATTGACACGAGGGGAGGGTATTAATGTAAAATAAATACTAAGAATAGGGTTGGTATTTATGAAATTAAGTCAATTTAAAGATAAAAAGGATAGTAAGAAAGTAATAATAATATTAATAGCTATCGGTTTATTAATTGGTGGAATAATATTAGGTAGCTCATTTGCAAGCTTCAAAGAAAATAAAAGTTTTAAAGTGATGGAAGGAAATTTTATTTACGAAGGAAGTGGCGATATAATATTTGCTTTTTATCAAAATGATGAAGAAGTTGGAACCATGCCTAGCAAAGATAGTGATTATGTTTTTAATGCAAACGACAGCTTTTGTGATAATGGAGCCACAATAAATTGGGATGCAAATGAATGGGACCCTAACATTAGAAATTTAACTACAACAAAAACTAAATGCAATTTATACTTTTCATATAATGGAACATTAAATACAATAAGAACAATTTCTTCAACTGATACAAAAGGAATGTGGGGATATAAAGATAAAATAACAAAAATAGTAATAGAAGCAAATAAAAGTAAAAAAACAGGAAGTGAAGGACAAGTAGTACATGGCCCATTTGATGAAAGCGAAAAAAAAGATAGTAGTATAGAAAGTTATGTTGTATGTGATACAGGAGATACCAATTGTACCGGTTATTTACAAGGAGAAGGAGGAATAAAATTAAATAGTGATAGTTCAAATTTATTTAAAAGTTTTGCAAAAGTAACTCAAATAGAAAAAATTAAAAATCTAGATACTCGTGGTGTAACAACTATGGAAGATATGTTTTATTACATGAGTAATCTCCAAGAATTAGATTTAAGTAGTTTTAATACAAGTAGTGTAACAGATATGGGTTATATGTTTGACGGGGCAAGTAAATTAACGAAAATTACATATGGTTCAAATTTTATTCATAAAGATGGAGCTAAAACAACAAATATGTTTAGAGATTGTCCCGCAAACAAACCAGATAAAAATGTTCATTCATCATGGAATGGTGTATCTTTTAATTAGAATAGTTAAGCTATTCTTTTTTAGTATTTTCATAAAAATAAATATGTAATAAATTTTACAACAATATCTTACAAAGAAGAACTTAAAATAACTTTTTTAACTTGGCCTCTTATGTTATAATTTATACATAAAAAGGAGGCTTTTTTATGTTTCAAGATGAAGTTAAACTTAAACTTATTGCCGGTAAAGGGGGCGATGGGTGTACATCATTTCGAAGAGAAAAATATATACCTATGGGAGGACCAGATGGCGGTAGTGGTGGCAAAGGTGGTGACATCATCTTCGTTGCAGAAAAAGGTCTCAAAACCCTTGTTGATTTAAAATATCATAAAATTATCAAAGCTATGAAAGGGGAAAATGGCAAAGGTAAAAATAAAACTGGGGCCAAAGCTGAAAATATCTATGTTAAAGTCCCTCTTGGCACGACTATCTTTGATTGTGATACTAATTTAGTATTAGCGGATTTAACCAAAGACAAAGAAGAAGTTTTAATAGCCCATGGAGGAAGAGGGGGAAGAGGAAACACTGCTTTTGCTACTCATGAAAAACCTGCTCCAACTTTTTCTGAATTAGGCGAACCAGGGGAAATTAGATATATAAAATGTGAATTAAAGGTCCTAGCAGATGTTGGCCTAGTTGGCATGCCTAGTGTTGGAAAATCATCAATTTTAAACGCTGTTAGTGATGCCAAAGCCAAAATTGGAGCTTATCATTTTACCACCCTAAATCCTAATTTAGGGGTTGTAAGCCTAAAAGATAATAGTACTTTTGTATTAGCTGATTTACCAGGAATGATAAAAGGAGCATCTAAAGGAATTGGCCTAGGTGATAAATTTTTAAAACATGCTAGTAGAACTCGCATTTTAGCCCATGTAATTGACATGTCTGGCCTAGAAGAAAGAAATCCTGTTGAAGACTATGAGACAATTCGAAATGAAATCAAGGCCTATAGTAATTCATTAGCTAATAAAAAAGAAATTATCATTGCAAATAAAATGGATATACCTGGGGCGAAAGAAAACTTAGAAAAATTTACTTCCCGCTATCCAGATAAAGAAATAATTCCAATATCCGCTATTCAAAAAAAAGGCTTAGATAAACTTATGTTAAAATTAAAACAAACACTAGATGAAATAGAAACCGAAAATCTTTATAATGAAGATGATTATGAACAAACCATAATTTATCGTTTTAAAAAAGAAAAACCATATACCATTACTAAGGAAGATGATATTTGGGTTATAAAAGGAAAAGACATTGAAAAATTATTTGCTATGACCAGATTTGATGAAGAAGAAGCAGTTATTAGATTTGCAAGAAAATTAAAAGGAATGGGTATAGATGAAGAATTAGAAAAATTAGGGGCCCAAAATGGTGATGAAGTACAAATAAATGATTATATTTTTGAGTGGAAAAATAATTAATGACTTTTAATCAAAATTTTGTTACAATTTAATTAGGAATAGGGTGTGATTAGATGTTTGGTAAAATTAAATTTATAAGTGAATCAGTAGCTCATGTAGAAAACACCTTAAGTTCAAATGAAACTACCGATTTAATGAATGTTCATGTTATATTTGAAGCTCCAAACCAAAGAATATTAGGGGAAATATCTGAAATAAATCCTGAAGAAATTAAAATCAATTTTTTAGGAGAGTATATAGATGACCGTTATGTCAATGGTGTTATTAGAAAACCTCTTTTATCTAGTAAAATTAGAATTATTAATGAAAAAGAATTGCAGAAATTGATTGGTGCCAAAAGTGATACTTCCTTTGAATTAGGCAAAAGTGCGATATATAAAAACTATATAGTATATCCATCTATTAATGATTTTTTCTCAAACCATTTTTTTATCTGTGGTAATTCCGGAGCTGGTAAAACGCATGGGGTATCAAGAATTATTCAAAATGTCTTTCAAAATCAAGATTTAGTTCAAAAAAATGCTAATATGTTTTTATTTGATGCCTATGGTGAATACAAAAATGCTTTTTCAAGCATTAATAAATATAATCCTGAATATCACTATAAATTTATAACTAGCCATATTCAAGATGAAACGGATGTTCCCCTTGAAATACCTGTTAGTTTATTAAATTTAGATGATATGGCCCTTTTATTACAGGCTAGTTCTCATAGTCAACTTCCCATCATTGAAAGAACCATTCGTCTTGCCAAAATATTTAGTCAAAATACTAAAGAAAGTGAAGAATATAAAAATCATTTAATTGCTAAAGCCTTACTAGCCATTTTATTTAGTAATCAAACAACTGCTCATAAAAAAAATGAAATATTTACAATCATTGAAACCTGTCATACCCCTGATTTTAACTTTGATTCTAAAATCGCTGGTCTTGGTTATACAAGAAGTTTTTCTGAATGCTTTGAAATAGATTCCAATGGTAATTTTGGTGAATCAGTATTAATAACCGATTATATTTTAAAACATGTTAATGATGCTTTAGAAGAAATGAAAGAACCGGAAATATACTCTTATTCTATGCTTGATTTTTCTAAAGCCTTAGAATTTACATTAATAAGTGAAGGCTTTCAAAACAACACTAAAGTATATGATGATGCTATTATCTTAAAAGTTCGAATTAGTACCATTTTAAATACTAAAGTAGGTAATTATTTTACTAATAATGGTTATACAACTAAAGAAGAATTTGTTAAAAGTTTAATTATGGATAATAATCAAAAAGCCCAAATAATAAATATTAACTTAGAAGATGTTGATGATGTTTATGCTAAAGTAATAGTTAAAATAATATGTCGTATTATTTTTGAATACACCAAAAGTTTAAAAGACCGTGCTAGCTTACCATGTCATCTAATTTTAGAAGAAGCTCACCGTTACATTCAAAAAGATAATGATACTTTCTTACTTGGATATAATATATTTGATAGAATAGCCAAAGAAGGTCGTAAATACGGAGCTATTTTAGGAATAATTTCGCAAAGACCTGTTGAAATAAGCGATACTGTTATTGCTCAAGTATCAAATTTCTTAATCTTTAAAATGACTCACCCTAAAGATTTAAAATATATTGAAGAAATGTTACCAAATATTTCCAGTGATGTTATTGAAAAACAAAAAACATTGCAACCTGGTAACTGTGTAGCCTTTGGTGGGGCTTTTAAAATACCAATGATTGTTCGCATGAATATGCCCGATCCACCTCCATATTCATCAAACTGTAATGTATCTAAATGTTGGACTATGGAAAATAAATTTGCCGTTAATAGTGAGGTGACTAATCCTCCAATAAATACTCAAAATAATCCTTCACCAATCGAAAATATTGATATCAATCAACCAAATAATAATCAAAATGAAACAGAAGTAAGTAGTAGTTCAAATCCAACTTTAAATTTCCAAACAGACCCATTAAACAACCAAAGTAATAATATTCCTAAATTTATTAATCCTGGCTTTTAAATTAGTCCTTGTTAAATAAAAAAGTTGATGATATAATTAAATTACCAGAAGATAAGTAAGATTTGCATAAAACCGACTATGGTGATACTTGGGAGTCAGAACTCTATACGGTGTAGAAGACTAATCCATTAAGTGAATTAGGATCCTAAAATATAGATGAGATGCCCACCTGCTGATGAGCGGGATTTTATCACACTTGCTTACTTTTGGTTTTTTTATGGGAGGAAAAAATGTTTGAGAGATTAGAATATTTAATTCCCCTTGCCAAATTAACTGATTTAAATGTTTTATTAATTGGGCTTGGCGGAGTAGGGGGATATGCTTTAGAATGTTTAATTAGAAGTGGTATTAAAAACATCACTGTAGTTGATTATGATGTATTTGAACTATCAAATTTAAATCGACAAATCCTTGCTAATATAAATAATATTGGTGAAAAAAAAGTTGAGGAAGCCAAAAAGCATGCCAAATCTATTTTAAAAAACGTAAACATCACTGCCCTTGATGAAAAATTAACACCATTTAATATCGAAGAATTATTAAAAAATAACTATGATTATATAATTGATGCTTGTGATGATATAAAAGTTAAAACCAAACTTATTATTTTAGCCCATGAAAAAAAATTAAATTTAATTAGTTGTATGGGTACCGCAAATAAGTTAAATCCTCATCTTTTTGAAATAACTACGCTTAATAAAACTTATAATGACCCCATTGCCAAAAAATTACGTGCTAATTTAGATAAAAAATACCATAAAGTAAAAGTTGTATGGAGTAGTGAATTAAGTAAAAAACAAAAAGAATTAGGTACAATTTGTCCAATACCAATGATAGCTGGAGCTTATTTAGCTAGTTATGTTATCAATGACGCTATTAAAAAAAGCTAGTTATTATTTTTCTAAATAAGATAAAATAATATCTGGCTTTTTTTGTTTATTTAAGACTTCATCTAATAAATTAATAATGATTAATTCATAATTATGTAATTGTAAATATTCTTTTAAATTATTAAACATTTGCCAACCTTCAACAGTATTCTTTTCTAAAAACGTTTTTGCTTCTTTAGAATTTTTAACAAGAAGCGTACCATAGGTGTAATTACGAGATTTGCTAGAGGAAGCCGTTAAAAAATAATCTCCTAACTCTCCATAAGAAAAACTTTTTTCCTTAGTTACTTTAAGGCTTTCTTGTAAGGCTTTAACTAAAAAAGAAATAACCGTTGAATAAGAATTAGTTAATTGCCAAATGATGCCTGATGCAAGAGCAATAATATTTTTATAAATACTCATAAATTGTAAATTTAATTCACTGCTTGCTATATCAACAATTGCCCTATTCAAAAACAAATTGTTAAATATACCCATATCATCACTAGATAGGCTAAAGAAAGCTTTTTTAGCCTTATTTATATCACTAGCAATCGTCGGACCTGAAAAAAAATAAATTTGATTAGATAATTCCTTTTTAGTATAAGAAAGTAAAAAATTATTTTTAACCATTCCCTTTGTCCCAATATAAATAATGGTTTTATCATCAATATCGTCTTTTAAATTATCTATTGTTTGTTCATAAAAAGAAGATGAAATTAAAAGAAATACGATATCAGCATTAATTAGGGCATCTTTAAAAGAATTAGTATATGAAATATTTAAATTTTTTTTCAAAGTCGGTATTAAATTCTCATCATGGACCCACATTTTTAAATGATTATGGGTATTGTAACTTAATAATTTTGCTATAGACATACTATATACACCACAGCCTATTAAAGTAATATTCATTATTTTTCGCCTCGCATTTCTTGATATAGTTTATATAAATTCATTTCATATTTATTATTTTTGGGTTGATAGTATTTTTTGCCTATTAAACCACTTGGCATATAATTTTGTTTAACATAACTATGGGGATAATTATGGGGATATAAATAAGTTTTAGATGTAGTTTTTATATTATCGGGAACATTACCTGTGCTTCCTTTTTTAATATCGTTTAAAGCTTCATCAAAAGCGAGGTGTGCTGAATTAGACTTAGGAGATAAAGCCATTTCCGTAACAATTGTTCCTAAAGGAATTCTTGCTTCTGGTAACCCAACTAAATTAGCGGCATTAATCGCAGCCATTAATTTAGGTCCTAATGAAGGGTTAGCTAGACCAATATCTTCATAACAAATAACACTTAATCTTCTATATATTATATCTAAATCACCCGCACTAACCAATCTAGCTAAATAATGAAGGGAAGCATCAACATCACTTCCACGAATTGATTTTTGTAAAGCTGATAACACATCGAAATGTCCATCACCATCTTTGTCATGGAAAAAAATTGGTTTTGCGCCTATATTTTTTAATACTGAAAGGGTTATATGATGATTTTCACTACTATAATAAGCTACCTCTAAAAGGGAAATCGCATTTCTTAAATCGCCGGAACTTGATTCTATAAGATATTTTAAAGCTTCATTATCAATATCTATTCCTTCTAAAAATTGACAAGCTTTTTTAACACCCTTTAAAATATCGTCAAACCCTAATTCATGCAATTCATATAATTGAACTCGGCTTCTAATTGCCGGATTAATAGAGTAATAAGGATTAGAGGTAGTAAGACCAATTAAAGTTATTAAGCCACTTTCAATATATGGTAATAATATATCTTGTTTATCTTTATTCATGCGATGTATTTCATCAATAACTAATATTTCTTCACCATTCATTTTGGCTTCCTCAATAGCCATTAAAAAATCTTCTTTTTTATTGATGGTTGCATTCATAAAACGATAGGGAACATTAAGTTCATTTACAATAGCATTAGCAATACTTGTTTTTCCTATTCCTGGTTTACCATATAAAATCATTGAAAATAAATGTTTATTCATAACAAGTTCATATAATACTTTTCCTTTTAAAACTAAATGGTCTTGCCCAATAATATCACTTAACTTATTAGGACGCATTTTATTTGCTAAATTTTCCATTTTTCTTCCTCCAACAATATTATAACAAAAGAACATGTGTTTGACAATTTTCAAATAGTTTTATATACTAAAAAGAGAGTGATAATAATGAATGAAAAAGCCATTATAAGATATTTTGAACACTTAAAATATGAAAAAAAATTAAGTGAAAACACCCAAAATTCCTATCAAGAAGAATTAATGACAATCATAGATTTTTTTCACAATAAAAGTCCTTTAACATACACTTCCTGTGACATAAACCAATTTTTAAAATACTTGGATGATAAACATTATCAATCAACAACTAAAGCCCATTATATAACAGTATTAAATAATTTTTATTTATTTTGTATAAAAGAAGGTTATCTAAATAAAAATCCTTGTGAAAATATTTTTATGCCCAAATTAACCAAGCATTTACCTGATATTTTAAATTATGAGGAAATAGATAGATTATTAGATATTCCTTTAAATAACGCTTATGATTATCGAACTAAAGCTATGTTAGAATTAAATTATGCTTGCGGTTTAAGAGTAAGTGAATTAACTCATTTAAAATTACAAGATATTGATTATCAAAACGAAATATTAAGAATAATAGGGAAGGGGAGTAAAGAAAGAATTGTTCCTTATAATCAAACTAGTAAAAAATTTCTGTTAAAATATATAAATGACTATCGAAAAAATTTAATAAAAAAAGGGAAAAATTGTGACTATGTTTTTTTAAATAACTTAGGAACAGGAATATCAAGACAAGGTTATTTTAAAATATTAAAACAATGTGCGACTAAAGCTAACATAAAAAAAACAATAAGCCCTCATACCCTTAGACATTCTTTTGCTACCCACTTACTAGAAAATGGTGCTGATTTAAGAGTTATTCAAGAATTTTTAGGCCATAGTGACATATCGACTACTCAAATATATACCCATTTATCCCAAGAAAAAATTAAAAAAGAATACAATGAATGTCATCCAAGAGCATAAAAAGAAGGAATTAATGTCATTCCTTCTTTATAATTAACAAGTACGATTATTTTTGTTTTCTTCATTTCTAGAACTTTCATTTCTTCTAGAATTTTCATTTTTTCTAGAACTTTCGTTTTTTCTAGAATTTTCGTTTCTTCTTTGATTATTTGAAGAACGGTTTTCATTACGACTTTCATTTCTTTTCATAATTTTTACCTCCCAATAGTATTATGAGATGTTTTTTTAATATCATACTTAATTTTCATTGCCAATGTTTGGTATTTTTAGTAAAATAAACATCAAGGAATGATGAAATGAAAAAGTATTATTTAATGTATTTTTTTAATGGTAAAATGAATTTAATTTCCCATACTAAATATAATGATATTGTACAAATAGACAATATGACTTTTAATAAAACGAAATCTGAATTCATTAATAGTTTGGGATATGCAAAAGATTTAAGTAACAATGATTTATTTATTGTTGAAGTAAAAAAAGATAGTAATAACGAATATATTATCAATTTTCATGATGTTTTATTTAAACAAAATCAAGAACGTTTAAACTTAACTATTCAAAAAAACATTTTAATTAAATTAAATGATACAGTTAATAAAACAGTAACACCAATGGTTATTGATGATAGCTATTTAAATTTATTACTAACTAAATCTTTATCCGATGGTAAATTAAAAAAATATTTAATTAGTAAAGAATCTATCATGCCCTTTAAACTTAAAGAATATTTTAAAAAACTAGACAACTTTAATTACCTTTTTTATTATTATAAATTTAAAGAAAAACTTGGTAATTATTCAGATTTTCGAAAGTTTATGACCTCTTATATTAAATATTATGATCATGATTTAACAAGAGCAAATGTTCCTAATTTTGATTTAAATGTTCCTTTTAATGGCTATATCTTCGATTTAGATGATAATGAATATTATACTTCTTATGAGGCTTTTATGATAAACAATGACCATGAATATGAACAACAAAAACTAAAAGAAATTACTTATTTAGATGAAATCAAAGCAAAGCCTTTTTATGATGCGAAAATAAATGAAGCCTATATAAGTGGGGGAGTAAAAGAAGTTTATCATCAATTTGATACTGATTATATATATTCATTACCAGATGAAGATTTATTAAAATTAGGTATTTTAACTGACCATGAATATTTAAAACGAAATCCTATTTCAAGAAAAAATAATAAACCCTAAAAAATTTCATATATTTAAATAGGTGAGGGCTTTTGAGAATAATAATATCACTTTTAATCTCTTTAATTGCTGGTTTATCAACTGTTGTTGGCGCATGTATTATCTTATTTAAAATTCCAAATAAATATATTAATAAATTTATTGCTTTATCATTAGCTTTTTCTTTAACTATAATGATTGGTATATCAATTAGTGAACTTATACCAGAAGCAACTTTTGCCATATTAAGTGAATTTAAACTTGTTAAAGGTATTATTGTTTCTTTATTTTTCTTTATTATTGGTGTCATATTAATTTTAAAAATTAACCAAAAAATCAATACTTCCTATGATGATTTATATCGCCTAGGAATATTATCAATGCTTGCTTTAATGCTTCATAATATGCCAGAGGGGATAGTAACATTCCTAAGTTCCTATCAAAATATAAATTTAGGTTTAAAATTAAGTCTTGCTATAATGTTTCATAATATTCCTGAGGGGATAAGTATCGCTATACCTATATATTACGCTACAAAAAGCAAAAAAAAGGCCTTTAAAATGACTTTTATATCTGGTTTAGCTGAACCAATCGGGGCTTTAATTGCATATTTATTTTTAAGTAAATATATTACAGATTCTTTAATTGGATTTATTTTGTTATTAGTATCAGGAATTATGATAACATTATCAATTCATGATTTATTACCTAAAGCTAAAAAATATCATGAAGACAAATATATATTAATTGGGATAATATCTGGAGTAGTATTGTTATTAATTAATTACTATCTTTTTTAATAAAATATAAATGCTAGTTTACATAATATCTATTATGTTATTTTTATGTATAACGATATTTATAAGCATTTATTACATATTATATCCTATATATTAAATATAAATTATTTAAATTAAAATAATACAAATATATTAATCACTATCTAATTATTCATTAACTAAAACTTATTAAATTACAAATATTTATATATTGTAATTTGCATTGAAATTATTTTTTATAGATAATTATCCATATGAATTTAAATTTTCAAACATCTGTAATTTGCATCGATTAAATATTTCATGACCAATATATCATTTTATATTAAATTTAAAAACTCTAATTTGCATCGAATTCATAATTAACGGATAATTACCCATGTTAATCAAATTCATTAAAGTAGGGGTGTATTTTAAAAATAAACAAAAATAGGGGAGATACCCCTACTACACTTTTCTTGATTCAATTTCTGCTATTTTTTCAATTAATTCACTAGCATTTTCAGTTGTTATTTGGTCATAACCTAATTCTTTTAAAGCTTGAATTTTTAAAGTATTAAGTTGTTGTGTCCTACTTAATTTATCTTCACTTTTTTGAGCTATTTCTTGTTCCCAACGACGATGCGATTCAACTAAACGACTACGTGAAGCTCCACCATTGTTATATAAATTCAAAGCAGAATATAATATACCTTCAAAAATAAATTGTTTATCTTCATTAAATTTATACTCAGTTGGCTTTGTAAAACCAGTGGTTTTTGACATATAACCAAAAATATATTTTATCTCAGGAACATTGTCCATTGATTGTAACATATGATATAAATACACAAAAGCATTATAATTTTCATCGGCTTTTTTTTCATTTTCTAATTTTTCTTTTACAAGCAAAACAATATCATTTAATAATGTTTGAGCTTCTTTACTTAAATTTTTCAAATCTAAATAATTTTCCATTAAGCCAGGTTTTAAATTTTGATTTAAACGATTTTCTACATTCATTAAATAATCTGTAGTAACAGTTATGCTATTAATAGTTTTTTCATCACCATCATTAATATCCAAAAGTTTTAATAATAATATTTTCTTTTCTTTTGGCCACTTATTAATATCATCTAATTCTAAGTAATTGTATACCATTTGGCGGGATACTCCTAAATATTTAGCAAGACGCACTTTAGAAATACCTAATTCTTGTAATAATTCATTTAATCTTTTCATTTATACTCCTACTCTCTAATATTTACAAGTATATTATAATTCACTTAACACTTTAACGTCAAGTAAAATGTTAAAAGAATTATAAATACCATAGTTTTTTATTATCTTTATAGATTTCTTTAATTACCCCACTACCAAGACATTCTTCGCCTAAATAAAAGACACAAAACTGGCCTGGTGTTACGGCTTTAACCCCATTTTTATATTTTACTAATATTTCTTTATTATCTAAGTATTCCAGCTCTACTGGTACATCTTTGCTTCGATATCGAAATTTTGCTGTACAAAAAGTGGGATGAACAGAACTAATAAAATTAACATTTTCTAAAAGGCAAGAAGTACTTATTAAATAACTTTCATCATCTTCAAAAGCTACATATAAAATGTTTTTTAAAACGTTTTTCCCACAGACATAATGTCTTTTTTGATATCCACTAATACCAACATTTTTTCTTTGCCCTATTGTATAATTCATAAGGCCCATGTGTTTACCTATTACTTCTTTGGTTGCTACATTAACTATATCCCCTTCTTTAGGCTGTAAATAATTTTTCAAAAATTGTTGGAAATTTCTTTCCCCAATAAAACAAATGCCTGTAGAATCTTTTTTATTTGCAACATTCAAATTCAAATCAAGAGCTATTTTTCTTACTTCTTCTTTCGTTAAATTACCTACTGGAAATAAAACATCTTTTAACTGCTCATTACTTAATTGCGCTAAAAAATAGGTTTGGTCTTTATTAGTATCTACACCTCTTAATAATTTATTTTTTTCAATTCTTGCATAGTGTCCTGTTGCCATGTATTTAGCGCCCAATTTTAAAGCTTCTTTTTTAAAGACATCAAATTTAATATATTTATTGCATAATAAATCCGGATTAGGTGTTCTCCCCTTTTTTAATTCTTCCAAAAAATAAGTAAAAACATTATCCCAATACTCTTTTACAAAATCAACTCTGTGTAAGGGAATATCTAATATTTCACATGTTTTTTTGGCATCATTATAATCTTGTTCTTGAGGACATATTTCTTCATTTAAAGTTGGATTACCTAAGGTATCATTGTTTACCATCGCATCCCAGTTGCGCATAAATAATCCTTCTACAATATAACCTTGGCGTTTTAACAAATAAGCACTTACAGCCGAGTCAACTCCCCCACTCATTCCGACAATAACCTTTTCTTGCATTTATTACCACCATCCAATTTAGTATATTATAACAAAATCTTTTAAAGAAGAAAATGGAAAACCTTTAAAATATAACCGCCAAAAAAATAAATAAACACTTCATAAATTAATAATATTATAATAAATACTCCACAAGTTTTTAAAACCCTTAAAATTTGCTTATCATTTTCTTTTTTATAAAAAATTCTTCCGCCAATTTGTCTAAATAAATATAAGCATTTTTTAAAAATAATTAAAACAATGAAAATAAAAGGAACATGCAATAAAATTATATATAAAATAGAAAAGAAAAAACCACTTAGGGAAAACACCCTAAAAAAAGCCCCACTTATAAAACCTATAATAAATAATTCAATAAAAATGACAATTAAAAACAATGCTAAACCTAAGATTAAAAATGTTGAAAATATCAAAAAGAAAAGAATAAATAAATGAAAAATAATATAGATAAAGGGAAAAGAACTAATATTACTACTATAATAAATTAAATTACTTTGCAATAAATTACTATTTTTAATTCCCATATAAAATCCCATTCCAAGAGCTATTAATGAAAACACAGCTATAAATAATGACAAATATTTTTGCTTTTTATAATATTGAATTAATTTATTCATAAATAGTAATCTCCTATAAAACTATATTTACTTTTATTTTAAAATATGATAAATTTATGTAACGAAAGGAGCAATAATGAAGAAGAAAACAAGACAAATTGTTACCTGGATAACATTATTTATTATGGTAGGTGGTATTGTTCTTAGTATTGTTGCCTATACTTTGCAATAACCAATTACTGGAAACCACTAATTTCCAGCTTTTTTTTTGGCTAAAAACCCATAATAATTATAGGTAAGGTGATTTAAATGAAAAAAGTATTAATTAGTTTTTTATTATGTTTTTTTCCTTTAAATGTCTATGCCTATGCCAGTAAAGTTGTACTAGGAGGCGAAAATATAGGCATTAATATTACAACTAAAGGAATTTTAATTGTTGGTTTTTATCAAGTAAATGGTAAATTACAAAAAGGTAATCCCGAATTACAAATTGGTGATGAAATATTAAAAGTAGCTAATGAAGAAGTTGATAGTATTGATAAATTAACCACGCAAATTGAAAACAATATTGTAAATGATGCTGTAGTACTAACGGTTAAAAGAGATAACAGCCTTATTGATGTTACATTGCATTTAAATAAAATTGATGGAATTTATAAAACTGGTCTTTATGTCAAAGATAACATATTAGGAATTGGAACCCTTACATATATTGATCCTTCAACAAAAATATATGGAGCTTTAGGGCATGAAATAATTGAAAGTAAAACTAAAAAGATGGTTGAAGTTAAAACCGGTAATATATTTGAAAGTACTGTAACTTCCATAAAAAAAAGTATTGATGGTGTGGCTGGTGAAAAAAATGCTACCTTCAAATATGATAATATTTATGGTAACATTTTAGATAATACGCAAAACGGTATCTTTGGTTTTTGGCAAGAACAATTAAATAATAATGATTTAATAGAAGTTGCTGATAATAATGAAATTAAACTTGGTAAAGCAACTATGTATACTGTAACCAAAGAAAATAAAAAAGAAGCATATGATATAAATATTACTTCCATTCAAGATTATAATTCCACTAAAAATATGACTTTTGAAATAACTGATGAAGAATTAATTGCTAAATCAGGAGGAATAGTTCAAGGCATGAGTGGTTCCCCTATTGTTCAAAACAATAAAATCATTGGTGCGGTTACTCATGTCATAGTCGATAAACCTATCAACGGTTATGCGATATTTATTAAAACTATGTTAGAAAAAGGCGATGAAATTTCTAAGATTAATTAGAATTATCAGGGCCTTTTTTAATTTTTATCGGATTAACATGAATAACAGCTAAGGAAATAGAAGGTATTTTCATCAATTCTTTTTCAATTTTATTAGCTATCTCATGACTTTCAAAAGTTGACATTTCCCCATCAACGAAAATTGTAAAATTAACTTGATATTGATATCCTACAGCTGTTGAATTAAAATGATTAACTTTCTTTACCTCGGGATACTTATCGATTATTTTATATACTTGTTTTTCGCTTTCCTTATCAATGGCTCTATCCATTAAAACTCTATAAGCTTCAACAAAAATATTTATGCCCGATAAACAAATCCAAAAAGTAATAATTATACTAACCAAAGAATCAACAAAATATATTTGATATTTAGCCATAATAACGGCAATAAAAGTTCCAATTGACAATAAAAAGTCATTGCGATGATCAATTGAATTAGCTAATATTAGTAAATTATTGGTTTTCTTAGCAACTTTATTTGTATAAATAAATAATAATAATTTAATTAAAATTGTTATGCCACTTACTATGACAAGAAAAATTGAATAATTATAGCTACTGCCATTAAAAATAACTTTAATTGTCGATATAAATAATTTCATTGCTAAATATATCATTGAAATAGCGATAAAAATAGAAAAAATATACTCTGCTTTACCATACCCCATATTATGAAAGTCATCTCGAGGCTTAGAAGCTATCTTATTACCAAAATATGTTAAACATGAAGATAATATATCCCCTGCACTATTCATAGCATCAGCTATCATAGCATGCGAATTACTAAATAGTCCCACAATACTTTTAATTATTAAGAGAAAAAGATTGCCAAACAAGCCACTTAAACTAACACGCTTGGCAATTTTATATCTATCCATTATTTTCACTCCTACTCTTACTTTATGTAAAAGATTAGTATTGTTTGCCAAAATAAATTTTGACTTTTCCTTTTTTTCCGCAAATGGCACAATTACCATCTGATTTTTCATCGATAATACATCTACTTTTTAAGCCAAAATCATTTTTTATTTTTTCTTCGCAAGCTTCATTTTCACACCAATTTATTTTAATAAAACCTGGTTTTAAAGCAAGTGATTTAAATTCTTCGTAATTTTTTGCCTCATATAACATTGAATTTCTTCTTTTTAAAGCTCTATTGTACATATCTTTTTGGATTGTATCTAATAATTCTTCAATTTTATCACTAGCTAAATCGACATTAACTTTTATTTTTTCTAAAGTATCTCTTCTTACAAGTGTTACTTCATTATTTTTTAAATCGCGCATGCCTACTTCAACACGTATTGGAATACCTAATACTTCTGCTTCGGCAAATTTATAACCTGGTGATTTATCACTTACATCTATTTTGTAGGTTACTTTTAATTTATCACTTATTTTATTGATTGCATTTTTTATTTCATCATCATTACTTATGGGAATAAATATTACTTTAGTTGGAGCAATTTTCGGTGGTAAAACGAGTCCATTATCATCGCTATGAGTCATAATAACGGCTCCTATCATTCTTGTTGATGACCCCCAACTTGTTTGATAAGGATTTTTATAAGTATTGTCTTTATCTAAAAACTTAATATCAAAAGCTTTAGCAAAGTGATTGCCAAAATAATGACTTGTTCCATTTTGAAGGGCCACTCCATCATACATCATTGCTTCAATAGTATAAGTTTCAAGAGCTCCAGCAAATTTTTCTTTTTCGGTTTTTCTACCTACAATAACTGGTAAAGCTAAATCATTTCTTTGAAAGTCTTCATATACTTTTAACATTCTTAATGTTTCTTCTTTAGCTTCTTGTTCACTACTGTGCATGGTATGGCCTTCTTGCCAAAGTATTTCTCGACTCCGTAAAAAAGGACGGGTTGATTTTTCCCAACGAACTATCGTGCACCATTGATTATATAATTTAGGTAAATCTCGATAAGATTTAATTATATTTTTAAAATGTTCACAAAATAGTACTTCACTAGTTGGTCTTACACAAAGACGTTCATCTAATTTTTCTTCACCCCCGTATGTTATCCAAGCTACTTCAGGGGCAAAACCCTTAACATGTTCTTTTTCAATGTTAAGAAGTGATTCTGGGATAAATAAAGGCATTTGAACATTTTCATGATTAGTCATTTTAATGCGTTGATTTAAATTATTTTGAATTTCTTCCCATATTGCATATCCATTAGGGCACATTATCATACTTCCCTTGGTATTGGAATAACTAACTAATTTTGCCGTTAGACAAACATCAGTATACCATTTAGCAAAATCAACATCACGTGGCGTTATTTTATCTAAGGTGGCCATATTATTCTCCTTCTTTAACTTCAAAGTCTTTTAATTCTTTGTTTTCACTTAATATTTTATTTACTTGATTTGTTGCATTATCTAATTTTTCTTGACAAAATTTAATTAAATTCATTGCTAATGTATATTTGTTCATGGCTTCTTCTAAAGCAATTGAACCATTTTCTAAATCTTTAACAATTCCTTCTAAATCTTCTAAGGCATTTTCAAAAGTTTTTTCTTTTTCATTCATAATTTATTTCTCCTTTACTTGTACTTTAATTATACCATCTTTAAGGCGAATGTTTAAGTTATCTTTAACATTTATTTGCTCTTTACTTGATATAATATTATTATCTTTTAAAACAATACTATAGCCATTTTGTAATATCGCTAAAGGATTTAATAATTTTAGTGATTGTTTAAACATTTCTATAGTATGGATTTTTTGTTCTAGATAATAGTTATATTGTTTGGTTAAATTTTGTTTAATATCTAAAAGGGGTTGATAATAACCGGTTAATATTTTCTCAGGGTTATTTAATAAGTAGTGTTCCTTAAAAGGCTCTAATTTCAATGTTTTGGCTTCAATAATTTTCTTGATGTTTTTCAAGATTAACTCACTTGCCCCATCAAGTTTTTGCATTTTTATTTCATATAAAATCATCGGATTTTTTAAAACATAACTTTCTTGTTTTTGTTTTAAGCGGTGTTTATAATCTTCAATTTTTTTCATTATGGCATTACTGATTTCAATTTCTTTAGTTTTGATTAAGTTTTTAACTTCTAAAACGGTTGGAACTGCCATTTCTGCTGCTCCGGTTGGCGTCGGCGCTCTAAGGTCTGCGACAAAATCAGCAATTGTATAATCTACTTCATGACCAACGGCACTTATCACAGGGATTTTACAATCATAGATAGCTTTTGCAACAACTTCTTCATTAAAGGCCCATAAATCTTCGATGGAACCCCCGCCTCTACCAACAATTAATACATCTAGGTCATATTCTTGGGCTAAAGCTATTTTATTTGCTATATCCTGGGCGGCATTAACACCCTGTACTAATGCCGGAAAAAGGATTGTTTGACACAAAGGAAATCTTCTTTTGATAGTACTTAATATATCTTTAATTGCCGCGCCAGTGGGGGCTGTTATAATACCAATTTTTTCGGGAAATTTGGGAATAGCTTTTTTGTGCTCCAAAGAAAATAAGCCTAAAGAAGCTAATTTCTTTTTTAAAGCTTCAAATTTTAAATATAAATTCCCTAGGCCATCTTGTTCTAGTTTATCAATATATATTTGATAATTTCCGCCAATTGGATAGACACTAATTCGGCCTTCCACTAAAACTTTCATTCCATCTTCAGGAGTAAAGTTAAGGTTTTGGGCACTACTTCTAAACATAATAGCACTTATTCTTGAGGTTTCATCTTTTAATGTTAAATATAAGTGTCCTGTTGTATGTTTTTTAAAATTACTAATTTCTCCTTTAAGATAAACTTTTTTTAATTTTTCATCATAATCAAATAATAATTTAATATAATTATTTATTTGAGTGATTGTAATATATTCATGATTCACGCTTGTTCACTTCCTTTATTCTTTTATATATCGGTCTAATACAGCATTAATCATTTTAGCTAAATCATCTTCTGTATAGTTTTTAGCTAATTCAACAGCTTCATTAATGACCACAATTTTTGGAGTATCCATATACTTTAATTCATATAAAGCTATTTTTAGAATGGCTGAGCCAATTTTATCAATTCTTTTAATATCCCAATCTTTTAAATATTTATTGGCAAGGGTATTTAATTGTTCTTCATTATTATTTACACCATAAACTAAATCTTTTACAAATTCATTTTCCTCTTCCATATTTTCTTTTATTACTTCATCAATTGTATAGGGAATATGACTATCTTTTCTTAAACTAATTTGATACAAAATTGTCATGGCTATTTTTCTTTGTTCGCTTCTTTTTTTCAAATCACTCACCACTTTCAATGAATATTTTATCATGGATAATTTAAGATGTAAATTAATGAAGAAAACTAATTTTAATTTTAGGCAAAAAAAAACTAGAATAATCTAGCTTTTAATTACATTTTGCTTTTAGCTAAGCCTTTTATACTAAATAAGCTTGCTACAACAGAAACTAATAGTAATCCAACCATTAAGCCAATTTTATCGCCAGTTTGGGGATTTTCTTCTGTTACAGTATTTTCAGTTGTTGCCTTAAGTTCAGTAACATTGTTTGTTGTATTTTGACTACTACCTGTATTTACTTCTTCTGTAGTTGTTTGATTTTGGTTTTGATTAGTAGTTTCCTCTTCTTTTTCTTCTTTTGCTAAAACATCAAAGAAGTTTACAGTATATTCTACATTGCTAATTGCTCTTGTTTTGGTTTGTAAATTTTTAACTTCAACTTTATAAGCATCATCACCAGAATACATTCCGGCATTGGCACTTGCTGAAGGTTGGGCAAAGTTAAGCATTGTTTCTGATACTTGTAATTTTCCGTTTTCTTTGGTGCATTCATAAGTTTTATCATTTTTTAAATCGGTTATTACAACTACAACATCATTATTTGCTGTATAATAATCATCATTTAATTCAATAGTCCATGATGCACTTTTGGCACTTAATATGTTATTAGGCATATATCCAGGAGCTGGGAAAGCATAAAATGGATTTTTACTTTCGTTTTTACTTTCTTTCATTAATCCAATCGCAATGTTACCAGCATAACCAAATTGTAAATTACTTCTTGTACTTGATAATATAGCTTGACGATGACCTATTGTATCAAATTTTTGAGAAGTTAAACTATAACCTTCATTTAACCAACCAGTAATTGCCCCTCTTGGTGTATAATTATAAGCAAGAATATTATGGTTAGCATTAGCTCCTAAATCCCAAAGTTCTTGATCCATATCTGAAGGTTTTTTACTGTCATCTACAGTATGATTGAAATCCCAATTACGAATTAGAGCTCCAGCTTGTAATTCTTCTGAATGAACAGATGTTACTTTAAGTGGGTCAGCGCCAATTAAATAACGATAGTAATTACTCATTTTCGTCATTGCTGTATGAGTATCGCTAGTTAATTCACCGGCAATATAAGTTTCTTTTAAAGATGGTGCAACTTTATAATATGTACTAGTACTTCCATCTTTATAACTTCCAGCATCTAAGGCTGTTTCATAGCGTGATTTAATTTCTTCTTTTGTTCTTGTTTTAAATACGCTCCACTCATTTGCGTTAGTGCTAAATTCTTCAGCATGAACACAAATAGGTAAGCATAAGGCAATTAAAATTGCCATGGTTTTTAATTTTTTCATTTTTTCTCTTTACCTCATTCTTTCTTTTAAATTAATCAAAATTTTACTACACAACATCCCTAACCTTTCTACAAAAAATAATACCATATTTTCATTTTTAAGGTCAATTATTTTCTTTAATTTTAAAAAATAATTTGGCACATTAAAGATGTTTTTATATAAAAAGATATAAAAAAACTACACCCATTATATCGATGTAGTACTAAATTTTATTATAAATATTTTTTAAAATTACTGAATTCACTATTAGTTTCTAAATTTGTTTGATTAAGTTGTTCAAAGAGATTTTTTTGTTCTTTGGTAAGTTTATTAGGTATAATAACTTTTATGATAACATATTCGTCACCCTTACGTAGCGAATTAACGACCTTTAACCCTTTGCCTTTTAATTTATATTTGGTATTATTTTGGGTTCCTGGTTTAATATCCATGTAAACATTTCCATAAATAGTTGGTACTTCTACTTTACCACCAAGAATAGCTTTAGTAATTGATATTGGTACTTCTATATATAAATCGGCATTATCACGATGATAAAAATCACTTTCCTTGACGCGACATTCTATATATATATCGCCATTTTCACCACCATTAATACCAGATGCTCCTTTTCGAGAAATCTTTAATTGGTGTCCATCCATGACTCCTTCTGGAATATGAATTGATATTGTTTTTTTCTTTTTTACTTGACCAGTTCCATTACAAACGTTACATTCTTTTTTAAAGGTTTTCCCATTTCCCCCACATTTTGGACAAACACTTCGACTTTGAACAACGCCAAATAAACTTCGTTGCTCACTTATAACATAACCACTACCATTACAATAACTACAGCTAACTTCATCAAAGCCACCCTTACCATGACAATTATCACAGGTCTCATTTAATGATAGTTCAATATCTTTATCAACACCAAATGCTGATTCTAAAAAAGATAGGTCAATTCTAAGTAAAGTGTCCCTTCCTTTTCTTGGACGATTAGAATTAGCTCTTGTACTTCCACCAAAGAAATCAGAAAATCCTGAAAAACCACCAAAGGAATCACCAAAAGCCGCTCTTAAAATTTCACTTAAGTCAATATCACCGGCATCAAACCCTGAAAAACCACCAGATGCTCCTGCGTTATCAAAAGCTGCATGACCAAATTGGTCATAAGTAGCTCTTTTTTGTTTGTCTGATAAAACCGCATAAGCTTCGCCAATTTCCTTAAATTTTTCTTCGGCACCTGCTTCTTTATTTATATCAGGATGATATTGTTTAGCTAGTTTTCGAAAAGCTCTTTTTATTTCTTCATCACTAGCATTTTTACTAACACCTAATACTTCATAATAATCTTTCTTATTCATCTATATCACCTTCATATACATTTTGGTATTTTGTTATTAAATAATCAAAATAATGAATAGCATTATAATAAGTTAATTTATCTGTTAAATCAATATTTAATATAGCATATATTTCTTTTGGTGTTTTATCACTACCAGCTTTTAAAAAGGCTATATAATTAGAAAGCATTGATTTATCACCATCTAATATTTTTTTGGCAACATTTAGGGCCACACATACACAAATGGCATAGCTAAATAGATAATAATTATTATAATAATGACTTCTTGTAACCCAACTATTTTTAGCATATTTATTAACCTTAACACTTGGACCTGAATATTTTTTAAGAGAATTATAAGCTAAATCATCTAAATATTCTTTGGTTAAGCTCCCATTATGCAAAATAGTTTCATACATTTGTCGTTCCATTATTCCTTCTCTAACTGCTCCAAATAAATTATTTTCAATAACATTTAACATATTTTCGATTCCACTTAGTTTTTCATCTTTACTGTGAGCATTATTAGCTAAATAATTTGAGAGTAAAAATTCATTTGTTAAAGAGGCAACTTCCGCGATTATATTAGGGGTATCAACATATTGAATTTTATTATTTTCTCTTACAAATTGATGATGAACATTATGTCCCGATTCATGAGCAATAGTAGAAATAGAATCCAAATCACCATTAAAACTCATTAATATTCGCGAATCTTGTTTTAAAGTAGCAAAAGAATAACCCCCACTACATTTACCTTTATATTCACAATAATCTATATAACGATTATCTATGATTTTCATAAATTTACTTAAATACTCTTCACCAAGAGGTTTCAAAGCATTTTTAATAATTCCTTGCGCTTCTTTAATTGTGTATTCGCTCTTATTATTACTCATTGGTAAAGCTATGTCATATGAATTTAAAACATTCAGATTTAACACTTGCTTTTTCAATGCGTAAAAACGATGTAAAACATCTAAATTATCATTAACTGTTGTACATAAAGTTGTAAAAATTTTATCATCTAATTGTAAAGAAAATAATTTTCTTTCCCAGGAATCAGAAAAATTATAAATACTAGCTAATTGTTCTTCTAAATTCATATAAGAATTTAATAAGTTGGCATTAATATCACTATATTGGTCAATTACTTTATGAAATGATAAATAGGTCTTTTTTCTTATCAATGGATTTTTACTACGAAGTAATTTGCGATAATTCGTTGATGTTATTAAAACTTTTTTACCATCAACAATAATATGACCATAATGATGATTTTTATTTAGCATCGTTGATGATGCATCACTAAAATGGTCGGTTGCATTTACTAATTTAGAGACTATTACTTCTTTATCTTCATCTATAACATGTTCTTTAAAACGATAAATATCATCAAGTAAAGCTTTATATTCATTTAATTTAGGATTTTTAATAAATAAATTTTGATATTCATCTTTACTCAATTTTAAAAGTTCCGGATTAAAGAAACTTAAATTTTCATCTAATTTACCACTTAAAAGAATGGTTTTATTTTTTCTTTCAATACTTTTTGAAACGCCTAATTCTTGATCATTAATTAAATGCGCATATACATAGGCATCTTCAAATAAGGCTATCGTATCAATTTCTTCTTCTAAAAATTCATATAGTTTTAGAGGGTCTTTGCTACAACCAACATATTTTTTTAAATTAGCTATTTTCTTTTCTAATTGATTAAGGGCCTTATTAAATTCATTTTCATCTTTAAAAAATGATGTTAAATCCCATTTATATTCCTTTTCTACTTCATCGCGATTTTTATATATTTTCACCTTTTACCTCTTTTCTTTTATTAACGAGAGAAAAGTTCTAGTTTCCTAGAACCAATTTTTTATTTTTCCTCATATGATGCTTCTTCGACATCATCGCTTTTTTTCGGTTCTTCATTAGGTGTAGTATTGTTATTTTGATTTTTCTTTGCTTCTTCTTCATATACTTTAGTTGCAAGTTTCATTGCTACCTCATTTAAGCTTTCTGTTTTCTTTTTAATATCTTCGACATCATTTTTCTCTAAAGCATCTTTTAATTCTTTTAATTTGCTTTCAGCCTCATCTTTATCTTTAGCATCTACTTTATCACCTAAATCTTTAATAGCCTTTTCCGTAGCAAATATCATTGAATCAGCCTCATTTTTAACATTAGCTTCTTCTTTACGTTTTTCATCTTGTTCTTTATTAGCTTCAGCTTCTTTCATCATTTTATCAATTTCTTCATCACTTAAATTAGTATTAGATGTAATCGTAATTGATTGTTCTTTGTTAGTTCCTAAATCTTTAGCCGTTACATTAACAATACCATTGGCATCAATATCAAATTTAACTTCGATTTGAGGTACACCTCTTGGTGCTGGTGGAATATTTGCAAGTTGGAAATTTCCTAGGGTTTTATTGTCAGCAGCCATTGGTCTTTCACCTTGTAAAACGTGAATATCTACAGCAGGTTGATTATCACTAGCGGTACTAAATACTTGACTCTTACTTGTTGGAATAGTAGTATTTCTTGGAATTAAAACAGTCATTACTCCCCCTAAAGTTTCAAGTCCTAAAGATAGGGGTGTAACATCAAGTAATACTAAATCATCAACTTCACCAGTTAAAACACCACCTTGGATAGCAGCACCCATTGCAACTACTTCATCAGGATTAACACCTTTATGAGGTTCTTTACCAAGTTCTTTTTTAACTAATTCTTGAATATATGGAATACGAGTTGAACCACCGACTAATATTACTTCATTAATATCTTTGGCACTTAATTTAGCATCTTTTAAAGCTTTTCTAACTGGTTCTAGAGTTGAATCAAATAAATCACGACATAAATCTTCAAATTTAGCTTTAGATAATTCCATATCTAAATGAACAGGACCATCACTACTTTGAGAAATAAAAGGTAAATTAATTTGAGTTTTACTCATACCAGATAAATCTTTTTTAGCTTTTTCAGCAGCATCTTTAAGTCTTTGCATAGCCATTGAATCTTTAGTTAAATCAATGCCATTTTCTTTTTTGAAAGTATCAGTCATCCAATCAATAATTCTTTGATCGAAATCATCACCACCTAAACGGTTATTACCACTTGTTGATTTAACATCATAAACTCCATCACCAATTTCTAATATTGAAACATCAAATGTTCCTCCACCTAAGTCATAAACTAAGATAGTTTGTAATTTTTCTTGTTTATCTAATCCATAGGCTAAAGCAGCAGCTGTTGGTTCATTAATAATTCTTTTAACATCTAAACCGGCAATTTTACCAGCATTTTTAGTAGCTTGTCTTTGCGCATCATTAAAGTATGCTGGAACAGTTATAACAGCTTCACTAACTTTACTACCTAAATAACTTTCAGCATCCGTTTTTAATTTAGATAAAATCTTAGCAGATATTTCTTCAGCTGTCCAATCTTTATCATTAGCATTAGTTTTTTCGGCAGTTCCCATTTTTCTTTTAATAGAAGAAATTGTATTTTTAGGATTAGTTACTGCTTGTCTTTTTGCTCTATCTCCTACTAGAGTTTCACCATCTTTAGTAAATGCTACAACACTTGGTGTTGTTCTTCCGCCTTCATCATTTGGAATTACAACAGGACTTCCTCCTTCCATAATTGCTACACAACTATTAGTTGTACCTAAATCAATACCTATAATTTTACTCATATTTATCATTCCTTTCTTAATTTTTTGAGTAGTAATTATTCATCTTTATTATTAACTTTTACCATTGCTGGCCTAATAATTTTATCTTTATACATATATCCTTTTTGCATACAATCAATAACAATATTATCATCAACGTCTTTTATGTGATCGATTAACACTGCATTCATTGTAAGTGAATCAAAACTTTTACCAACACATTCTATTTCTTTAATTTCTAATTTATCAAAAATTTCTTTAAAGCTTGCATAAATCATCTTAAAGCCTTCTAAAAACTTACTTACTTCATCAGTTAAATTAGCATCATCTAATAAAAGAGCTCGCTCAAAATTATCAATGATTGGTAAAAGTGAGCAAATAAGATTTTCTCCTTCATATTTAATTAATCTTTGTTTGTCTTCTTCAAAATGTCTTTTCATATTTTGCATCTCGGCACTTATTCTTAACACTTTTTCTTTTAATTGTTCATTTTGATTAATTAATATATTATTTTGTTCTTGCCATTTATTATGATTTTTTTTCTTTTTTTCTTTAGTTTCTTTATTTTCTTTTTCTATCTTAGAATCTTTCTCATCCATTTTAATCCTCCTTATTTAATTGTTCATTAATGTACGATAATAAACCGATGACTTTGGCATATTCCATTCGCTTAGGACCAATTATGGCAATGGTTCCGTCTTCACCATTACGGTGATATGTCGTTTTAATTACGGTTACATTTGGATCAAATTTATTTTCATCACCAATATATACATTAACGCCCTTTTCTCCATCTCTTGCTTCAATTTTGTTAATAAGATCTTGATCATCAAATTTTGATAAAATATCTTTTACTTGGGAAATATCACTATATTCGGGAGCATCTAATAAATATTTTTTTCCACTCATATGTACATTATCATGAACTTTGGTAGCAAAATCATGAAATGTCTGAGAAAAAATATTATATACGGTTTCATATTGGGCAATCTTTTCTGCCAAAATTGGTTTAATTTCATATTCTAAGCGCTCAGACACCCGCAAAATAGGAGTCCCAAAAAGCATTTTATTAATTATTGCACAAGTTTTGACTATTTCATCGACACTAATACTTTTTGGCAAAATAAATTTTTTATTTTGAACAATTCCTTTATCGGTACAAACTAAAGCGACAATCTCTTGATTAGCTAAAGGAATAATTGATACTTGTTGAAGTGTATTATCATTAGATTTTTTCCCTAAAACAATACTTGTATAGTTAGTCATTTCACTAATAATTTCAACGCATCGATTAATAGCTTCAGACAACTGTAATTCTCGGTTATTAAAAATTGTTTGTAATTTTAATACATCTTCCCCAGTTAATTCTTTGGGTTTCATTAAATGTTCAACATAATATTTATATCCTTTTTCACTTGGCACTCTTCCTGAAGAAATATGATTTTTTTCTAAAAATCCAGCTTCTTCTAACTTGGCCATCTCATTTCTTATCGTAGCTGATGAACACTTTAGTCGTTTACAAAGCGATTTACTTCCGACTGGTTTAACCGTTTTAATATATGTTTCAACAATATGTTTTAAAATATTAGCTTGACGATTATTCAATCTTTTCACTTCCTCTAGCACCTAGTATATTCAAGTGCTAAGATAATTATACTAAAAAATTAGCACTTGTCAAGAGTTAATGCTAATTTTTTAATTAAGACAGTAAATAATTAATTGTCTTCCCAAAATAATAACGAGGGCGATGATAATATAAAAAAGAATCGAAACGCTTGTAACTTTAATTGGTAATTTATTTAAGGCAAATATATTATTTTGCTTTTCTCTATTATCTAAATTTTGAATTAATTTTTCAATTTCGATATCTACTAAATTTAATGTTTCACTTAAGGTTATTAAAGAAAGTAGCATCGATTGAATCATTTTACTAGGCATTCTTGTTTTTAAATAAAGCATGGCATCTTTAAAACTATTTTTAAAAGCGGTATTTAAAAAGGCTAATTTCATTTCTTTAGCAAAACCATTATCTAAATTATTACTTGTTAAAATAAGAGATTGAACAAAATTTTGATTATCCTTATAAGTTAAGAGAAAAACATTCAAAAAAATTATAGCTTCTTTTTCTAAATATATACTTCTTTTTTTAATGCGATAATCAAATATTAAATATTCACTTAAATACCGAAAAATTAAAACGGCGCCTAAAGCAATTAATAGCCCATATTTGCTAAGGAAAAAACAAAGGCCAAACAAAAGAATACTAATAATTAAACGATAGTACAAAAAAGATGCGACATAGTTAGAATCATCAATTCCTAAATACAAAGCTTTTTGTTTTATTTTTTCATAAGTCTTTTTTCTTACAATAGCTCTTATAATATTATGTTCCATCATTACTTAATCCT
>CANQPR010000003.1 GCA_947625715.1 uncultured Bacilli bacterium
CCAGCGATAGCTTCTTTAGCAGGATTGTTTTTTAAAGTTATAGTATCACCAACTTCAATATTTGATATATCTTTAATGGCCGCGGTAAAATAACCTACTTCTCCACTTTTTAGAGTATCTAATTTTTTTTCATTAGGGGTATGAACACCTAACTCCGTTATTAAAAAGCTACTTTCATTAGCCATTAATTTAATTTCATCTTTTAAATTTAAAGTACCATCAACAACTTTAATTAAACCAACAACCCCTTTATAAGGATCAAAATAACTATCAAATATTAAGGCTCTTAAGGGTAAATCATTATTAATTTTAGGGGGATTTATTCTTAAAATAATAGCTTCAATTAAATCTTTTATGCCCTCTCCAGTTTTGCCACTGCAAAGTATTATTTCTTCTTCTTTAAAGCCTAAAACTTTTTTCAATTCTTCTTTTACTTTAGGAATATTAGCATTTGGTAAATCAATTTTATTAATAACAGGAATAATAGTTAAATCAGCATTAATGGCTAAGTATAAATTAGCAAGCGTTTGGGCTTCAATACCTTGCGATGCATCGACAACCAATACTGCCCCTTCACAAGCTGCAAGACTTCTACTTACTTCATATGAAAAATCGACATGTCCCGGTGTATCAATTAAATTTAATAAATAAGTTTCATTTTGATAAGTATATTGTAAGCTAACAGCATTTAATTTAATAGTTATTCCTCTTTCTCGCTCCAAATCCATACTATCTAAAATTTGGTCTTTCATTTGTCTTTTATTAACTGCATTAGTAATTTCTAAAATTCGATCAGCTAAAGTACTTTTACCATGGTCAATATGAGCGATTATAGAAAAATTACGAATATTTTCTTGAGCCTTGTTTTGCAATTTAATCACCTATGTGGTATTATACAAAAATTTTAAATTTAAGTAAATAAAGTTTTTAAAACCTCTATTAAATTTGAAATTCCTTTGGTCATAAATTTTTCAATTGCACTAGATATTTTTACGCCTGCTTTAGTTGTTTGATTGGAATAATCTTCATGAAGATTTTCTGTGTAATCTAAAATGTCAACATCTAAACCATTATTAACATCATTTTCAAATTTTTTCATACCTTCTTCAGTAATAATGGTTCTTTCACTTAATTTAGCTTCATAGTAACCAGTTTCCATCGCAATAGTTAATGATATATAAATTAGAAATAAAACTAATAAAATTTTTATAAACCAATTAGGCTTTTTTTTAGTTTCCATTTTCACTAACCACCTTTATAATACTTTTAGAAAGAATTTCAATTGTATTATTTATTTCCATTATATTATTAGTATTTGAACCAATTTCAATTAAAAGGGTATTGGGACTAAAGTCTTGATTATAAATACCATTGTTTTGGTCGCCACCTTTTTGTAAGATACCTTTGGAAATATCTGGTACTAACATATTCATTTCATCACTTATCTTAGTTGCTAAAGCTTCATTTTCTTGATATTTATCATGTTCAATACCAATGACAAATAAGGTTTTAGCATAGACTTTGTTTTCATAAGTAGTAATTGAATTATTATAAGAAACAGAATCTCTATGAATATCAAAGAAGTATTTTAAAGTAGGATGTTTAAGTTTTGCATCTTCTAAAAATTTACGACTTATAATATAACTACTTTGATAATTTAAATTATTTTCTTCTAAAGTTTTTTTGATATCTTTAGTTTCAACCATGGTTTTTAAACCACCATTATTTAGCTTTTCTCTTAAAATGTAACTAGATGTCATGACACTTGGAGTAATATCATGTTCCATTAATAAATCAATATAATATTCTTCGTTTTGATGGGTGTTATATAAATAAATTATGGCATCAGATTTATTTTCATAGTTTTTAGTATCGGGAATATAAAGGGCTTTTGTTTCATTATTATCGCCAAAAGTTTTAGTAATTAAATATGGTAATAATTGATTGTCTTGGTCTTTAAAATGGGTCATTTTTATGTAAGCAATTATTTTTTCAGGCTCAATACAAAACGAAAAGACACTTATAAAACCAATAATAAAAAAAAGAAAACAAATAATAAAGAAAAATTTAGATTTTTTAGGACATTTAGTTCGAAATTTTTTCATTTTCTTCACCCATTTTATTATACTAATTAAAATTAAAAAAGATGTCGTTTTAAGACATTATACAGTTATTTATTATTTTCGAAGTCATTTGACTTATTATTTTTATATCTTCTTCTAAATTTAAAGCTGTTAAGAGGGTTTGTTTTCTTTTTAAAAGCGTTGTATAACCAATTGTTATAATGGGAATATTAAAAGTTTTTTTATTGATATATTTATTATCTTTTAAGGCATCTGCATAAATCATTCCACAATCATTAATTTCTAAAGTATGATTTAAATGATTTTCATTTTTAGTTACTAAACTGTCAATTAAAATAATCATATCAGGATTTAGTAATTTAACAACCATGCTTATTAATTTATATGATGATATTCCCGTTTTATTAGTTGTTTCGGGAGCAAATAAAGCAACTTTTGGAATGGTATATATATCGTTATAATGATTAGTGGCGATGATATTATTTAATGATTTAACTCCATATGAATCACCTAAAATAGAAGATGAACCTAAACCAATGATTAAAATAGTTCCACCTTTATGATATTTTTTTAAAAACATTTTAATTATTTTTTGACATACTCTT
Organism: uncultured Bacilli bacterium; assembly: GCA_947625715.1. Taxonomy (GTDB): domain Bacteria; phylum Bacillota_I; class Bacilli_A; order RF39; family UBA660; genus Ventrenecus. The sequence continues at coordinate 2,690 of CANQPR010000003.1, forward strand.
TGGAGATTTAAAATATTATGATAAAGAATATCACTATCAAAATTAATAGTAAAATAATCACCTTCATCATGCTTTATTTGACTTTTATTATCTTCTTTAACATAGTAATGTTTAATTATTACATTTTTATCTTTTTTTTGATTTATTAAATATTGTGTTTCTAAGGGTAAGGCAGCATCTAAAATTAAATTATGTTTCATTTTACTTCACCATTTTTATTATGAAGAAAAAAAGGTTACTTATACTAAAAAAATCTTTAAGATTCTTTCTTAAAGATAAAATATTTTTTCTTTCCTCTTCTTATGATATTGAACTGACGATTAGTGTTTAACATTAAATTTTCATCGTTTACAATTTGACCATTTAAACTTATGGCATTGTTAGTTAAAAATTCTCTTGCTTCTCTTTTGGAAGTGGCAATTTTATTATTTACTAAGAGCTCTATTAAAGGTTCTTTATCATGATAAGTATAAAAAGGCATACCTTTAAAGACTTGTTCTATTTCTTTATCGGTCAAATCACCTACGTTCCCTGTAAATAAAGATTTTGATATTTCTTTAGCTCTTTGATAATCTTCTTTACTATGAATATCACTGATGATTTCTTTAGCTAATTGTTCTTGAGCAATCCTTTTTTCAGGATGAGCAAAGTGTTCTTTTTTTAGAGCTTCTATTTCTTCTTTGGTTAAGAAAGTAAAGACTTTCAAATAATCAATTATTAATTCATCATCAGTGTTAATTAGATATTGATATAATTCATAAGAACTAGTTTTTTCTTTGGAAAGCCATAGAGCATTGCCTTCACTTTTACCAAATTTATGACCATCTTTGTCAGTAATTAAAGGCATGGTAAATCCATAGGCTTCTTGATTTGTTTTTTTCTTTATTAAATCAATTCCAGCGGTGATGTTTCCCCATTGGTCGCTTCCAGCAATTTGCATAAGACAATTTTCATTTTCATATAAATGAAGGAAATCAAGGGCTTGCATTATCATATAAGAAAATTCTGTATATGTAATACCACTACTAAGTCTTCTTCTTATAATATCTTTATCTAGCATATAATTGACATTAAAATATTTACCATAGTCTCTTAAAAAATCAATAAAATTAATGTCTTTACTCCAATCATAATTATTTACAACTTTAAAGCCAAAAATTTGTTCAGCTTGTTTGGTTAAACCTTCAACATTTTTTAATATTTCTTCAATTGGTTTCATATCCCTTTCACTAGTTGGTTTGGGATCCCCTATTCTTCCGGTAGCACCTCCAATTAATAAAATGGGATGATGACCATATTTAGCAAGTCTTTTACAAATTAAAAAACTTGAATAATGACCAAGGTGCATAGAATCAGCCGTTGGATCAGTACCAATATAAAAAGTGATTTTCTCTTCATTTAATAATTTTTCAATTAAAGGGCTTGATACATCTTTAATTAAACCACGATATTGTAAATCTTCCCATAATGTCATAACTTATTTTCCTTTCTTTAAATCATATAATTTATATAAATATTGCACACTGTTCTCTAAAAAATAATAATGATAAATATATAATACAACAAATACTAATAAAATAGCAAAGATTATTAAAAAATAATAACTTACCATGCCTAATATTAAAAAGATAAGGGCAAAAAAAGCAAAACTAATAGTTACAATTAAATGAATTAATCTTTCATGTTGAAAAAAATTAATTTTAATTAATAAATCTTGTAATTGGTCTTTAGTTAATGTTTTATTTTTATTAAGTTGATTTAGATATTCAGTTATATATTTTCTCATGGTTATTTTTCTTCTCCTCTCTTTTTAAAAGAACATAAAAGATAATAGTTAATGTAATTGCGGTTATAATCCATATCCATATTTTTTGACTTATATTATTTACTAGATAATTTAATATAGGACTAGTACTTTTACTAATATTTATCGCCATACTTTTAATAACTGTTCCCAATAATATTTCTAAGGCAATCATAATAAAACTATAACTTAAGGTTATTTTCTTTAAACAATCAGCCCACTTATAGTTAAAACGGTTAATAATAATTAAAATTATTACTATTAAAGTAATTATTGCTATTAAAAGATATATAAATTGAAGACTAATTAAAGTAGAAATCGTTTTAGTAACATCTTGTAAAGATACATTAGAATTTAACATTACCTCTTGTTGATTTACTTGGTTTAATAATTGCTCTGGCATCGGAAAAAAGCCAATAATTTCATCTGCATGTTCATCAATATAATTATATAATTGTTGTTCATATTTATTTATATAGTCTTTTTCCTTTTGACTTAAATTACTTTCAATAATACTCATATTAGATTGAATTAAATTTTTTAAATCTTCTTTTTTAATTGGTATTTCTTTTTCATTTTTAAAAAAGTAATTTAAAGTATTAGATAAATATATACTAATAAAATTTTTAGTTCCGTCAGAATTTAAAACTTCTTCAATAGTATTGTCTTTTAGTCCTAATATTTTAAAAGTTTCTTTAATTTCATCTAAAAGCAGTTGTTTATCTTCATTCAAATCGTTTAAAAAAAAGCTCATATCATTATTTTTAATGGTGTCATAGATATTTTTTTGATTTAAGAAATTACGCATAACAACAGACAATGTTAAGCCAATTAACAAAAATAAACAGATATTAATAAGAATAATATTTATTACTTTATGACTTTTTTTCATAGTTTCCTCTTTCTATTTGAAATTATATCATGGATAATTTAAGATGTAAATTAAGTACTTTTTGTTAAATTATTAAATTTATACTAGCCATAGTTATATAGATTTTGATACAATGTTTTTGGGTCCTCGTAGCTCAGTTGGATAGAGCAACCGCCTCCTAAGCGGTAGGTCGCAAGTTCAATTCTTGCCGGGGACGCCATTTTGATTTAGGTGATAACATGGATGATTATGGACAATTAATAGTTAAAGTTAAAAATGATTTACAAACAATGGATATATTGTATAAAAAAGATAATTTAAGTAATATTGATAAATTAACCTTACGCTATAAAAATGGATATGAGTTTTTTTTAGATAATTATGAATTTTTGTTAATAAAAAGTTTTTCTAATAATAAATTAATATTAAAACAAATTTATATAAAATGGCATGAGAAAAAAATTGCTCCCCTTTTTAGAATATATCAACAAGATGGATGCTTATATTTTCTTGATGATTATATAATTGAGTGTTTAAAAAAAGGTGGCTTATATTTTTTAGCCAAAGAAAATGAAGAACTATTTAAAAAAGAGCATTTACAATTAGTTAAAGAATTTTTATCTGGATACTATTATGATTTTAATAATGATTTATTAATTGATGATATACTTAATCATCCCATGTATAATTATTTAATCAGAGCTATTTTAGAGCATCAATTATCTATTCCTAATAACACTTTAAAAAGACAAAAAAAGAACGATTAAGTTCTTTTTATTTAACTTCATAGTACATGCGCAACTTTTCTAAGCTTCTTTTTTCATATCTTGAGACCATTACTTGAGTCATATTCAACTTTTTAGCAACTTCGCTTTGTGTATAATCTTTAAAATAACGATAATTTATAATTTGTTTTTCACAGTTATTTAAATTTTCTATACTTTCTTTTAAGGCAATCTTATCGTCTAAAGATAGGTTTTCTTTTATAGCAATTGTTTCATAAAAATTTTTTTCGTTATCTAAAGGATTATCTAAGCTAAGCATTTCATTAGTTGAATTAATGGCCATATCAATAAGACTTACATCAAGCCCTAGGAAATTTGCAACGTCTACTTTTGTGGCTTGGCGATTTAGTTTTTGACTTAAGATATTTTTGGTTAAATCAATTTTTCTTTTTAAACGAATTAAATCTTTACTTACTTTAATTTTTTGTGATTTATAAACACACTCATACATTTCTCCTAAAATATAATCATAAGCATATGTTGAAAATTTTGTTGTTCCATTTTTTTGATAATTTTTATAAGCTTTTAAAATACCTATACACCCAGCTTGAAATAAATCTTCAAAAGGAATGTTATAAAATTTTGTTGCAACTTTTTTTATTAAAGGAATATTGTTTTTGATGAGTGTTTCTGTATCCATTTAACCCTCCAGTTTTTGTAAATTAAAAATGCGAAAATGAAAACCAATTAAATCTTCTTTCATTTTTTTTGACATGTTACATAGTAAAAAATTCCCCTGTTGTTTTTTTAATTCAATTTTAGTATTTAGTAGTGCATATTTTCCATCAGTATCAATTTTCTTTAATTTACTACAGTCACAACAAAGACTTTTGATTTTATTTTTTTCAATGTAAGGAATTAAATAGTTGTTAAAAACATGCGTTTCTCGATGATTTAAATTTCCTTCTAAATGTGCATATAAAGTGTTTCCCTGTTGTTTTAAATGTAAATAAAACATATTCATCACCCTCGCCTATTTTAATATAGCGAGTTTTATTTGATTTTTAAACACTTTCGACAAAAATAGATAAAATAAATTAAGTGGTTAAACGATAAGGTGCACTTTCATATCCATAGTTAGCATTAGTATCTTCTTCTATTTTAACATTAGAATTTAAATACACGACAGGGCGAATAGCTAAAGCCTGAGCCACACCACATTCTAAAACCGTCCAATTTTTATTTATTTTAAACACTTGAGTAGCAAAAGTTGTATTTGGTGTTGATGTTATGGTCCATTGTTCATTATTTGAATCATATAACCAATTACTTTGGCCACAAGAAGTTTGGAAAAGACTACTTTCCCATTGATTCATACTTAATGATAAACAATCTTGTCTTTTTATTATACCTCCACCACTAGTTGCATAGCCATAATCTGATGGATACATTAAACCAACATATCCTGGCCATAAAGTTGTTCTTTCTTTTTCATCTGAACAATAACTTGTGTTTTTTTTACATATTTTGCCAGTATTTTCACTTCTCTCTGCTTCATACATATATGGAGGTGTTATTAAGGTATTACTATATGCGAGATTAAATCCCTTTGAAATCGTTCCTAAATTCCATTTTACTTTACTTATCATTTTCCTTGCTGTGTCATCTAAACCAATACTTTGCCAGTTAGGACAAGCAACAGTGCGATTTTCACTGCTATTATAACATATCCCTCCGGCTTCTTTATTATAATAATTTTCGTTTAAAACTTTTGCCATAGCAGAAGTACTCCACTCATTTACTCCACCACCGTTATTTACTTTATACTCTGATGAATCCCAGCTAAAGCTTCCTATACTATTTCTTATTATTTTTAGGTGACTTCCTGTATTACCAAATTCATCTTCTACATTATTCATGACACCGATGATTCGCCAAGTTTCATTATTAAACTTGACATAATTATTGGGGGCTCGACTGATAAATCGTAAATTATTATCTTTAGTATTATCATATCTCATGTTAGTTTTATTACTTTCGGCTTTTTTTACAAGATAACATATAGCGCTTTGTTCATTCGAACTATTACACATTGATTCATATACTCTATCAAAATATAATTTACAAGTAGTTTTTGTTTCATGTAAATTTAATATTTTTGGTGCCCATGTATCTTCGTCCCATTCAACAATAGCCCCTTTATTGCATTCACCTTTTACAAACGTTATATTATCTAAATTATCTTTCTCTGGCATTTGCGTCAATAATTCATCCCCTTTATAAAAGGCAAATATTACATCACCACTTCCTTCATAGATGAAATTGCCTTCCATAATTTTAAATGATTTTTGCACTTTAAAGTTAGCAAAAGTTATTCCTATTGCTACTCCACCTATTAAAAAAATGATAGCTACAAAAACAATTATTATTTTTTTACTTTTCTTTTTCTCTTTATATTGACTTAATTTCATAAATAAAAGAAGACCTCCATATCTTCTTTTATTATATTATATAATACCCCCCCCCCGTCAAGGATTGATAATCGATTTTATTTTTTCTTTGGCAGTATCTACACTCTTTTCATCAGGTATCATAACATACCCTAATCCATTAGGAAAAGTATAGGTATATTCTGAAGAATCACTTCCAGTTAAAACTTGGTTATCAAATGTCCAGCTTGGCATATCTTTGATTTGTTTTTGAATAAATTCTGTTATATCTGATAAATCCATATTTGTAACAAAATTGTCTTCTAAAGCTCCTATTATAGATGGATATTTAGTGATAATAGATGGATTTAAAGTTTTGTTTGCTACAGCTTTAATTACTTGTTGTTGATGTTTAGCTCTTGCAATATCTCCTTCTCTTAAATTATAGCGTTCTCTTGAATAAGCTAAAGCTTCTTTACCATTTAAATGAATATTGCCTTTATCAAAATCATAATAAATAAAATCACCATTTTCTTCTTGATAATTAGCCGAAAAAGCAAAAGGATTATCAAGGTCAATACCATCAATAGCATCAATTATTTTAATTAATGATGTGAAATTTACTTTGACATAATAATTTATTTTGGTATCTAATAAATCTTCTATAGTTGTAATACTTAAATCAACACCATGTAAACCAGCATGAGTAAGTTTGTCTTTTAAATCATCTATTCCATGTAGTTTTACATAGTAGTCTCTTGGAATCGAAGTTAATAATACTTGATGGGTATTAGGATTTATACTAGCTATGATATTAACATCACTTCTTGATACACTACTAATACTTTTATAAGTATCAATACCGGTTATATATATATTAAATGGTTCTTTGGTAAGTTCGACATCTTTTTTTATATCTTCATATATAGTATCAATTTTTAAAGTATCTATTACTTTACTTTCATCTTTAAAATCACTTTCCATTTCCATATAAAGATTTTTTTCTTCTTGTTCTATTAATATTGCATCAACTTTTTTATTTAACAATTGCGTTATTAATTCGTGAGTATTTGCTGATTCTTTTTGATAATAGTTAATTTTCTCATTTAAAGTATTTTTTACTTTTTCTAGAGAATCTCTTTTAACATAAGCAATCGTTTTTTGATTTAAATCTTCTAATTTAAAAAAACTACTATTTTTTAAAGTTATGACATTATAATTTTCTGTTTTAATGTTTAAAAAAGATAAGTGATGGAGAAAATCTAAAGTTACATTTTGATAATTAATGCCAATGAACATAATAAGGGAAAAACTAAATACCATTACGGTTCCTAACATTCTTGCATGTGGTTTTTTTCTTGATAAAAATAAATAAAATAAAAAATTAATGATTAAAAAAACAAAAGATATGATTATTAAATATGGCCATGGTAATAATTTAAGAATAATTAATTTATAAACAAAAATAATAGAAAGAATGATACTTAAAAAGGAAAAGCTTTTAAATATAACACTTTTCTTGAGTTTTAATTTGGTTTTTTTATTAGCTTGTTTTCCCATAGAACTCACCTATTTTTCATTATAAAGAAAAAAAGAAAAAAGAACTACCTTTTTCTTTTAATTTGACATTTATTTTAAAGGCAATTTTTACCGGCGGTTAAATGTTTTAAGTTTTTCTTGAAAAAGTCTAGGAAATTAGCTTTTTCAATGTCTTCTTTAACGGTTATTTGTACTTCATTGACAACTTTACTATCTAAAATAACATTTGCACTTCCAACTATATCACCTTTTTTTAAGGGGGCAGTTAGTTTATCTACTTTTACTTCAAAAGAATAGTTGGGAATTTCTTCTCCTTTTTTGATTAATTTAACATAGTCATCTTTTAAAACAAGGTCTACTGATTCTTTTTTTCCATACTCAACTCTTTTGGTTCCCAGTGATAAATCTTTTTCTAAAATAGTATGTGTTTCATAGGTATTAAATCCATAATTTAACAAATTGGTGGTATCACTACTTCTTTCATTTGATGTATCAACGCCCATTACAACTGTTATTAAACGAAGATTATTTTTTTTAGCAGTAGCTGTTAAACAGTAACCAGCAGTTTGAGTAAAACCTGTTTTTAAGCCATCAACACCATCATAAAAGCGAACTAATTTGTTGGTATTAACAAGCCAAATACTAGACCCATCATTCTTTTTTAAATAATCTTCATAGATACTGGTATATTTTAAAATTTCTTCATGTTTTAATAATTCTTTGGCAATGATAGCCATGTCATAAGCTGAGGAATAGTGATCATTAGCATCAAGGCCATGTGGATTGACAAAATGGGTATTTTGCAAATTTAATTGTTTAGCTTTTTCATTCATTTTAGTAACAAATTGTTCAGTACTACCCGATATTTTTTCTGCCATGGCTACTACGGCATCTGTCGTTGTTAGTAAAAAGCAGTAAAAAATCATTTAAATATAAGTCACAATCATTGTGACTAGGTATACTAAGTTGTATATGTAGCATAACTTTATAAATACTATCTTTATCTGTAATTTTTTCAACATATATTGTATTTATTATACTTCCAAATATTCTAAATATTGCTTCGTCCTCTTCTAAAATTGCACTTTTTATTTTTTTATAAAAACTGTCTATATTATCTTTATAATTATCATTTTTTATAATCGATAAATAATCATTTTTTTTCTTTTTTAAAATATTTAAATCAGAATTATATTTATTTTTTTGAATATTATATTCTTCTAAATTTATTTCTTTTCTAGCTCTCATATTAATTAGTTCTGTTTTAGCATTTTTTATATTTTCTATTTTTTTATCGATATCATTCAATTTTTGAAAATAATCTTTATTAGCTTTTGTATTAATTATTAAATTATATATTTCTTTTATAAAATCATTTTCTTTGTTAAAGATACTATTTTCCATCGTTTTAAAAATATCTAATAATTTTTCGTAATGAATTATTGGCGTGTTGCAACCATTTATTTTATCACGCCCATGTTTTCTGTAATTAGAACAACCCCAATACTTACTTTCTATTCCTGTTTTTTTGTTTTTATAACTACCTTTTATAAAAGTTGCTCCATCATGATAACATTTAATCTTTCCTGATAATGCATATCTCATATTAGTTCTAGTATGTGTTTGGTGTTTAAGAGAATTCATATTTAATATCTTATTACATTTTTCCCATAGTTTTTCTGAAACGATTGGTGGACAACTTTCGTTATCTTTATAAACGATCCATTCTTCAGGTTTAAATCTAATTCTTTTTTTAGAATGGTAATCGGCTGTCGTTTCTTTATGAGCACAAAAATAACCTTTATATTTTGGATTTCTAATAATTCTTCCAATTACACTTCCCGCTAGTGGCATACCAGTTTTGCTTTTTATATTATATTTATCAAATAAATAACGTCCAAGTTTTGAAGTTCCCATTTGGGCTTTGCTATATTCATCAAATATAAGTTTTATTAATATTGCTTCTTCATTTACTATTTCTAATTTGCCTTTATTCTTTTTATAACCATAGAAATTATCATTACCAGGAACTACTCCTTTTTCAATACTTCTTTTATATCCAAATCTAATTCTTTCCGATAATTTTCTTACTTCATCTTGCGCAATTGATGACATAATAGTTAAACGAAGTTCTGAATCAGAGTCAAAAGTGTTTATATTATCATTTAAAAAAAAGACCCCTACATTATTTTGTAATAATTCTTGTGTGTATTTTATACTATCAACGGTATTTCTTGAAAATCTTGATATTTCTTTGGTTAAAATTAAATCAAAATTTCCATCTCTTGCATCATTAATCATTTTTAGAAAATTATCACGATTATTTACACTTGTACCAGATATGCCCTCATCTACGTAACCACAGACAAATGTCCAATTATCTTGCTCTTTTATATAATTTTCAAAATACATAATTTGATTTTCCAATGAATTTAATTGTTCTTCATGATCTGTTGATACACGGGCATAAAATGTAACGCGAAGAGGTAAATCAATAAGTTTTTTGCCTTGCGCTAAATTGTTTCTAATTTGATATAAAGTCATTATTTTTTATGCCTCCTTTTAAATAGGAACTTTAATTATTATATTTTTTTTATCTTGATTATTTTTTTGTAATTCTTTTAATTTACTAATATCTTCATCTAACTTTTTGATAATATTAGTTGTATTTGAAAATGTAATTAAGTCAACTCTTTCAAGTTCATTTATCAATGCTTTTTGAATCATTTTTTTTATAATGAGTGCTTTATTATTATCCAAGTTTTCTCCTCCCATTTATATTTATTAGAAGAAATGAAAAAAAAGAACTTTTATGGATTATTTTTTGTTATCCTCATAAGTTCTTTTTAATCACACTTGTGTTTTTAAATTATTAATTATAAATCACCTTTATAAAAATATATTTTCATTGCATTTAAAGAATATTTTGGCTTTGATACATCTATATTCATAATTTTTCCAAAATAATAAATAATAAATTGAGATGCAATTAACAAATCAAATTCAGCTAAAATCCCATCATAATTACTTTCTATAACAATATTATTATTACCTAAATATTTTAATAATTCTTTCTCATACTTTGTTGTTGATTTTTGTTTAAAATATAGTGAACAATTATTATTTAAATTTTCATAATTAATAAATCTTCCATGTGAAAAATTTTTTTTCTCGTGCACTATACAATTAAATATACCGGATTCAGTAATTTTACTTTCCAAATCATAACATGCACTGTTAGTATAATCACCGCAAAACAAATTTAATATTTTGTCTTCTTTCATCTTTAATATTATATCTTTATTTATTAAATTTCCTATTTTTTCTTGCCAATTTTTAATTGAATCTTTAATGAAATTTTCAATATTAATATTGGCATTATTTTTAGTAAGATAATGTTTTAAAAATATTGCTGATGGAGCAACTGCCCCTTCAAATGCTAAAAAACCTCGTTCTTTACTTTTATTAGATGAAGTTCTATAACTTATAATATTTTTCTTTAAAATTCCCGTTTTTAAAACAATATTTTGTAATTCACCTTTAGTAACTATATATAAATTTTTTTTATTTAAATCTTTAACGCTGGTGATGATATCATCTGTTGTACCAGAATATGAAAATAATATTATTTTATCTATATTGTTATTATTTCTATATAGTACATCTCTTGGATACATTGCATATGTATTACATCCGTAGATTAAATTTATGACTTTAGAAGCGAAATATGCTCCAACATATGAACCACCAGTTCCAATAAATAAACAATTATTATTTTCATTAAAATTTATATCATTTATTTTATTACTTGCCTTTGAATGAATAGCATTAATGATTCTTGTTTCAAGGTTATTTATATTTATGTTACAACGTTTAATTTTTCGCCTTTCATTGTATGTAAAATTATCACAGATACATTCTTCATTAACTTGTTTAACCTTAAATAATGGATTAATATGTCCTCTTGCTCCCATTTCAGCTACAACTTTGGCTGTAAGTTTGTTTGAATTTTCATACCATTGTTCAAATAAATTATCATTGTATACAAAATTATTTTTTATACAATCCTTTATTATACTAGAAATAAATGCATCACCAGCACCTGTTGAGTCTACAATATTACCTTTCTTTTTTAATTTAAAATTGTACTCTATTGCATTACTAATGAAAGTTGCACCATTCTCACCACGTGTAATAGTCATAAAATTAGGGTTTAATATATTATATAAATCTATATCATTATTTAAGTTCAATCTTTTTATTAAATATTTTGATACCCGTTCATTAAAATTAATAATTTCAAATTTGTTATTTAATTTTTCTATTATTTCTTTATTAGATAGATTTTCTAATTCAAAGTATTGACCTAAATCAATAATTTTTTTATTACTAACTGTATCAATTAATATTTGATTTTTATTATTTAAATTATCAAATATTAAAATATCTTCATCATTAATATTTTTTATAATAACATCAGTATTAATCAAACTATTTTCATACCATTTTTTATTATTACAAAAAGGACATCTCTTTTTGGAATTAAATACTAGTTTATCATCATTGTCAAAATATGATACATGAAAACATCTAGTTCTAATATTATCTAAAACGGTAATATTTTTTACATCAATTTCTAATTTTTCGAGGCTTTTAATTGCAATTTTACCTTGCACATCATTTCCACATACACCAAACACTGCAGTTTTAATACCCATTTTTGCCAAATTAGCAATAATATTATGGGAAGTCATTCCACCATTTACTCCTAAAAATTTTTCATTTTTATAATAATAATCTATAACAAGATCTCCTATACTAACTACTCTCATTTTACAATACTCCTTTTATATTCTCCAACTTCACTTTGTTTATTATAATCATGATTTTTTATTAAACACTCTATTATTTTTTTCCTATTCATATCAAATATTCCTAGAGAATCTGTATAATCTATTTCACCATTTTCATTTTTCCAGTTATTATCTTTCCAACTATATGGGCTACTAAAACATAGTCCATATATATAGTTAAAAAATAAATTATAATCAACCGCTGATGGATTATCTAAAAACATTTGGTCAATTCTATTAATGCTAGGATATCTAACAATACAAATATTATTAACATTGATATTACAATCATATAATGAATTAATAGCAAGTTGTAATGTCTTTCCTGTTAAAACATTGTCATCAAACAAATCTACACTTGAGTTTTCAAAAATTTCAGAATTCATTAATCCGCCAAAATCTCTAATATTAAATTTTCTCAAATCCAAAAGTTGCTTATTTGTATATCCAGATACTTCCTTATTAAATTTTAAAAGTAATAATTTTTTAATTTTATTTTCAAAAATTACTCTAGCTAATATTGGCAATTCTATACCGCCATAACTTAAACCACATGCATTTTTAAATTTATTATTATTACTTTTTTCTTTATATAAAGATACTGCAATATAGTTTTCGGCAAAATTATCTATTTCTCTATATGCTCTATAACTTTTAGAATAATCATTTAAATTATTTTTATTAAACTCTTGCATCAAATTATTAATTAATACTTCTTTTGAATTGCCTATTATTGTAAGTATATTTTCTTTATCAATAATATATTGATTTTCAAAACATATCTTACTCATTAATTTTTCGATTTCTATAATGGTAGTATATAATTTGCTACTAATATTTTCATTGTTTGCAGAAATATCTAATAAAATATTTTTATCTAAATAGTTAGAAACTAAATATTGATTAATTAAAACCAATAAAATATTTCGACAATTATCCAAAACTCCCAACAAAAGTTTTTTATTAATTTGATTATTTAAGTTTTCAGTAAATAAAATGGCATTTACAGAATTATCTAAAAATTTTGCATTATTTTCATGCCAATCTATCACATTCTTTTTTGAAGTAACATCGGTTTTATTGATACTTAATCTATTTGAAATAAAATAATAATATGTCTTTGAGCCTCTAAGAAGATAATTGTTATTATCTCTTAGTGAATACATTAAAGTTTCATTATCTGTAGATAGCCAAAAGTCTTTTAAAATACTATTTTGTAAAAGTTCCATTTCATACATAGGAATAATTATACTGCCACTTTCTTTGTCAAATAAATCATCAATTCCATTGCAATTATTAAAATTACTACTTATTAAATTATTATATTTTTTTAAAAGTTTGTTTCTTCCCATTACGATATTACTTTCTACCTTAGCAAGATTATATTTATATGTAATTTTATCTGCTTTTTCCAAAGATACAGTTGGTAGTATCTTAGCGCTTTTTATTAATTGTAATGTTGCATCCACGCCTTTTAATAAATTTCCATTTTTGTCAAATATTGGAAAACAAGAGTTACTAACTCCACTTGTTTTATCAACACTATAACCTTGATTACAGTTTAACATAGCATAATCATTACCTCGTAAATCACCACAATCCCCAATTCTAATCATAGAATTTTGCGGAACACCAATAATTTTTTCTGCCCTTTTAATTGCTTGATCTTTAGTAGCAGTTCCTATTTGAATAACCGAATTGTTTTTGTATATACCTCTTGTTAAATGAATATTATTTAATCCATTATTTATTATATATTTATTTATATTATCAAATATGGAATTAATTATTTCATCGGCATAAGTATTAAATACCATTCTTATATTTAAAATTTGATTTGTTTTTAAATCTTTAGAGTAAGTTATATCAAAATAACAACTATTATCTAATTTATTTTTGATTTTTTTAATCTTTTTGTTTATTAATAGTAGTTGTTCCAATTCTTCTTTTGTTGTTATATAAATACTTTCACCTAAAAAGTCTTTTTGAGAAATTGTATTGCTATAAAATAACCTTGCACCATCATTTGTTAAAGCATACATTCTTTTCATATCATTGTCAGTAATATTGTTATTATTTTTTACACATAAATAAATATCACTTTTTAAATCTTCTAAGCCATTTTCGCCACGGCCTGTTATAAATACGATGGGAATTTTCTTAACTAACAACTCAATAATCATTTCTATTGCTCTATCATCAATGCTTTTAGAATCTTTAGTAGTTAATGTACCATCAATATCAAAGCACACAGCATTATATTTTTGCTCTAATGATTTAAGATAATTTTCAAATAATAATTTTTTTTCCATCATAACACCCTCTATCTTACATGAAAATATTTTTAAAAAACTATCTATCTCTTTATCAAAAACTCTAAACTTCTAACTTTTTCTTTTGTATCACTTTTAATTGTTGAATCAAAAATCAAGCCTCTTCCTCCATTTTCAATCCACCACTTAATATTATTTTTTGAATCATCAATTAATAATTGATTATTTGGAATTATTATTTGATGTTTTTTTATACCAGGCGGGACAAAAATTATAGGACATAAAATTTTCATATTTTCTCGTAATACTTCTGTTTTTACTCTCATTTCCTGAAGTGTATGAATTTTTGTTAAAATTGCTATCTTTTTTTTTAAAATTTCAAGTTCCTTTATAATTTCAACAGAATTATTAATTGACTTAGCTTCTTTTATGATATATTTCCATTCCTCTGGATGTAAATTTGTATATTCAAAATATGTATCAAATTCGCTTTCATTTTCGTGATCACAAAGTCCTAAATTATATTTTCGCTCGAGCATTCTTTTTTCAGAATCTAATATTACCCCATCAAAATCAATAAATGTATAATCTTTTGTCATAATCAATTGCTCCTTAAAATTTATTATAACATTTGCAATTGAAATATTTGGTCTTTTTTATTTGACATTAGTAATTCTTTTCAATTCAAAGTGTCTTATATCATTTCTTAGTTCACAAAATGCCGTAACATAATAATTATCTTTATATTTAAATAAATGAAGAGGATGGATTGTTCTTTTTGATTGTCCCCCATCAATATCATTATAAATTATTTCGATTTTATCATTTTTATTTATAGCAATATCAATAAGTTTTTCAATTTCACCTGGTGTACTTAAATTTATGTTTGAAATATATTTACTTTTTTCATCATAAATTGAATACATTTTTTTGGATTTGTCTAAAAATTCTTTAAATTTGTCTAAATATTCAAAATCTCTATTTAATAAAAAATTATATACATTTTCTAATAATTGAATATCATATTTATTAATATTTGTATAATTTTTAACTTTATCTATCATAAAGTACCCACCATTTGGTCCTTTGAATGATTCAATGGCAATTCCATTATCACAAATTTCATTCTTATAATAACGTATCATTCTCTCAGTTACACCTATTTTTTTTGATAAATCTTTTATTGTATAAATGTTACCTGTATTTAATAAATCTATCATATACATCATATTTGACAATTTTCCCATAACAACCACCACATCTTTAAAAGATTATAACACAAAAAAAATTAAGTTATTACTTAATTTGCCGTATAAAATTATGATATTATAGTTTTTATTAGAAATACAACTGCTTTTTTGTAACAGCCACATCATTACCACTTGCAACAGCAATACCTTTTAATAATTCTTTTACTTGATATTTTTCATTTTCTTGTAAAAATAATTGACTTCCTCCCATACTTGATGCATTTTTACTAATGGTAACATAATCATCAAAATGAAGATTGTTGGCTTCAATTTCTTCCATAATTAATAACATACTCATTATTTTAGTCATACTAGCGGGTGGTAAGGGAGCATTTTCATTTTTAGCATATAAAACTTCTCCTGTACTAAAATCCATTAAAATGGCACTTTTACTACTTGGCGCTAAATCGGTTTGGGCATGAATGTTTGGAATAATGGTTAAAAGTAAAAGGAAAAATAATACTTTTCTTTTCAAAATAAACACCTCTAATAAAAAGTATACATTTATTTTGGTTTTATGAATTTTTTTCTTTCTTTGCTATTTGTATTTTTTTTTAATAAATAAATATAATATTATTAATAACTGGTGATGTTATGAAAAAAATGGTGATAATTTTTTTAGTAATAATATTTTTTATACCTATATTTTATTTTAGAAAGGATAATGATACTATGAGTTATAGTTTAAAAGCTCAAAAAGTAATTAAAGATAATCATTTAAAAATAAACAATTATAGTAAAACTTTGGATTTATATTTAACTAGTGATGATTTTAATGCTCTTTTAATCGATGAATATGCTAAAATTAATTATGTTTTTAAACAAGATTTTTTTAAAAAAACTAATATTTTATTAGAGAAAAATTATACAGCAGAGCAAATAAATTATATTTTTGAATATTTAAGTGATAGTAATATTGATAAACTTTTAACTATTGATTATGTTGATATTTTACCTTTTTGTCAAATACCTAATTTAGATGTTTTAAAAATTCCCGCTTATTTAGATTATCAAAAAAAAGAAAATATTGCTTTAAAAGATGCTGTTACATTTGTTAATTTACATTTGGATACTAATTTTTATGAAAATGTTGAGACAATAAAAAATCCTGATGATATTTTAGTTTTAGTTAATAAATATCATGCACTAGATAGTAATTATGTCCCTAATGATTTAGTATATATTAGTAATACTTCTTATAAAATGCGCAAAGAAGCAGCTATTAATTTAGAGAGTTTAATCGCAAGAGCTAGTCTTGATAATCGAAAGTTAGCCCCTTTTAGTGCCTATAGAAGTTATGAATATCAAAAAAATTTATATGAAAATTATTTAAAAAAAGATGGTTTAGAACTTGTTGATAGTTATTCAGCCCGTCCTGGTCATAGCGAACATCAAACTGGTTTAGCATGTGATATTAAAAGTTTTGGATACATTGATAATGTTAGTGATAGTGATTATTTGTGGCTTTTAAATAATGCTTATTTAGATGGATTTATTATTCGTTATTTAAAAGATAAAAGTTATATTACTGGTTATAAAGAAGAACCTTGGCATTTAAGATATGTTGGTAAAGAAGCCGCCAAAATTATTAAAGAAGAAAACATTACTTTTGATGAATATTATGATTTGTATGTTATAAAGAGGTAAAAATTACCTCTTTAACATCTGTTTTTATTTACTAAATGATATAAGGCACTGCCAAAATAACGACCTAAGTCACTAATACAATTAAGGCAATTTAAGATAAAATTTGCCACACTGTTAGACCAGGCACCGCCTTTTATTTCATATAGTTTTTCATTTTTTAAATGCATATTAAATCCTTTCTATCGACAATTAAATGGTCTTGTAAAGCCATCAAAGACTCCAACAAGAAATGCTAGTGCAGCACCTACGATGCCAATTATTACATAGCCATTTGTCCCTCCTTTTATCTTTAGCAATTCCTGTTGTTTTAGCATTATTCATCACCTCCTTTCAAGGATTGCCAAATCATTTGGAACATGGTTTCATCTTTTATTTTTAAAGAAAAATTAATTACTTGATTGTGCTTTAAATTACCACTATTACAAAATATTTTTACTTCTTGAGTAATTACATTATTTGTACTTATTTGTGGTTGTAAAAAAATTATGTCTTTGATAGTTGTTTCACTTGCTTTGAAAATTTTAATTTTAACTCCTTTTTGTAAGTAATTAGCATCATCAGATAAAATAGTTGTATTAATATAGCAATTATTATTTTCACATTTAACTAGACCAGTTAATTTAAGATAACAATTCATTTTAAAAAGAAATAAAAATAAGAAGAAACTTAAGGAAATAAGAATAATTATGATAATTTTTAAGTAAAGATACTTATCTTTTATTTTTAATAGAGCATGAATATTTTGTTGCCAATAATCATTATTCAATCGTTATTACCTCATCAAAATTAACATCAAGTTGTTTATGAGAAATATATATGAGAGTTTTATTTTCTAGGTATTTAAAAATGTCTTTTAAAATGCTTATTTCTAAAGGTTTATCTACTTCACTTAAACATTCGTCTAATAAATATATACTAGCTTGATTTAATAAAGCTCTCGCTAAAATAATTCTTTGTCGTTCGCCTCCTGATAAATTATTTTCATCTTTAGTAATTATTTCTTGATAACGAGCAACTTTTTTATTAACAATTTCTTCAATATGACAAATATCACATACTTCTTTTAATAACTCATCATCAATATTTCTACCAAAGACAATATTTTCTTCTATCGTTGCATTCATTAATTCTTCTTTTTGACTTAAATAAGTAATATTTTTTCTTATTGTTCCTAAAGAATAATCTTTCAAATTTTTACCGCATATTTTAATGGTACCTTCATAGTTATCTAGTTGTTTTTGTAAGATTTTACATATGGTACTTTTACCACTTCCACTTTTGCCATTTAATAAAACATGTTTACCTTTACCGATTTTAAAACTTACATTATCAATTACTAAAGCATATTTATCATAAGAATATTTTAAGTCTTTACAATAAATCACCCCATTATTAAATTTAGATGTCATATCCAGTTTTTCGATTTCTAAAGCACTAAATTCACTAATTTTTGAGAAGATAGATTTTAGATAATAAATATTGGGAATAAGATTAATAATTTTTTCAATAGGTTCAAAGAAGAATGTTAAGATACTTTGGAAAAAGATAAAATCATAAATAGTTAGTTTTTGTTTTAAGACTAAATATAAAGCAAAAGTTCCACTTACAAAATTAGTTGTTTCAAATATGATTTTTTTCCAAAAATTTTGTTTTCGTAATTTTTGTTTAAAATAATATGCATTTTGTAAATATTTACTTTGACTATATTCTAATTTTTCTAATATATAATCAGTTTGATTTAAATATTTCATACTTTTAAATAAATCAAGATTTTCATTGATTGAATTGTTCCATATTTCTTCATTTATTAATTGATTATTAATTCTTTGATATAGTTTAGAGCCAAATATAATACCCATAACTAAATAAAACAGACTACCAACTAATAAAATTAAAGTTATTTGATAATTAAGGAAAAATAAAAGCCCTAAAGAGATTATAAAAAATAATAAATCAATAAAAATGCTTGTAAATATTTCTAAAAAACCGTTTTCAATTTGCTTAGCTTCTCTAATTCTTGCTAATAACTCACCTTTGGTATGATTTTGATATTGAGTAATAGGTAGTTTAAATAAATGACTTAAGAAGGTATTTAAAAAGGTTGCTTCAATGTTTTTTTGTAAAATATTAGTAATATTATCTTTTAAATTGGTACAAAAAATTTTTAAGATGGCTATTAATGCAAATAATAAAATATAAAATAAAAATTGATTTTCTTTATAATATTTTATATTTACTAAGCCTAATTTAAAGTAAAAAGAAAATAAAATGGAAAAACAAGAAATTAAAGCACTGATTATTATTAATGAATAAGTTAGGGTTTGATATTTTTTTAATAAATTAATTAAGGATATAATAACATGTTTTTCTTTAGGCAATTTAGGAATCTGACTTTTTGGAATGGCAAATAAAATAACACCCGTCCATACTTTTAAAAACTCTGTTTTTTCCATACTTATTTTTCCTTTTGCCGGGTCCATTAATTGAACTTTATTTTTGGTAATTTTTAAAATAACCACAAAATGATAACAATTATTTTTCAATTTTAAATGCGCAATAGCAGGTAATATTAAATTATCATTTAAAACTTTATTCTTGTATTCTTTACCATAAGATTTAAAAGCGTATCTTTTTAAAGTTTCAATTAAATGGTAGGCCGTTGTTCCTTTTTTACTAACACAGGCATCAATTCTTAATTTTTCTAAAGGTACATAACCTTTGTAATACAAAATAATGGATTGTAAACAACATATTCCACAATCTTTATTATCACGTTGTTTAACGACGATGTTCATTTTTTTTCTCCCTTCTTTCTTTTATTATTTCTTAAATATTGTCTTTTTCCTTTTTTTGGACATAATTTGACAAAGTTTACTCTTAAAAGTATAATTAAATTAATTAAGGAAAGGAGTGGCGATTGTGGATTCCTTCGAAACTATTGATGGATTATTAAATAATAGTAATTTTTCAACATTTATCACTACTTATTTAACAATTATTTTAGTTATAATGCTTATTATTTGTATAATTCAAATAGTTGCAATGTGGAAGTTGTTTAAAAAAGCTAATGAAGCTGGTTGGAAATCAATTGTTCCTATTTATAATTTAATGACTTATTATAAAATAGCTAATGTATCACCTTATCTTGCTATTGTATATTTACTGTTAATTGGTGTAGCATCTGCATTAAATCCAACAATATCTTTAATTGCTTTAGTATTAACAATGGTTATTAATATATATCAAAGTTATAAGTTAGCTAAAGCATTTAATAAAGGTATTGGTTATACAATTGGTTTATTATTTTTAAATTCCATTTTTATATTAATATTAGCTTTTGGTAACAGTGAATATGTAGGAAATAATGAATAACCATTAAACCAAAAAAAGAATTTCCATTTTAAAGAAATTCTTTTTTATTTACTTACTTTTTTCTTTCGATGCTTTTTTTTCTTTTTTGATTTTTCTTTTAAAGCAATTTTTTTCATTAAATCAAATTCTTTCTGATTTAATTTTTTTAAATTAGGGAATGCTTTTAATAAACGATTGGGATATTTTTTAATACCTTTGATACTTGCTAATCTTTTTGATAACATTTGTTCTAATAAACCAGGTATTTTAGATAATTTTTCATTTTTTAATTTTTCAACAATTATAAGGCGATTTCTAAGGGAATACGCGACTAAACAAGAATAAATAACATCAATTAAAAAGATTATAAAAATCATAAGGGCAGTAATGTATAAAACACTATCTTTGATTTGAATTAAAAAATCTCTTATCCAAGGGCCTAAAAAATAAATAATTATTATTGAACCAATACCAAATAAAAGACTGTTTACTAAACAAATTCTTCCTTGTAAATTATATTTTTGATTACTATAGTCCCACCATTTATTGTGAAATATTTTTTCTAAACCCCAGCTTGTTAAATATTCTATTGACGTAGTGATTATTAACCCTAAAAAAAAGACTAAAAAAGGATTTTGTTTAAAAGGAGCTAGTAAAAAAAGTAAGGCTAAGGCCCCTACTCCATAAATGGGGATGACAGGACCACATAAAAAACCGCGATTAGTTAATTTATGTTCAGCAATAAAACAAGTTATCATTTCAACAATATAACCTAAAACACAGAAAATAAAAAATTCCATAAATAATAACACTAATTGGTACATCATCCACCAACTTTCAAAACACATTATTAGTATACCATAAATTATAATATTTATTGTAATATTTTTTCGATTGCAGAATATAGTATACTAAACGATGGAGGCAAAAAATGATTAATAAACAAAGTTTATGGTTTGTAACATTATTTAGTTTAATTTTAATATTAAGTATTTATTATATAACAATGTCTGATAGTAATTTACAAAATATCTTAGGTAATAGTACAGTTAATAATGAATATGTTAATGCAGAGGTAAATGAAAGCTCGGCTTTAGTAGCCTTAAGGGTTGCAGAAGATGAAGAAGTCTTAAAGCAAATGGAAGATTATCAATCTATTCTCTTAGATAGCTCTAAAACTAGCCAAGAAAAAAGTGATGCTTATAATTCTTTAATGTCTTTAAATACTAAAAAAGGTAAAGAACAAGAAATGGAAGAAAAAATTAAAAGTGAATTTCAATTAGATAGTTTTGTTAAAATTAAAGATGACACGATTAGCATTGTCATTTCTAGTAATGAACATAATAGTAATTTAGCTAATAATATAATTAGAACCATCCAAAAAATGTGTGATAAAAAAATGTATATTACTGTAAAATTTCAAGCATAATTACACCATATTTTAAATCATTCATAAAATACCATAGGATACTTCTATGGAAAGGATGATTTTAGGTGTTTAAGGGGATATTAACAAATCGGGAGCATGAGGTTTTTGCATTACTTATTGAAAATAAGACAACAAAAGAAATTGCTAGTATTTTAAATATTAGTGAAAAAACGGTTCGCAATCATATATCTAATGCGATGCAAAAATTAGGTGTGAAAGGAAGAGCCAGTGCTGTAATAGAACTTATTCGATTAGGAGAATTATCCATCTAAAAAAGTTATCGCCCTAAAGTGATAACTTTTTAATTAATACTTTTTTTATTTTCGTAAAATTGTTTTACTTCCACAAAAACCCGTTTTAAGTTTTCTTCTGTAAATGGTTTGTTTAAAACATCCAATATTGGATAACTAAAGGCTTTTTCAATAGTTTGTTTTGTATCATCACCTGTAATGATAACAATCGGAACGCGGTCAATTAGTAAATGTTCTTTTAAATAACTTAATACTTCAAAGCCATTTGAACCAGGCATATTTAAATCTAAAAAGACTACATAAATATTATTGTTTGCTAAATATTCTAAGGCTTCATTGCCATTTAAGGCTTTTAAAACATTAAATTCATCTTTTAAACTATTTTCAATATAATTTAAAATTATTGGTGAATCATCAACCGCTAAAATGTTTTTTTTGACACCTTGATTAATATTAAAATATTGATTTAATAAAGTAATAATTTTCATAACCGTTTGTTGTAGGTTCTGAAAATTATTATTTATAAATTCACTGTTATTTTCTTTACCAGCTAATTCATGTTCATAAAAAACATTTGCTTCATTCATAAACCCAAAATATTTTGATTCACTTTTCATGCTATGGGCTAAAATACCATAGTTGTTGTAATCATAATTGTTTTTGTAACTTTCAAGTTCTTTTAATTTCTGCGTTAATGAATTATGATAATCTTTTAAATTTTCGTTATAAGCTTCTATATCATTACCCCATATTTCTAAAGCTTGTTTAACAAAGACACCATTTTGTTCTAAAAATTCTTGATTTTTCATTTTTTAATCCCTCCCTAAATATTTTTGAACAATTTTATCTAACATTTCTCTATCAATTGGTTTAGATAAATAACTATCAAAACCGGCATTTAAGTATTTTTCTTCCGTACCCTCAATTGCATCAGCAGTAAGGGCAATAACAGGTGTATTAAATTTTTTATCTTCTTTTAATTCATTTAATGTTTCAACACCATTTTTCTTAGGCATCATAATATCCATAAAGATTATATCATATTTAGTCTTTTTTACTTTTTCAATGGCTTCTATTCCACTTAAGCAAGTATCAATAGTAAAATTATAATCTTTCATTAAATGAGTTGCCACTTTTAAGTTAATGGCACTATCATCAACAATTAAAACTTTTTTGCCAGGATAAGATCTCGCTATTTCCTTTTTGATTGTAGTCTCTTCTTTTGGCACTTCCATTTGAATTATTTCTTGATTTAGGTAAACTCTAAAAATGGAGCCTACTTGATATTTACTATAAACAGTTATTTTGCCACCCATCATTTCCGTTAAACTTTTGGTAATGGCAAGCCCTAAACCTGTTCCTTCAATAGTTGTATTACGATCTTCATCTATACGTTCAAATTTTTTAAATAAGTTTTCAATATTTTTGGTTTTTATTCCTCTTCCTGTATCTTTTACAGATATATATAATAAACAACGATTATTTTCATTAACACAAGTTGTATGAAAAATAATTTCTCCTTTATCAGTATATTTTGCAGCATTGGTTAAAATATTTAAAACAATTTGTTTTAATTTGCTGACATCACCTTTTAAAATTCCTGGTAAGTCTTCTGAAAAATACATTTTAAATTCAATTGGTTTTTCTTTAATTCGTGGCATAATTAATTTACCTAATGATTCTAATACTTCTCTTGGATTATATTCTTTTTCAATAATCTCTATTTTATTAGCTTCTATTTTAGATATATCTAAAATACCATTTACTATTTCTAGAAGATTTTGGGATGCTTCTACAATATCTTTAGCATAATCTTTAACTGTTTGGGAAGCATTTTCATTATCCATTAAACATTCACTAAAACCAACAATTGCATTTAAAGGAGTTCTAATTTCATGAGACATATTTGATAAGAATTCAGTTTTAGCTCGATTAGCTTTATCAGCTTGATCTCTTGCCATGTTTAATTCTTTAATCATTTTAACATCAGGATTTTCAATAGTAAAATACATAATAATAACAATCATGGCTAATAAATAATTTATTAAATATAATTCTGGTAAAAAGGCTTGAATAATTGTATTGAATATTAAAGCTACTACTAAGATATATATGGGCCGCAACTTCTTTTTTTGAATTACTTTACGGTTTTTTATAGCTAAGTAAATGGAAGACATTAAAAAGAAAATAGCAAAAAAATACGTGAAAATAACTGATAGACCATTAGGGACAATAATATTATTTACAAGACTATATTTAATAGGACTAATAAATATTAATAGCCCAATGACAAAAAATGAGATGTAATAAATTTTCTTAGTTTTTTCTAATTTATTTTTATTATTAACACTGATGGCTCTGATATAAAATGAGAAAATCATTCCCCAAACAACTAAATAAAAGAAAACAATTTTACAAATGAAGATATAAAAGAAATTATTATAATCACAACCATTTAAATATAGTATGGATGAGATAACATCGAAACAAGTACCAATTAAAGTTGTAATTATTAAATATTTGTAGGTATCAGTTTCTAAAGTTTTAATTCTTTCTTTAGAGAAAAAGTCAGTTAATATAATGACAATGACTGCTAAGGCAGAGATAGAAAAATATATGCCCAAAGAAAACATCTCCTTACTATAATAATTTTATCATAGATATCCATTTGTTTCAAATCAAAAAAAGTAGACTTAAAGCCTACAATTATATTTTTCTAGTTAAAGTTTGCGATTCATTTTTAGATTTTATTTTATTTTGATAATCCATTTCAATTTTTTGAATATCAATTTTGGCATTTGCCGTTCTTTTTAATGGTTCATCAGTATAAGTAATATCATATGGTAAGGCACTTTCCCCTACATGTGTTATTATTACTTGTTCAATTTGTTGCTTTAATTGTTCAAAATCGATAAGCATACTTTGAAGGCTTAGATGATATATTGGTAAATATTGAAGTTTAGAATCAGGAATTTTGGTTACAACAGCTTCTTTAATATTAGGAATTTCTAATAATAATTTTTCAATCTGTTCAGGATAGATATTATCAATACCACATACAAAATTTCGTTTGGTTCGACCAATATATTCTAATTCTTGATTGTTTTTACCTGTTTTTCTTACAACATCACCAGTTATGTACCATTTTTTGTTATTATCATCATACCAAAAGGCTTTTTTGGTTTCTTCTTCATTGTTTAAGTATCCTTCTAACATTTGCGGACCACTTAAAAGTAAGGAACCTACTTTGCCATCTTCTACTTCTTTGAAATTTTTATCAACAACTAAAACATCTGTATAAGGAATAGGATAGCCAATTGTCCCTTTGGTGTTTCGATTGCCAAAATTAACACTTACGGGAGCCCAAAATTCTGTCATTCCTAAAACATCACCAATAGTTGTTTTACTACCACCTTTTTTTAAAGCTTCGTTAGCTAATTCTTTTTCGTGAGGTTTATAGTATTCTCCACCACTAGTAGCTTGGATAATTTGTTTTAAATCGCCTTCTTTTAAATGAGGATTATAAGCTAGAGAATTCCAATGAATTGGTCCGCCAGTGACAGCATGAGCATGTGTTCTTTTTATTTCATCTAAGAAATTTTGAGGCATAAAATTGGTTGATAAAGCATAATTTAAATTATTAGCAAGTGAGTAATGAAGTGTTATCCGTCCAAAACACATATGGCCAAAAGGAATATTTCCTAGTTGAGTCATTCCTGGTTTAGCAACAAAAACATGGTCAAGAGCTTGAGCAACACAATTGATGCCATTACCTTTTAACATTGCCCCTTTACGGTGACCAGTACTTCCACCTGTAAAAATTATATCTGTTACTTTTTCAGGGTCGTAGGCATTTATTAAATCTTCTTTATCATTAACTTTTAATAATTCATTGTCATTAATAGGATTAATTATTTGTGAGATGTTAAAAGAATTGGTAAGAGGATTATCCGTTATAATACGATTAGGTGCCACCTCTAAAATATCTTTATGCATTCTTGTTTCATTATTATAAGGATTTAAGCCTATTATTTGACACCCTATTTTTTGTAAAGCATATAGCATATATACTCCATTTTCACTATTAATTAGACTTATGCCAATTTTTTCTTCTTTTCTTATTCCTTTTTCATAATATAAATATTTAGCATATTTATCTACTTTTTCATGAAATTCTTCGTATGTTATTTTTTTATTATCGACAGTAGTTAAAGCCGTATAATTCATATAATTTTTATTACGTTCTTTTAAAAATTCAATAGGATTACAATCAGGTAAAGTTTCAGTATATTGTTTACCATCAACATAATCTATAAATGTAACTTTTTTTCCCATATATCATACCCTCCTAATGTTACTTTATTTAAGTATAACGCTTTTAGATTATTTAGCAATTGATGTTTACACTTTTTTTACTTTTAATTCCCATTTTTTTAAGTTCTTTATTCTTATTTTCAACATAAATTTTATTAGGTGATATATGTGCTTAAAAATTTTGTTAAGCGAAAATTTGTTGTAACAACTTTTGCTTTTATAATCTTTTTCATTACCCTTTTTTTTCCAAGTCAAAAAGAAAAAACGCCTTCGTTTAATACTTCCTATGTAAGTGGAAAAACTAATTTTATTTATTTATTAAATAATGATGATTATGTTTCAAGAACTATAATCGCGACTAAAGAAACGGAAAAACTAAAAATTATTGAAGAATTAATTTCTTTTTTAACGATTGATAGTAAAAGTGAAAGTTATATTCCTAACTTTTTTTCACCAGTCATACCTTGTGGAACAAAAATACTTAGCTTAGATATTCAAGATAAGCTTTTAAAAATAAATTTTAGTGAAGAATTTTTAAATATTCCACCTAAATATGCAGAAAAAATGTTAGAGTGTTTAGTTTATACTTTAACAGAAATTGATGGTATTGAAGGAATTATGATTACTGTTAATGGTAATTTATTAGAATCTTTGCCATCAAGTAGTAAAAAATTACCCCATATTTTAACTCGCGATATTGGAGTAAATACAATTTATAATTTAAAGAACGTTAAAGATGTTACAAAAACAACGACTTATTATTTAGCTAAAAATAATGATACTATCTATTATGTTCCTGTTACTTTATTAGAAAATAATGATAAACATAAAATTGAAATTATTATTGAAAGGTTAAAAAGTAATCCTCATTTAAAAACTAATTTAATGAGTTATTTGAATGCATCGGCCCAATTAAATAGTTATGAATTGTTAGAAGAAGAAATTCGTTTAAGTTTTAATGATGCTTTATATGAAGGATTAACCAAAGATGAAATGAAAGAATATGTTGAATATTCTCTAGCTTTATCTATTAAAGATACTTTTAATGTTAAAAAAGTTACTATTTCATAAATAAGAAGGAATATCAGTTGTTGAGTGTCTACCTCTAATTAATAAAATGAAAATAAGAGTTTTATTTTATAGGTTCTCAAGCTCATTGCTATCATTTTGATAATAGTTATAAAAAAATGACACTCATTGTTATGAATAAGTGTCTAACACAATATAGTGGGTAGACATTCAACTTGGAAAAACTGAACTGTTAAATAGAGCATTTTATCTCATCTCCTAAATAATAATGTTAATTTGTAAGTATGATTTTTAAATTGTCAAAATTTAGTATAAATTATTGTGTCGAGAACAAATGTTTGATATAATGTTCATGGATACATTTGAAATATATCAGATGTTTTCCCTTTCAATTATCAAAAGATAAGAGAAAG
>CANQPR010000004.1 GCA_947625715.1 uncultured Bacilli bacterium
TGGATTTGCTGTTAATTGTGTAGCTTTATTTAATTTATTATGGTAATCTGTTTCATATAATATGGCACCTACCCATTCATCAGCTAATTGTCTTTCAGCCTCTGCATCTAAACTTTCTAAGTTTATGGTGGCACTCGCTTGACTATTACAATTATTCGTTATTGTAAAATGATATGGAGTTTCGCTTGCTAAAAAGCTTTCTAATTCTTCACCTTCCATAGGATAAGCATTTGGAATATCGATGTCATTTTCACCTGTAAAATCAATACTAAGGCATTCGGTATTAACAACATTCTCTCCTGTTTGAGTGTTTGTATATTGCCAAAATGAATAAGTTAAACCAAAAGTAAAAACTACTATTCCTATTATTACTAACACTATTAAAACATATATTTTTTTGTTACTACCATTTATTTTCATTATAAAAGAAGACCTCCATATCTTCCTTTATTCTACTATATAATACCCCCCCCCCGTCAACTATTTTTCATCATCAAGTTTTTGTAAATAATTTAATATTTTATGTTGATTAGTTATTACTTTTTCTAATTTATCATATAACTGTTCTAATAATAATTCACTTTTCAAATCGGTACGATAATCATTTTTATTTCTAATTGTATCTTTTTTAGCGTGTCTATTTTGACTCATCATTATCACTGGAGCTTGTAAAGAAGCTAAACAAGACAATAATAAATTTAATAAAATAAAGGGATAAGGATCAACAGCATCCTTTAATAAAAATAAATTTAAAACAATCCAAAATATTAAAAATAATACAAATCCAATTATAAATTTCCAACTACCAGCTATTTCTGATAATTTATCAGCTACTTTATCACCCGTAGTCATTTTTAAATCATTTTCTTTATCAACATCAATACTTATTGGATTATTAATCAATAAATCAATTATTTCTTCTTCATCTTTTTCATCTAAATTTTGATTTAATAACATTTTAACTATTTCTTTTTTTCTTTTTTCCATCTTTACAACCTTCTTTTAAACTTATTTTACCACTTAATTTTAACTTGTCAATTTACATATTATTTGATACAATTGTATACGAATTTAACGAAGAAAGGAGATTCATATGGCTAATATTAAAAGTTCTAAAAAAGCAATTAAAGTTATTGCTAAAAAAACTGAAAATAACCATGAACTAAAAGCTCGTGTTCGTAATTGTATTAAAAATTGCGATAAAGCTATTGAGGCTGGAAATAAAGAAGAAGCTACTAAAATTCTTGCTGATGTTCAAAAATATATTGATAAAGCCTTTAGTAAAGGTCTAATTAAAAGAAATACGGCTGATCGTCAAAAATCAAGATTAACAAAAAAAGTTAAAGGAATGAAATAATCATTCTTTTTTTATACTATAATATACAGTAAAGATTGTCTATCAATAATATTTAACTTGCTTGTTTTTAATATAATCTGATAAAATAATAAAAGGATGATGCCTATGAAAATATTTAGTCGTTTATTTTTTCCACTGATATGCTTAACCCTTATTCTCTTAACAATTACTAATCTTGAAGAAATAACATCTAAAATTATTCCTTTAATTGTTGAAGAACCACAAATCATTTATCAAAAACCCAATGCTTATAAAAAAGATGACACTTTTCTTTTTGTTCAAAATGTCGATAAATTTGAACCATTAAGTAAAGGTGATATCATAAATATCTTTTATACTATCGTTAATAGTGGTTATGAGAATATGAATTTTTACTGTCCTAAAGAATATACTAATTGCCTAGATGATGTAAGAACAATAGCGAAAGACCAAGAACTTATGACACATATTAATAATTTTGTCCATCCTTTTAATAGTTTTCGAAGAATTGAATCTACAAGTAATGAATCCGGGCAAGTAAATATTAATGTAACTTATTTTTATACTAAAGACCATATTGAAGCTTTAAACAAAAAAGTTGATGAAATATATAATGAGATTATAACTGATGATATGGATACCATTACTAAAATTAAAACTATTCATGATTACATTATTAATACGACTAGATACGATATAAATAGAAATGATAATGGTGATAGTTCATATCAATCTTATTTAGCATATGGAACTTTATATGAAGGATACGCTACATGTAATGGATATACAGATGCTATGGCCTTATTCTTAGAAAAATTAGATATACCTAACTTTAAAGTTGCAATGACTCCAGATGATTTAACTAAAGAAGGTCATGTTTGGAATGCCGTATATTTAAATGATACATGGCTTCACTTAGATTTAACTTGGGACGACCCAGTAAGTACTGATAATAAAGATTATTTACTTGATAAATATTTTTTAATTACCACTGAACAATTAGAAGAAAATGATTCTAGTGATGTTTTAATAAATGAACATCAATTTAAAAAGAATATTTACTTAGAATTTAAATAAATATTCTTTTTTCTAACTTTCGATAACTTTTTAAATAGTTATCTGCATCGTTTGAATTTATTTCTTTGATTTTATCATTTTGTAATAAATAATATGTGTTTAACGCGTGAAACCAATAAAGATTAATCATTTGTAAATCATCATCATAATTTTCTCCTAAGAAAATTTCTTCAACGGCATTTCGTTCTTTGGGTGTCAAAAATTTTCTTAAACAGTATTCAAAACTAAATTTATAATCAGCAAACGTTTTAATTTTTATATTATTAGCTATAATCGTTTTAATAATTTTTAATTTATATTCTAATAATGATAAGTCTTCATTTTCTCTTGAATCAAAATAAAATAAAGGTAAATTCAAAACAATCTTTTTTATTTGGTCGTCAAAATAAATATCTCTAATATAATTGATTTTAGTATCAATTGCCAATAATTGGCGATTATTATCCCTAAAATCTAAATCTAAATCTTGGTATCCAACTGTTGAACAATTTAATTTTACTCTACTAGTATCAGAACCTAAAATAGCATCGGCAACAATGATTTTATCATTTACAATAATATGACTGTATTTGTGACCAATACCTGTTTCACACACTTTTAAATTCAAAAGTTCCTCTACTACTTTATTAAATATTTCTTTAACAAAACTAACACAGATAACATTTAAATTTGTTATATTTTCTAAGTCATATTTTTGATTACATAATTGTTTTTGAAACTCATAAGAGCCATAAGAAAAACGCAAATCAAAAGTAAATATTTCACATAATTTAAGATAAATATATCTTAATTTTTCATAATTATCTTCTAAATTACTTAAATCTTTTTTTAACGTTTCTAGTATATTCATTTATCCCCCTAATTTTAGTTTTAATTCATTATATTTATGATTAAAATATTCTTTATTATTATCATTTGTAAGTATTTCATTATTTTCAGTATAAACATAGCCATGATTTGTTTTTATTTCGGTTAAAAATTCTTCTTTCTTTCTAATACTGCGATATAAATAGTTATCATCTTTTTTATAAGCATTTAAAAGAAGTTGAGATTTATAAAAATAATATTCACTAGCATAAATTATTTTCTTCGGTAATTTACCATAATATTCTGTAATAAAAGTAAAATCATGTTGTTTGATAATATTAGCATAATTAAAATCATGATTATTTAAAAAATATAAAAATGTTATCTTTCGAAAATTATCATCATCTAAAGCAAATTTAATTATTCCAATTTTTTTGGTTTTAGAGTATATGTTATATGTTAAAATACCATCTTTTATTTTCATTTTATAATCATAAGTAGGCTTTAAAAATTCTAATAATTTATTATAAATAATTAATTCGGTGCTTAAAGCTGGTAATTGTTCTAACGCTTTAATTTTTAATACTAAAGCTCGATAATTATCTTTATTCATATAACATTAAATCCCTTCTTTGTAAATTGTTTAATATTATATATCTTTTTAATTATAAATTAAAGTGTTTTTTTACAAGTATTGATGCTTCTTCTAGAGTTTTATCAAAATTATCATAAACCTCTAACCACGTAACTGGTAATTGATGGCGAAAAAAAGTATATTGTCTTTTGGCATAATGTCTGGAATTTTGTTGAATTTTTTTAATACAATTTTCTAATGTATCTTTTTTTTCAAAATAAGCAAAAAGTTCTTTGTAACCAATTGCTGTATTTAATGCTTTACTATTTTTTCTTTTATCATAAAGTTTTTCTACTTCTGTAACTAATCCTTCATCTATCATATCTAATACTCTTTTATCTATTCTTTTATAAAGAATATCTTTATCCATTTTTAATCCAATAATTAAAGCATCATATAAAAATTTATTAGTTTTTTGTTCTTCACTTCTTTTTAAAAATCTTATTAAACGTCGTCTATTATTAGGGTGGATTTGCATTGAGGCATCTTTTTTTAAACATAATTCATATAATTTTTCATTTGAATATTGTTCATAATCTATATCATCAATATCTTCTTTAAATTGATAATCATATAAAACGCTTTTTAAATATAAGCCACTTCCACCAACAAAAATAATGGGTTTATTTGGATTATCAGCAATTATTTTTCGGGCATCTTTTTGATAATCATAAATAGTATAGTTTTGTAAAACATCTTTAATATCAAATAAATAATGGGGAATATTTTCTTTTTCTTCTTCTTTGATTTTGGCGGTTCCAATATTCATATCTTTATATACTTGCATTGCATCACAATTAACAATAATGCCCCCAAATTTTTTTGCTAAGTATATACTTAACTTGGTTTTTCCAACTCCCGTTGGACCCACTACACAAATAATCATAATTTCACATCCTTTAATTCATTACCCTTTTAAACATTCTTTCTAAATCATAATTGCTAAATTTAATAATAGTTGGCCTTCCATGAGGGCAATTATAAGGATTATCACAAGCACATAGTTCTTTTAATAATTCTTCCATTGCTTCAAAAGAAATATGCATATTAGCTTTAATAGACATTTTACAAGCTAGAGTAATCGCAATTTTTTCGTTATATTTAACAGGATCAATGCTTGTTAATCCCCCAACAATTAAATCAATAATTTTTCTAATACTTTCTTCTTCATAACCACTTCTTAACCATGTTGGATGTCCTTTAAACACATAAGTGTTAACTCCAAATTCCATCATATCAAATCCTAGTTGTTTTAAGTGTTCTTCTTCTTTTTTTACCTTTAGCATTTCACTAGTACTTAATTCAATTGTAATTGGAATAAGTAGCGAAGTTGTACTAACTTTTTTAGACCTTAGAAAGGCCATATTTCTTTCATAGTTTACCCTTTCTTGGGCCGCATGTTGGTCTATTAAATAAACACCTTCTTCATTTTCAGCGATAATATATGTTCCATGCGCTAAGCCAACGGGATATAAAACTAATTTTTTTATTTCTTCATTATTTTCTTTTTCTTCTAAAGGCGCATCTTGTAAATCTAAAGCTATTTGTTCTTTTTGGGCTTCTGTTTCATTGTAATTAATATTTTGTTCTTTTACGATAGAATCAATTTGCTCTTTATCTAGGCTTGTTACTTCCTTAGTTCTTAAATAAGCATCAGGAATAAGCAAATTTTTATATAAAGCATCTTTAATAGTTTTAACAATTAAATCATACAAAACATTTACTTTCCCAATTTTAATATCTTGTTTTGTGGGATGAATATTGACATCTACTAAAGTTGGGTCAGCATTTATTTTTAAAACGACAATGGGAAATTTAATATCAGGCTTATAAGTATAATAGGCATCATTAATCGCACGATTAATATCATTATTTTTAATTACCCGATCGTTTACCATAGATATCATATGGTTTCGATTACTTTTTAATATTTCTGGTTTACAAATATATCCATATAAATCAAAATCATCATTGCTACTTTCAATTTTTAACATTTTAGAAGAAACATTTAACCCATATATTTCATGGATGGTTTTTAATAAATCATTGGATCCATTTGTTTTTAAAACTAAATGATTATCATTTGTTAAAGTAAAAGCAATATTAGGATAAGCTAGCGCTAAACGTTCAATAAAACTAACACAGTTAGCTAATTCTGTTTGATCACTTTTTAAATATTTTAAACGGGCTGGGGTATTATAAAATAATTTGGTAACGCTTATTTTGGTGCCTTTCCGGGCTTTTGATAAACTATTTTCTTTTAATTTTCCCCCTTCTATAACTATTTTTGTCCCTACTTTACCATCACTTGTTTCCATTACGGTTTTACTTACACTGGCAATACTTGGAAGGGCTTCACCTCTAAACCCTAAAGTATTAATGAAAAATAAATCATCATCTTTATATAACTTACTTGTTGCGTGCCTACTAAAAGATAGAATAGCATCATTTTTATCCATTCCTACTCCATCATCAATAACTTCAATTAATTTTTTACCCCCTTCTAATAAATTAATTATAATATTTTTAGCTTCGGCATCAATACTATTTTCACATAATTCTTTAACAATTGAAGCACATTTTTCTACTACTTCTCCCGCCGCTATTTTATTGGCTAATATTTCATTCATTACTTTAATTTTGGCCATTTTCTTCACCCCCAAAAAAAGATTTCATTATTGATATTTGGTTTTTTACTACATTGTATATTTCTAAATTTGCCTGTTTTTTTAAATATAAAAAACCAATAGCTTTAATAAAAATAATTGTGTTATCATCAACCTTAATTGTTATTTTTTCTTTGTCCAAGAAAGTGTTATCGTTATCATAAATTTTAATAGGTTTTAAATATTTAGGAAAATAACAAACAATATTATTTGTTTCTAACGTTTTAATTCTAAATAAATCAGGAATATATATAGATGCCATTGCTTTTAAGGGCATATTGATTTGTTTAAAAGGACTTTTAAAATTTTGAACTGGTAAATTTGGTGTTTGATAAGTTAACCCTACTGTATCATAGATTGTTTTATCTAAATATTTAAAAGATATATAATCAAGGGTTGTATTAGGCATTTCACTGGTCGTTAATTTGGTATCAAATAACTGATTGATTAAACTACTTTTCCCCACATTGCTTATCCCCACAAAATAAAGATGCTTTTCTTTGCAATTGTTTAAGTAATTTAATAAAGTTTTTAAAGAATTTTTTTTAAGATTACTAACGTATATTATGTCTTCTTTAATTTTAACAACTCCTCTTAACCAATTTATTAATTTAAAAACACTTATATTTGAAATGAATAAATCAACTTTACTAATAACAAATATTTTGGGATTTTTTATTTTTTGATAATAATTAAAAGTCTCTTGATTAAAATTAGCTAAATCACATACAAAAACTTTTAAACCAACTTGGGCATTTAAACTATTAATTATTTTTTCATTATCAATATTAGTGGTTTCTTTTAAAATTTCATGATAATTTGTAAGGCGAAAACATCTTTGACAATAGCCTTTTTCATATTTATCTTTTGGTATATATCCTTTAACATGTTCATTTTCTGATTGTAATAAAATTCCACACCCCAAACATTTTTTATTCATAATAAACCCCTTTTGTAAATAAACCTTTTTTGGTTAAGTGTTTAATAATTATGCGTTCAAAAAAGCGATTAATAGTTGTTGGAAATTTTTCTTTTAAACTAATTTGATTTACTAAAACACTTGTAAATTGTAATCTATTTGCCCCCAAAATATCCGTTAATAACTGATCACCTATGCACGCAACTTCAATATCTTTAACATGATATAAATCCATTACTTTTAAATATTTATTTTTTAAAGGTTTTTTACTTTTATATGCACTATTGATATTACACTTTTCTTTAAAAGGCGTAACTCTATTTTTACTAGAATTAGATAAAATAGCTAAATAAAAACCCATTTCATCTAGCTTTCCAAATAAATCCATTACTTTTTGACTTGGATACAAAACCTCTTTGGGAGCAATTGTATTATCTAAATCAAAAATTAAACATTTAATTCCCGATTTTTTTAATTTTTGATAATCAATACTATATATATCTTTTTGATAAATATCTGGTCTAAATATATCCATAAACTTCCCATCCTTTTTTCTTTATCATTAAATTAATTATATAATTTTTACAAGTAATTAGCAATTAATTATTGATGCTTAATATAACATATAAATAAAGATTTTGGAATGAAGAATTTAACTTATCATAAAATTAAAATAAGGATGTGTAATATGATTTTATTAAATTTATTAAAACAATTCATTTTATTTGCGGGTAGTTATTCCAATCAAGTTTTTCCAGATCCCCTATCAAGTAAAGAAGAACATGAATGTATTTTAAAAATGTTAAATAATGACTATGAAGCTCGCAACAAACTAATTGAACATAATTTGCGTTTAGTGGCTCATATTGTTAAAAAATTTGAAGTTAATGGTGAAGATACAGATGATTTAATTAGCATTGGTACTATTGGGTTAATTAAGGGTGTTGATTCATATAATTTAAATAAAAATATTAAACTTACTACTTATATTGCTAAATGTATTCAAAATGAAATATTAATGTATTTTCGAAGTATTAAAGGGGAAAGTGGGAAAAACATCAGTTTAAATGAATCAATTTGCTATGACAAAGATGGAAATGAAATTAATTTAATTGATGTTATTAAAGATAAATCTGTTGATTTAGATACAACTTTGCATACAAAAGAAAATATTCTTCTTCTAAACAAATATTTACAACTTTTATCGAAAAGAGAAAAAGAAATTATTATTAAAAGATATGGTTTAAATAATAAAAAAGAACAAACCCAAAAACAAATTGCGAAAGAAATGAATATTTCTCGTAGTTATGTTTCTAGAATTGAAAAAAGAGCACTTATGAAAATGCTCAAAGAATTTTTAAAAAGTAAAAATACTATTTAATTACAATTTTTTTCATTGCAGGTATCATCATTTAAAACGCTAGAAAACATCTCTTTATAAATCTTTTTTAATTCTTCTTTTTGTTTATCGCTTAAAGGATCATAGGCACTTTGATTTTTATCTAAATCAACAGTTCCAACGTGTGATGATATTACCTTACCATTTTTAATAGCAAAAACATCAGGCATATAAATTCGTTTTTCATCAACTTTGATTTCTTTTCCTTTTTCATCTTCTAAAGTATATTGAGTAAGTTCTTTATCAAGTTTTTTTAATAAATCATAGTAAGCAACCGAACCTTCTTTGGTTAGGGTAGCTTTGCCATCAACTACTGTATAGACTGACTTATCATCATCTAAATCTAAATAATAGATTGTATCTATATTTTCTTCTTTAGCAGCATCAAATAAAACGGGAACGGCATTTCGACACCAAGGACACCATTCTGCTCCTACATATAATATTG
This sequence comes from uncultured Bacilli bacterium, assembly GCA_947625715.1. GTDB lineage: Bacteria > Bacillota_I > Bacilli_A > RF39 > UBA660 > Ventrenecus. Next base: position 9,287 of record CANQPR010000004.1, read on the forward strand.
CTTTATCCATATCTAAAACATCAATAGCTTCACTAACACTGACAATTTTAATAGGATTATCTACTGGTATGGAAACATTATTATATAACTTTCCATTAGAACGTTCAGTATTATTTAATGCTTCATATTCTTCTTTAAAAATCATCGCATCCGTTTTCTTAGCTGGTTTTAGTAAAAAATATCCTAATACACCTATTAAAATAATAATTATAATTCCTAAAATTATTGCTGTACTTTTTTTCATCATACTCCTTCTTTCTGATAAAAATATACATCTATCATTTAAAATGTTCAATAACTTTATCGTTGAAATAAACTAAACTTTAAGTTGAATTATTAATTACAATCACTAGTTAGTTTTAAAGGTATTTTATAAGTTGTTTGTTTATTGCTTGAATTAGTCGCAACAATTTCTAAATATAAACTATCATTTTGATATTCTTTACATGTTTGTTTATAATCTAAGACATTAAAAGATAAATTATTTAAATAATTATCTAAAGTAATATTTTCTTTTTCTTCACAAGTTGTAATTTTCTTTATTATATTTGCGGTTTGTTCATATAGTGAGCATTCGATTTTTTCATATACTTCTAAATCTTTGGTTCCACAGTAATTTATATCTTTAATAAATAAAGAAGTTTTATTATCATTATAGGCAATTCCTCCACTTACTTCAAAGTTTTCACAATCTGCAGTAATTTCTTTTAATTTAAAATTATCATTTTTCATAAAAAAGAGGATAAAAACAATTATAATGATAAGTAACAAAGGGATGAAAAAATATATCATTTTTTTCTTTTTTTTAGCTAAATTACCATTTAAAAAATATTCTAAGTCAAGGTTAAAAGTATCACAAATATCTTTTAAGGTTTTTAAATCAGGTAAATTTAGGCCATTTTCCCATTTCGATACAGCTTGGTAAGTTACATGAAATAAATTGGCAAATTGTTGTTGGGTTAATTTTTTTTCTTCACGTATTTGTCTAATCATATTTCCAATTTTAACTGGATCCATAACCTACACCTTCTTCACTACTTATTTAGTTTATCATAAAAACTTACTATAAAAAAGAAAAAACTACTAAAAAGTAGTTTTAAGATTATTCATCAATTTGAATGTATTTTTTATTATCTGCATCTTGTTTTTCATCTTTTTTTGGAACAATTAAAGATAACGTTCCATTAACAAATTTAGCTTTTATCTCATCTTCTTTTATATCATTTCCGACATAAAAGCTTCTTTGACATTCCCCATAGTAACGTTCTTTATGGATGTATTTTTTATTTTTTTCATGTTCTTCTTCTTCTCTTTTAGCTCTTACAACAAGATAGGCATTTTCAATTTCGATTTTAATATCTTCTTTTTTATAGCCTGGCAAATCAATTTTGATATCATATGAATTGTCTTTTTCAACTATATCAGTGCGCATAAAATCTTTTGTTGTTTTTTTAAAGAAATTATCATCAAAAAAATCATCCCATAAGTCAAAACTATTTTTTCTTGGCAATAACATTTTCTCACTTCCTTTCTAAAAGTATTATGTTATTTTCAAAAATTATTTATTCTTTTAAACTACTATTTCCGTTTGTATAATCAATATTTATTCCATCTTCGACATTGTATACAAAGACATTAAATTTAACGCCCCTGCCTCTATCTTCAACGCTAAAGGCTTCCATTAATACCCCTTTAGCTAACAAATTATTACCATCATATATCGGAGTTACACGATATAAAACATGGTTTTTACTTTCCCTAACATAAGATGCTACTTGATTTTCAAATTCTAGCATAGTCTTGGCATTCATTTGTCTTGTACAAGTTATTAAATTTTTTTCATTAGCATTTTCACCTGTTAATTGGTATCCTATTAAATGACAACGATTATATAAATATAGTCCATCTACAATATCATATTTAACAGTGTGCCAACCACTTGGTTTAATCATACCAATGCTTCCTCTTTTTTCACTAGGCATCATTTCTATAGAAATATTAGCGTATGCAACTTGAGCTCTTCCTAAAGAATCTAAATCACTGTATTTTTCAAAGGATTTTGTAGAATAATCACTAACAGAGAAATATGGTTCATTATTATTAATAATTATATATTTTTCACCGGTATAAGAAGGTATATCACTTAAATTATAACTATATGTTTCCTTTTGAGGCATTAAAGCGATTATTTTATCTTGATTATAATAAATGAACAAACCTAAAATTATTAATACTGGTAATAATAAATTATATTTAATATTCTTCTTTTTTCTCTTTGCCATAATCTCTCCTAATATTATTATAACACTTATTTTTTAAAATGGCATAAAAAAAGACTATTATAGGTCTTCATTAATTTGTTCGATAGCTTCCATTTCGGCTTCCATTTGGGCTCTAAATCTTTTTTTGAAAATAATTATTTTATTGCGCAATACAATAGCATCATTTTCTAGTTTTTGGGCTCTTGTTAAAGCATCATTTATAATTCTTGAGGCATTTTTCTTTGCATCATCAACAATACTTTTTGACTCATCTCTAGCCATTCTTTTTATTTGATTTGAAGCATCTTCAGCCACCATTAAAGCACGGTTTAGAGTATTTTCCATGTTTTGATATTGAAGTAATTTTTCTTGTAAAGATTTAATTTCTTGGTCTCTTTGTTTTAAACCATCTAGCATTCTTTCATATTCTTTTGTTACTTGTGAGACAAAAGCATTTACTTCATCTTTAGCATATCCATTTAACTTCGTTTTAAATTTTTTCACTCTTCACCTTCTTTGTCAAAAAAGTTTTAATAACTACTTACCAATCAATTTCTTCTCCCTCGGCATTTTTGGTATTTTTTTCATTATCATCACTTATTTTTCCTTGAATATTGACATTTTTGGGCGTGCATAAATAAATACCAACACCTATTTTCTGCATCGTTCCACCTATAGAATATACGCATCCTGTAAGAAAGTCAATAATTCTTTTTGCTTGAGCACTTGTCACGCGTTTAAAATTTACCACTACACTATTACGATTTTTTAAGTGATCTGCAATTTGTTGTGATTCTGAATAAGCTCTTGGTTCTAATAAAATCATTTTATTTCCTGTTTTATCAGCTTCTTTTAAAGATTCTTCTTGACTAATTGTGTAGTATTCATCTTCGCTCATACCTTGATCAATATCGGCATCATCCGCAAAGATTTTTTTTAATTTTCCAAAGGCCATTGTCCTTTCTCCCTTCTTGTATCTTTACTTGTTCATTGTATCAAATATTCTTTTGTTTTTCAATAAAAGAATTTGTGTTTTACGAAAAGGTATAGTATACTTATAAAAGGAATAACATTTGGGGTGATAAAAATGATTAAAGAATATGATTATGCTAATTTACCTATTGTTGATATCGTAAATGAGATAATTTTTGATGCAGCTAAAAAGAATGCTAGTGATATTCATTTTGACCCTAGTGAAAACGAATTAAATGTGCGCATTAGAATTGATGGTGAATTAATATTATATACCGTTGTTCCCCAAATGGTAAAAAGAAATTTAACAACCCGCATTAAAATTATGGCTGGTATGAATATAACTGAATCAAGGCTTCCTCAAGATGGTGCGATTAAAATAAATTTTGAAAATAAACAATTAGATTTAAGAGTATCATCACTGCCAATTGTTTATGGTGAGAAAATAGTTATCAGAATTCTTGATAATTCCAAATTATTTACTTCAATGAAAGATTTAGGTTTTTCACCAGCTAGTTTAGAAAAAATAAAAAAAGTTATCAATAAACCTAATGGTATTGTTTTAGTAACAGGAGCAACAGGAACCGGAAAATCAACTACTGTCTATTCAATATTAGATGAATTAAATGATACTAAAAGAAATATTATTACTGTTGAAGATCCTGTCGAAATGAAAATTAAAGGTATTAATCAAGTTCAAGTTATGAGTGAAATTGGTCTTGATTTTGCTACTTCCCTTCGTTCCATTTTAAGACAAGATCCTGATGTTATTATGATTGGGGAAATAAGAGATAATGAAACGGCAAAAATAGCTGTTAGAGCTTCAATAACAGGACACCTAGTATTATCTACTCTTCATACTAATAACTCCCTTACTACTATTGAAAGATTAGTTGACATGGGTGTTGAAAGATACTTACTAGGAAGTGCCCTAGAAGCTATTATATCACAGCGATTATGTAAAAAATTATGTCCTAAATGTCGGGCTTCAAGAAAAACAACAGCCTATGAAAATCGGGTCTTTAAAGAAGCTTTAGGAATGGATATACCATATGTATATAAACCCGTTGGTTGTGATGAATGCTACAATGGTTATCAAGGAAGAATTGCCCTTCAAGAAGTACTAATATTAAATCAAGAAATTAAAGATGCCATTACTAATAATGTTTCAAAAGAAAAATTAAGACAAATTATTTATCAAAGTGGTAACACAACAAGTTTACTTGATGATGGATTATTAAAAGTTATTAATGGAGTAACAAGTTTTGAAGAAGTCATAAGAACATTTGATATTGATAATGATTTAGGTAACGAGCAACAAAACTTAAAAGACGCGATTACAGGAAAAATTAAAAATGAAAATACTAATATTGAAACTTTAGATATTTAAAATGAAAAAAAGAAAGTTATTTAAAAGCTTTCTTTTTAAATACTTAATTTATAAGGATTATTTATACTACCATAATCTATATCAGTGCTATCTAATATTTGGACTTCTGTTTTTAAATAAACAACAGGGCGAATTATTCTTGCACTATAAGCAGTACTAGAATCGACACTCCCACTAGAATGAATTCTAAAGACTGAATAAGCATTGTCAGTCACTGGTGATGGGGTCATTGTCCACTGACTTGTAGTATCATCAAGTAACCAACTTTTTTGAGCACAATCGGTTAAATTATCATCATTTTTCCAAGAATACATATTAGTTGTTAAACATGTTGCTCTTGATACTTTATCTCCACCAGTTGTTGCAAAACCATAGTCACTAGGATACATTAAACCAACATACCCGGGCCACTGCGTGGTTCTATTTTCATTATCAGAACAAACCCCACTATCACTTTTGCAAATTTTACTTTTGTTATTGCTTCGTTCCATTTCATACATATAAATAGGTGTAATTAAACTTGCGTTATATGCTTCAGGCATGGTTCCGGTGTTCCATTTTACTTTACTTATCATACTTCTTGCTTCACTATCTAAACCAATTTCCTCCCACTTTGGACAATCAGTTACTTTATTTTCATTACTTCTATAACAAACGCCACCGGCTTCTTTTTTATAAAATTGATTATTTAAAACCGCATTTATATCCGATATACTCCACTCATTTACCCCATAACCATTATTTACATTACTTTCTGATGAATCCCAACTATACTCACCTATACTATCTCTAATGATTTTGATGTGACTTCCGGTATTACCATTTTCTTCTTCTATATTATCCATAACCCCAATAATTCGCCAGGTTTCATTATTAAATTCAACATAATTATCCGGATCAGCACCCACAAAACGTAAATTATTATCAGTTGTTCCTGCATCACTACCTAATACATCTTTACCATCAAACGCTAGCATAGAGGGTTTAGTGTTAGCTAACTCTTTTAAAGTATTTACCCCTGTATTTTTTACTTCTTGATAATTTGACGTTACCGTTATTTTTCCTTCATAGGTAGCACTCATTGAATCTTCATCTTCGACATTTTCATCTAACCATAATCTTAAGTTAAATGTAGCACTACTTCCTTTTCCATTTAAATCTCCTTCATATAGTTTTATCGCTTTTGAAGAAGTTTTTATTACTTTTTCATTATTGATATATTCATCTTTTAAGGTATCATTAAATAGAATTTCTTCTTTGTCATTTGTAAGGTAGCCTCTTAAATATTCTTCTTTTAAAGATTTTTCTACCCCACTAGTTACGGTCTCCAAATTTATCACATAATGAGAATTTCCACATTCATTAGTTATTGTAAAAATATAAGGATCTAATAATGTCCCTTCATCTATGCTCATCGGATAAGCATTAGGAACATTTATATCTTGTCGACCTGTAAAACTTACATCTAAACAAACAGTATTAACAAGATTTTCGTTTTCTTGATTTTTAGTTATACTCCAAAAAGCAAATGTCGTTGATGCCAAAGCTAAAAGTAAGAATCCTATCCCAATTATAATATATATGATACTTTTCTTTTGGCTCTTTTTCTTTTTTTTCATAATAAAAGAAGACCTCCATATCTTCCTTCATTATATTATAGGAATTTATTCACCGTCAATATAATTTTTCCCATAATTATTAGCATTAACATTAAATTTAACGAGATAATTTTCTTGTATATTCCTTTTTACTTGGTTTAAAAGAATTCATTTTTTCTCGCCATAAAAAATATTCTTTTAAAGTTCTGTTTCCTAAATCATCAATAACAGTATACATTCTTTTATTTTTGAAAAATACTTCATTATTTCTAATAAAATGACCATTTAAATATTTTCTTTTTAAATATAATAAATCTTTATATGTCAAAGTATCTTTCTTTAAAAAATACTTTAAGATACTAATGGAATATGCATCTTGAATTACTAAAGGTTCTTTAATTAATAAATCATTAGTAATATTTAAAATGGGATATTTAGGACTATTGTATAATAAATCATTTGCTTTTTTATTTTTATCAAGTACAAATAACATTGAACGATATCTTTCCCATTGTTCTAAATAAAGTTCTCCATCATTATAAAAATAATCACTTTTTCCACTAAATCTTTTAATTGAACCTTTAACTTTAACTAATTCACCAATATAAATGTCATCAATATTAACTTCATAATTTTTTGTTTTCATAACCCACCTATTTTTGTAAATACGAACTTATTATTTCTTTAGTTAAAACAGGATTAGCTTTACCTTTAGTTTCCTTCATTACTTGACCTACAAAATAATCAAATAAATTAGTTTTCCCGTTTTTATATTGCTTTATTTGTTCTTGACTATTTTCCATTATTTTCTCTACAATTTGCGAAATTACTTCTTTATCATTTATTTGAGCCATATCAGATGTAATGTAACTATTTGGTTCTTTTTTCTCACTACATGATTTATAAAAGATATCTTTAGCTTGTTTAGAAGAAATTGTTTTTTTATTTAATGCATCAATTATTTGTTTTAAATATTTTGGTTTTAAATAAAAATCTTTTAATGAAACTTCTTCATGATTTATTTCTCCTAAAATTTGGGTAGTTAACCAATTAGAAGCCATTTTAGGCTCAATTTTTAATTCTAAACATTCTTCATAATAATCAACATAATCTTTTTCTTTAATAATGACTGAAGCATCATACTCTGATAAACCATATTCTTTAATATATTTATCTTTACATTCTAATGGTAAAGCTGGTATTTCTTTTCTTATATCTTCTAATAATTCTTTTGTTATTTTTATTTTAGGAATATTAGGGTCAATAAAATATTTATAATCTATGGCATCAACTTTACTACGCATATGAATTGTTTTAGCACTTTCTTCATCCCAACGTCTTGTTTCTTGAATAACTTCATCATAACGGCCACTTTCTTTTAATTTGCTTTGCCGTTCTATTTCATAATTAATCGCGTCATAAACGCCACCAAAAGAATTGACATTTTTAATTTCAACTCTAGTTCCTAGTTCTTTATCATTTTCATCCATTATTGAAACATTAACATCACAACGAATTTGACCCTTTTTAGTATCGCCCTCACTTACATCGCAAAATTGGTAAATACTACGCATGGCTTCTAGAAAACTAACTGCTTCTTTGGCACTTTCTAAACAAGGCTTAGTTACTAATTCTAAAAGAGGTACACCAGCTCGGTTATAATCAATACAAGAGGTGCCAAAATAATGATCTAAACTTGCTGCATCTTCTTCTAGGTGAATATCATGAATATAAACAGGCTTTCTTTTACCATCACATTCAATTATTATTTTGCCATCAACGCCTACGGGACTATCCATCTGCGTTATTTGATATCCCTTTGGTAAATCAGGGTAATAATAATTTTTGCGGTCAAATATTAAATATTTGGGTTGTTTGCAATTTAAAACCATACTCATTTTTAAGGCATCTCTTACGCATTTTTTATTAACAACAGGTAAAGTTCCTGGAAAAGCCATATCAACTGGCCATACATTTTCATTAGGAATTTGACTATAAGCATTTTTGGCACTTGAAAAAACTTTTGAATTACTTTTTAATTCGCAGTGCATTTCCAAACCAATTACAACTTTATATTTATTCATTATGACCTCCTGCTATTTGACCTTTATAAGGCATATTATCTTCTAATTTACTAGCTATTGCTAATAATTTTTCATCTTCAAAACAATTGGCTGTTAAATTAACGCCAACTGGTAAATTATTTACAAAACCATTGGGAATGGTAATAGATGGAAAACCACCAAAATTACCAATTTGTAAATGTTCTTCTAGTATTTGATACTCTGTTGATATCTTTTCTATAGAGCCTTCTAGATATTTAGCAGGACCACTTCCAACTGGTAAAATAACGGCATCATATTCTTTAAATAACTTTTTCCATTCATCAACTAATAATCTTCTTATACGTTGGGCATTTTTAAAATAACGTTCTTGGTTTTCTTTTTGTAAAACATATGAACCAATAACAAAACGTCTTTTAATTAATGGTGAAAAACCTTTGGTTCGATGATCCATCATCATTTCTTCCCAAGTATTACCCTCGCCACGTTTTCCAAAAATAATACCGGTTAAATTTGATAAATTACTGGTGGCCTCAGCACAAGAAATTACAACATAGACACTTGCCAAGGCTTCTAATAATTCTTTTTTGACACTTACTTGTTCAACTTCGATTCCTAAACTTTTACATAAATCTAAAGTTTTATTAAAATTTTGTAAATGACTTTTTAATTCTTCGTTGTCTATTGGATAGTTTTTCATATCGACAATTTCTTTGATGGTACAAAGTTTGATATTTTTTAAGGGCTTATTTAAAGATTCATATAAATGCATATTAGATGAATCAACACTTGTCATATCTAGTTCATCTTTGCCTTTCATTTCATCAACAACTAAGGCAGCATCAGCTACACAGCGGGTTAAAACACCACAGTGATCTAAGCTAGAGGCAAACGCGAATAAACCATAACGACTAATTAAACCATAAGTTGGTTTATAGCCCACTATACCACAATAAGCAGCCGGTTTTCTTATCGAGTCACCTGTATCACTTCCTAAGGCATAAGGATAAACTCCACTAGCAACTGCCGCAGCTGACCCAGCTGAAGAGCCTGCACACATTCTTTTTACATCCCAAGGATTTTTAATAATTCCCGTATGAGCAGTTTTACCAGTTCCTCCCATTCCAAACTCATCCATTGCAGTTTTATTGACCATTACAGCGCCTGCTTCAAATAATTTTTCTACACATGTTGCTGTATAAAAAGGCACATAATCTTTTAAGGTATTTGAAGAAGCTGTCGTTAATACATCTTTTGTAGAATAATTATCTTTAACACCAAAAGGAATACCCGAAAGAATATTATCAGTTACTTCTTTTTCTTTTGCATCATCCAAAATAGTTACAAATGCATTACATTTTTCTTCTACTTTTCTACTTTTTTCTAAAGCTTCTTCTATAAGTTGTTTACTACTAACACTTTTCTTTACTAAAGCATCATGAATCGTTATAAGATCTTTATCTAAATAACTCATTGTCCTACCACCTTTACAACTTCAATTTCTCGTCCATCAACTTTATCAGCATTTTTTAATAAATCTTCAATAGGAACCGAAGGTAAAGCTACATCTTCTCTTAATGTTCCTTCAAAATCATCTAAAGTATGAGTCATAGGTATAACATCATTAATTCCTTTGATTTTAGCTACTTTTTGTAATTGTTCATCAATTAATTCAAATTCATCTAAAACCATTTTATTTTCTTCTTCTGTTAGGCCAATTAATAATTTTTTGGCATAATCATCAACCATTTCTTTCGTAAATTTACTCATCACTTTCCTCCTTTACAACTGTAATTCCTAACTCATCTAATTGATTATTACTTACAATGCTTGGGGCTTCGCTCATTATATCACTAGCACTTTGGGTTTTTGGAAAAGCAATAACATCTTTGATATTATCAGTATTACTTAAAAGCATTGTAAAGCGCTCAAGACCAATAGCTAATCCAGCATGGGGAGGTGCTCCATATTTAAATGCTTCAATAAAGAAACCAAAACGATTTTTAATATCTTCATCACTTAATTGTAAAGCATCAAAAACCACTTTTTGCATTTCGCTATCATGAATTCTTACTGAGCCACCCCCTAATTCATAACCATTTAACACAATATCATAAGCTAAACTTAATACTTTTTCTTTATCTGTTTTTAATAAATTTAAATTATTAGGCATGGTAAAAGGGTGATGCATAGCTTTATACCTTCCTTCAGTTTCTGAATACTCAAACATTGGAAAATCAACTACCCATAAAAAGTTTAATTTATCAGAGGGAATTAATTGTAAATCATTAGCTATTTTTAATCTTAATGCGCCTAAAGAATCATAAACAATTTTGGGCTTATCAGCAACAATCAATATTAAATCATTATTAGTAATATTATATTTATCTTTCATAGCCCCTAATTTTTCTTCTTCTAAATTTTTAGCAATCACACCAGTAAAAGCATCATTATCATATTTTAACCAAGCAAGGCCCTTAGCTTTATATACTTTGACAAAATCAGTTAAATGTTCAACATCACTTCTTGAATATTTATCAGCATTATTTTTAACAATTAAACATTTAACAATGCCTCCATTTTCAATGGCACTTGAAAAAACATTCATTTTTGTTCCTTTTAAAATTTCTGTTAAATCATTTAATTCCATCGCAAATCTGGTATCAGGTTTGTCAGAGCCAAAGCGCTCCATAGCTTCTTTATAAGTTATTCTTGGAAATTCGTCTAATTCAATATTTTTAACACTTTTAACAACATATTTAATCATTTTTTCAACTAGCGTTATTACATCTTCTTGAGAAGCAAAACTCATTTCTAAATCTATTTGGGTAAATTCTGGTTGCCTATCAGCTCTTAAATCTTCATCTCGAAAACATCTAGCAATTTGATAATATTTTTCAAAACCACCAATCATTAATAATTGTTTAAATATTTGGGGACTTTGAGGAAGGGCATAAAATTTACCTTTATTAACTCGTGAAGGCACAATGTAATCACGAGCTCCCTCTGGTGTTGATTTACATAAAATGGGTGTTTCAATTTCTAAGAAGTCTTCTTTATTTAAAAATTCTCTTACTTTGGAAGTTATAAGATGTCTAGTTTTAATTGTTTGTTGAAGTTTTTCTCTTCTTAAATCTAAATAACGATATTTTAGACCCACATTTTCATTGATTTCTTTATCATCATAAATATTAAAGGGAACAACCTCACTTTTACTTAATATTTCAATGTTTTCACACATTAATTCAACCATCCCTGTAGCAATATTAGGGTTTATCATAGAAGGAGTTCTTTTATTTAATTTACCAGTTACTTTAATGCAATATTCATTTTTTAATTCTTCAGCTAATTTAAAGTCACTTTTTAAATAACTTCGATTAAATACTACTTGACATATTCCAGAACGGTCTCGTAAATCAACAAAGATTACACCTCCCATATCTCTTCTTTTATTTACCCAACCATATAAGGTTAAAGTTTTATTTACATCTTTTTCTCTTAATTCACCATTATTTATTGTTTTCATAAAAACCTCACATTCCTTTCACTTTGTTTAAGACACACATAGTCATGAAAATAATTATTTTTCAGACTATCCTCCTTAAAATTCGCAGTTACCTGGTGTTCTTGGGTATGCTATAACATCTCTTATATTATCAATTCCTGTTAAATACATAAGTAATCTTTCAAAACCCATTCCAAAACCAGAATGAATAACACTTCCATATTTGCGTAAATTTAAATACCATTGTAACTCTTTTATATTCATATTAAGTTGTTGCATTCTCTTTAATAATTTATCATAATCTTCTTCTCTTTGACTTCCCCCCATTAATTCGCCTGCTTCAGGGACAATCAAATCGACAGCCGCAACAGTTTTTCCATCATCATTTAATTTCATATAAAAAGCTTTGATATCTTTTGGCCAATTAGTAATAAAAACAGGGCCTTTAAAATATTCTGTTAAATATTTTTCATGTTCTTTAGCTATATCTTTGCCATATGAAGGGGTAAATTCCCATTTTACTGGGGCTTTTTTTAGTAAAGTTATTACTTCTTCATGAGTTATTTTAGTAAATTGACTTTGTAATAAATTATTTAATTTTTCAATTAAACCAGGGGAAGTAAATTTATCTAAAAATTGTAATTCTTCTTGCCCATGTTCTAAAACATATTGAATAATATTTTTTAAAAAATCTTCTTCAATATTCATTAATTCATCAATATCGCAAAAAGCTATTTCCGGTTCAATCATCCAAAATTCTGAAGCATGAACTTTTGTGTTGGAATTTTCAGCTCGAAAAGTAGGACCAAAAGTATAAACTTTTGAAAAAGCCATAGCAAATGTTTCTGCTTGTAGTTGACCTGAGACGGTTAAACCTGTTTTTTTACCAAAGAAATCTTTTTGGTAATCAATTGTTTTTTCTTTTTCTAAATCAAGGGTTGTAACTTGAAACATTTCCCCAGCTCCTTCACAATCACTTGCAGTGATTAATGGGGCATGTAAATATATATATCCTCTTTTTTGAAAATATTCATGAATAGCCATTGAAGCTAAACTGCGAATTTTAAAAACCGCTTGAAATAAATTAGCGCGTGGTCTTAAATAAGCAATACTACGCAGAAACTCCATCGAATGTCTTTTAGCTTGCAATGGATAATCACTACTACAATCGCCTAGGATTTGGATATTCATTGCTTTTAATTCTATATCTTGATTTTTACCTTCACTTTTCTGTAAAATTCCCATAACTTTTATAGAAGAACCATTGTGAATATTGCTTACTAAATCAAAATCACTAACACTTTTATCATAAACCACTTGTAAATGTTTAAAATTTGTTCCATCAGATAAATCAATGAACCCAAATTCTTTTTGAGGGCGATGATTTCTAACCCACCCATTAATTTCTATTTTTTTATTTAATAAATGTTCTTTTTCTTTCATAATTTTATCGATATTCATAATTAAACCTCTCTAAAGTCATTGTTTTTTCTTTTTCTATATTAGCTAAATTTTCAAAATATTTTAATACTTCTAACCAGTTATTTTCATATTCTTCGAAATTAGCCATAAATTCTTTAGCTATTAAAATATTATCTAAATCTATAAAACATCTTTCAATTGCCATTCTAGCACTTATATCTTTTAATAAAATTTTGTCTTTGATATTTTTTTTAAATTCTATAATTTTATCGATTAATATGGGCCAATTTGAGGTATGAAAGTAAATAGTTAAATATTTTAAAGCTTCATAAAAATCTTCATCAACCACGATATCATTAACCCACATTAAATAAAAGGGCAGTAAATCTTTTTTATCATTTAAAGAATATTTTAAAGATTGTAATTTATCTTTAAGTAAGGTTAAACAAAGTTCAAAGTTCATTGCTTCTTCTTTTGATATATCTAAATTCTTTTTAATAGAACTAGTGATATTTCTTTGGAAGTTTCTTTGAATTTTTTTATTTTTAAACTTTGTATTTTGATAACGAATAATTTTGTTAATTAATAATTCTAAATTTTCTTTTTCACTCATAAAAACATCCTTTCATAAAAATAAACCTAGATTATGTAAGGACGAGGATACCCCCGCGGTGCCACCTTACTTCACCTAGGCTCTTATTTTAATTTCATCACATATAAATGCGTCTTAAATTATTGAAAGTTGTTTCATAAAAAAGGTTTTATTAAGCATTTTCACCTATTAGCTCTCTCTTTTAATATCTACTTTTTTACTTTTTCTTTCTTTAAGAAGATATGTTTATTTTATAGCTTTTTTTAATATTCGTCAATTATTTTTCTTGAGCTTCTTTTAACAAATCTCTTATTTCTTCTAATAAAATAATTTCTTTTGGTTGGGCTACTTCTTCTTTTTTCTTTTTATGAGCTTTATTAATTATTTTAATTACAACAAAGATTGAAAACGCGATAATCAAAAAATCAATAACATTTTGAATAAAAACTCCATACATAATTGTAGCATCTTTAATTTTAATTGAAAGACCTGTAAAATCTAAACCCCCTAATAAAATACCAACTAAAGGGGTAATAATATTTTCAACTAAACTCGTAACAATTTTGCCAAAAGCTCCACCTATTACTACACCAACGGCCATATCAATTACATTACCTCTTGCTATAAAACCCCTAAATTCTTTAATAAATTTTCGCATACTACTTTACTCCTTTTCTTTTTTTACTTCTATTACGACCATGTTATTATAACTTTTTTTGAGGACATCGTCATTATAATAATAATCAAAAAATTTACCGACGAAAGTTAGTGATGGATAACCATTATGGCGAAGATTTTGTCTTATTAAAGCCCCCCAAGAGATAAAAAAGTCTAACGATAATAACACAATTAAAATATTAGTTAATATTTTACCAAATTTCATTGGCAAAGCTTCTATTACATTTGATATAGCAGGATAAACTATTTTTACTAACACTAAAGCTAATAATCCCCAAACAATAGCAAAGGGAATAGTTGTTCGACCATTAATATTTAAAAATTCATTACTGTAATCCCAAGATACGGTTTTTAAAAATAATTCTTGAAAAAAACTAATTAAATATTCAAAAGTTCCTCCTAAGATTGCTCCATATAATAATGTTTTCCAATCACTTCGCTCTTTTCTTGCTAATAAGCCAATCATCATTAAAGCTCCAAAGCCATATATAGGGGAAATAGGTCCATATATAAGACCTCTTCTTAGTTGCCATGTCCATTCATGATGATAATGATAATGAATAAATAAATTCAATAATTGCTCATAATAAGCTCCAAATATACATCCAAAAAGGAAAACCCAAAAAAGCTTATAAAAGCACATTCCTTTGGCAAATTTATTATCATTCTTATCCATAATAAATCACACCTCATAACTTTATTTTACTACAAATCAAATTATTTGCAAACTTTTAGATAAAATTAATTTTCGATAATAATTGTTGTTGGACCCATATTTACTAAATGTAGTTCCATATCGGCTTTAAAAATACCTGTTTTAACGGGAACATAATTACTTAATAGTTCATTAAACTTATTATATAATTCTAAAGCATCTTTGCTATTTAAAGCTTTTATATAACTAGGTCGATTACCTTTTTTTACATCAGCATATAAAGTAAATTGACTCACACTTAATATTTCTTTTTTGACATCTAAAATACTTTTATTCATAACATGATTTTCATCTAAAAAGATTCGTAAATTAACAATTTTTTTAACTATTGGTTCTAATTTTTCTAAAGTATCATCACTACAAAAGCCTACTAATACTACTAACCCATCTGTTATACTTGCACATATATTACCATCAACCACTACTTTAGCATCTTTTGCTTTTTGCACTACAACTTTCATTTTCGCTTCACCATACTTACAATATTTAAATTTTCTAAACTTGTAATAAAATCATCTAATTGTTCTTTATTTTTTACTTTAACCGTTATTTCATAAACTGTATAAAAATCTTCTTTTTTAGCTCTTACATTATAAACGCTGACGTTTTTAATTGTCGCTTTACTTATAATATCTAATAAATTATTTTTAGTATTTTCTATTTTAATAATTAAATCCGTTTCATATAACTCTTCATTTAAAGTATTCCAACTAACATCTATAAAGCGGTCTTTTAAATTAGCTATATTTTCACAAGTTTTACGATGAACTCTTATTCCATCACCTTTGGTAATATAACCTACTATTTCATCACCTAAAACCGGTTTACAACACTTAGCTAAATGTACTAAAATATTGCTTTCCCCATTAACATATAAATCATTTTTATTTTCACTCTTATCATTTTTTGGCATTCTTAACATTTTTTCAACTAAGACATCATTAGCACTTCTTTTATCTTCCATAACCAAATTTATAATGTATGCTGCTGTATATCTTAAAGAACCAATGGCAAAATAAATATCATTTAAATCTTCAACATGTAGGGCATTACAAAGATATTTTATATTTTCATTATTTAAAATACTATCAAAAGCTATTTTTCTTTTTCTTAATTCATTTTGGAAAAGATTTTTACCTTTATTAGTTATATTTTCTTTTTCTTGTTTACTAAAGTAAGCTTTTATTCGATTTTTAGCATGAGAAGTTTTAACAAATTTTAACCATTCTTTTTTAGGATTACTTGAAGCATTTGTTTTAATTTGAACAATATCGTTATTATGTAGTGGTTCATTTAATTGCACAATATTATCATTTACAATTGCTAAGACTGTACTATCTCCAACTTTAGAATGAATGCGATAAGCAAAATCAATAGGTGTGGCATTAAAGGGTAGTTCTACAACATCCCCTTTTGGAGTAAAAACATAGATGAAATCATTTAAAAAATCATTTTTAACTTGGCTTGTAAAATCTTCATTATTAAAATTATCACTTGTTTCAATTAAATTGCGAAATAATTCAAGTTTTTGTTCCATCATATCTTGAATTTTTTTAGTTCCTTTTTCTTTATAAGACCAATGTGATGCGATTCCTTTTTCGGCTATTTCATCCATTTCTTCGGTTCTTATTTGGACTTCATAACGATGATTATCACTGCCAAAAATACCAGTATGTAATGATTGATACATATTTTCTTTAGGCATGGCAATATAATCTTTAAATCTGCCTGGAATAGGTCTATATTTGGCATGAATTAAACCAATAGCTAAATAACAATCACTTACATTTTTTACAATAATTCTTAATGCTAATATATCATATATTTGATTCCATTTTTTACCTTGATTTAATTTATGATAAATACTATATATACTTTTAACGCGACTTTTAATTTTAAATGATATATTTTGTTCCAATAAAATATCGCTTATAGCGTCTTGCATTTCTAATAAATTGCTTTCTAATTCTTGTCTTGATAAAGCTAATTTTGATTCTATATCTTGATAAACATCCGGTTTTTCGTATTTTAAACACCAATCTTCCATTTCACTTTTCCAAGTATTAATTCCTAGACGGTGGGCAATGGGAATTAAAACATTTTCGGTTTCTTCGACTTTCCTTTTTAATGTTTCTTTATCTAAAACACTACCGGTTCTTAAATTATGAAGACGATCAGCGAGTTTAATAAATAAAACTCTGACATCTTTAGCAAGACCTACTAACACTTTCCGAAGATTTAAGCTTGCCGCATTAGAATCATCCATAAGTTCTAATTTATTCATTTTGGAAATTGATAAAACTAATGATGCAATATCACTACCAAAAATACTTTCCAATTCTTCTTTGGTTGCTCCACCATGATTTATTGTTTCATGTAATATTGTCGCACATATACTTGCAACATCAATATGTAAATCAGTTAAAATTAAAGCTACATTTAAAGGATGGGTTATATAATCTTCACCATTTAATCTTTTTTTATCTTTGGGATGTTCTAAAGCATAATCATAAGCTTTTTTTATCAGCAAAACATCTTCTTTAGTTAATTCCTTTTCACATTTTTTAATTAATTCATTAAGCATTTTTTTCCTCCTTTAAAAGGATAAGACATTTTATATTACTATTAATTCTTTTTTTAAAAACACTAGCATCTTTCATACTTCCCACAACATATCCATAATGAATGGGAATGGCTATTTTAGGATTTATAATATTACATAAATTCGCGGCTTCAATGCAATCCATTGTATATCTTCCCCCAATAGGTAAAAAACAAATATCACATTTAATATTTTTATTTTCTTTAGTTACATCAGTATCCCCAGGAATATAGTAAGTAATATTATTATATTTTAATAAATATCCCACCCATAAAGCACTTTTGGGATGATTTTTTTTATGCAAATTATAAGCAGGAATTGTTTTAAATTCGATATTTTTAAATGCATAATCTTCTCCTGGTTTAACAACAATAATATACTCTTCACTAATGCCAATTGATAAAAGTTCTTCAACAATATCTTTAGGTGTGATAAATAAAGTATCTTCTTTTTTTATTTCTAAAATTGATAACAAAGAAAAATGATCCCAATGTGGATGCGTTATAAAAATATAATCAGCATCTTTTTTATGATTTACTTCAATTGGGTCAAAATATATAATTTTATCTCCCTTAATTCTAATACTACTTTGTTTATTTACTTCTATAAAATCATTCATTTTTATACCTTCCCTTATAAATTTCCAAGCTATCTGTATTTAAAATATCATTTACAATATCAGCAATTGTTAAATTATTTTTATCTATCCAAATATTATTACATAAATAATTCCATATATCATCTTCACTTATAAAAGAAAATTTTTGACCTACCATTTCTCTTTTTTTTGTTCTTAAAGCCGGAAGTATATACTCATATAAATCATTTAGTGTTTCAAATTTATTTTCGCTCATTTTTCTTTCCTTCCTAAATAACTTAAAACATTCATATAATTATTATAGCAAAATTTAACTAGAAAGGACAAGTATATGCAAAAAGACAAATTTAAATCTTCTATTTTAATTTTACTAATTGGTGGTTTTATAGTTAAAATTTTAGGATTTGTTGTCAAAATTATTTACACTCGTATTATTGGTACAAAAGGGCTTTCTCTTTATACTATTGTCACCCCAACTTATTCTTTATTAATTACTTTAGCTGGGTTTGCTCTTCCCATTAGTATTTCTAAATTAATAAATGAACGAAGATATAAAAATAAAGTTATTATATGGTCAACCATGTGGTTAATGATTATTTTAAATGTTATTTTTATTATTATCATTTTTTTATTAGCCCCCTTTTTAAGTAATTATTTATTAAAAGAACCAAATACATATTATTTATTAATTGCAATGTCATTTACCTTACCATTTATTAGTATTACATCTATTTTACGAGGTTATTTTTTAGGAAAAATGAATGTGGCCCCAAACACGGTTTCTAATATTTTTGAACAAATAGTAAGAATTCTTTTTCTTCTTTTTATACTACCTATTTTAGTAAAAAAATCACTTTTATTAGGTGTCATTAGTTTAATATTATTAAATATTATTAGTGAAATAGTAAGTATTATTGTATTTAGTTTTTATCTGCCTAAAAATAAATATATTAAATTAGAAGAAATAAAACCTCATAAAAAAATTATTAAAGATATTTTAGATACCTCCATTCCCAGCGTTTCATCAAGGTTTATTGGTAATATAGGATTTTTCTTAGAGCCGATTATTTTAACTAATTTTTTACTTTACAGTGGTTATTCTAATGAATATATTTTAAGAGAATATGCTGCTTATAATGCTTATGCAATTGGACTTTTAACTCTTCCTTCTTTTTTCATCGCAGCCATTTGTCAAATCTTAATACCTGAAATCAGTAAATATTTTAGTAATAATAATTTATTAATGGTCAAAAGAAGACTAAAACAAGCTTTATTTTATTCTTTTATCATTGGCACTACTTCTTCCATAATTATTTTTATCTTTAGAAATGTTTTTCTTACTACATTATATAATACTACTTTAGGAAGTAACTATATTTTCTTTTTAGCACCTTTCTTTGTTTTATTTTATTTAGAAGCACCCTTAATGAGTAGTCTACAAGCTATTGGCTTAGCTAAAACAAGTATGAAAATAACTTTTAAAGGGGAAATTATTAAACTTTGTCTGTTAGCTATTTTATCACTAGTTCATATTGGCTTATTTTCTTTAGTTATTGCTGAGATAATCAATATTTTTTATGTTGTAATAGCATCTTTTAATAAATTAAAAAAAGTGGTTCTAGATAATTTAGTGGGGAGATAAAAATTCCAGTTAAGAAAATCTAGTGGGGAGTTTTATCAAGAAAGCTAG
>CANQPR010000005.1 GCA_947625715.1 uncultured Bacilli bacterium
ATTTTTTTAGATTGGTTATTTACAAAACAAAACCACCAAAGGCAAATTGAAAAACTAGAACCGTTTTTATGGTATATATTAATAATTATTTTTCTTTCTTATGGAGTAATGCGCAATTTAAAAATATTTTCCTTTTTAATTCCTACCATCTTATAAAGCTTCATGAGCTTTTTTTATTTGCTATAACATTGTAACATCATTTTTTCTTCTTTACTAACTCGATAAGAATCTTTGATTTTTGCTATAGCTTTATTTTGAATAAAATTAGATAATTTATTATCCTGTAAAAATAAAATTGTCAATTCTTTTTCTTTAATATAACACTCTGAAATTAACCAGGCAATGGCCATATTTAAATAATATTTATCTAAAGTAATGTTATTAATTAATTTAAATATTTTGGGCAAATAATCTTTTGTAAGATAATTATTAAGTAACAAAACAATTCCTACTCGAGCTATAAATTCGTCTTTTTCATTAACATATTGGGTAATTTTCTTAAAATATTTATCTAAATTACTTTCCTCAATTTTTAAAGAACTACAAAAATTATCACAAATAGCCCAATTATCAATTTTTAAAACAAAATCATCTATTAGATTTTCATCTTTTAAATTAGCAATAATAAACCCCTTAATATTAACTTCTTCATAATAAATATCTTGACTAAATTTTAAAAAACTTTTCGCATTGCCTTTTAATATTTCTTTAGCAATAAGTCTTTGCTTAGGAACATTTATACCTAGTATTTTATATTTTGTTTTAACTAATTTTGTATGAAATAACCGATATTCATCATTTGCTAAAGATAAAAGATATGTTAAAAATTTTTGATATTCTTCTTTGGACCATTTTAAAATTTGCAAATTCATAATCTCACCAACATAATCATCTATTAATTGTTAAATTTTGTCAATTGTTTTTTCAAAAAGATATGTTATAATCTTCTTATAAAACATTTGTTTGGGAGGAAAGAAAAATGGATAATAAAATAAACAGACATATATTATGTATTGATTTAAAAAGTTTTTTTGCTTCAGTAGAATGTGTAGAGCGGCATTTAGATCCTTTTAAAGTTCCTTTAGTTGTTGCGAATAAAGCTCAAGGTAGGGGAGCTATTACTTTAGCCATTACTCCTTATTTAAAACAAATGGGTATTCCTTCTAGAACAAGATTATATACCATTCCTCAAAATATACCATACCAAATAGTCTCACCAAGAATGGCTTTATATGTAAAAAAAAGTAAGGAAGTTATAAATATTTATTTAGATTTTGTTAGTTCTTTAGATTTACATATTTATTCTATTGATGAATGTTTTTTAG
This sequence comes from uncultured Bacilli bacterium, assembly GCA_947625715.1. GTDB lineage: Bacteria > Bacillota_I > Bacilli_A > RF39 > UBA660 > Ventrenecus. The sequence continues at coordinate 1,326 of CANQPR010000005.1, forward strand.
ATGTAACAGATTATTTAAATTACTATAAATTAACAGATGAACAACTAGCAAGTAAAATTTTAAAAACCATTGAAATGAAAACTGGTTTAACCGCGACATGTGGAATAGGACCTAATTTATTACTTGCTAAAATTGCGATGGATATTGAAGCTAAAAAATATAAAAATGGGATAGCTAAATGGGAATACTATGATGTTCCTACCAAATTATGGCCCATAAAACCCTTAAGTAAAATATGGGGCATTGGTTCAAGATTAGAAAAAAGATTAAATAATTTAGGCATTTATACTGTAGGGGATTTAGCTCATTATCCTAAAATAACTTTAAAAGAAAAATTTGGCGTTTTAGCAGAAGAATTACATAATCATGCTAATGGAATAGATAATTCTTTAATTTCTTCATTTAATCATTATAAACAAGAAAAATCAATAAGCCATAGTCAAGTCCTTTTTAAAGATTATTATGATGAAGAAATATTTTTAATAATAAAAGAAATGTTAGAAATTTTAACAAGGCGATTAAGAAATGAAAATTTAGAGTGTAGTTTAGTTCATTTAAGTATTACTTATTCTAAAAATATTGGTGGTGGTTTTTCTCATGAAATAAAATTTACTAATCCTACTCAAAATGAAGATGAATTATATTTAATTTGTAAAACTTTATTTGACAAATATTATCTAGAGCACTTACCAATTCGTAAAGTAGCTATTGCTTTTGGTAAACTTTCTAAAAAGGGAGGAAAACAATTAAATTTATTTGAAAATATTGAGAAACAAGAAAAAGATGAAGCTTTAGCCAAAACTTTAGATGAAGTTCATAATCGTTATGGTAAAAATAGTCTTTTAAAAGCGACTAGTCTTTTAGCTAGTTCAACTATTAAAGAACGTAATCAAAAAATAGGAGGGCATCATGAATAATCGTAATGAAATAAAATGGCAACCCTTTAATTCTCTTATGAATTCTTATGAAGTGTTAAAAAACTTAGAAAAAGAAAGAACACTAAAAAAATTGCCTATTTTAAGTGATGATGAAAAAGAAGTATTAGAAAAGTTATTATTGAAAGCTTTTCATACCAAAGTGATGGTAAAAGTTATTTATTTTTGGCAAAACCAATATTTTTCTAAATTAGGATTTATTATGTCTTTAGATACCCATACTAATAAAATATATTTTAAAGATAATACTTCAATATATTTTGAACAATTATTAAAAATCGTCTTAATGGATTAAAAATTGCAAAAAAAGCTTGATAAAATGGTTAAATAATATTATAATTAACTTGTCTTATGAATTAAGACAGTGCCTTTGCCTAAGTGGCGGAATAGGTAGACGCACAGGACTTAAAATCCTGCGGGTGTTAAAGCCCGTGCCGGTTCAAGTCCGGCCTTAGGCACCAATTATGTTATTAAAGCCCTGTATTTATGGGGCTTTTTTAAAAACTTATTTGACCCTTACTTGTTCGAGCAGGTAGGGCTTTTTTTATAACAAAAAGGTTAGTCAATGACTAACCTTTGTAGAATGCCTAACAGCACTTGTCATGGTATTGTTTTAAAAACAATACCATAAAAGCATTTCTGCTCTTGTAGTTACATTCTACAATAATTATTATATGTTAGTCAAATAAAAATTATTTAACAGGGATCAAAAATATATTCTATATTATTAAACTTAAAACATATCCAAGAATGGTAATATTTTCTTTTTCCTTCATTTAATTTTAAATATCCTCTTTCAATATAATCGTCATCATTTAAAAAGATAATTGCTGATTCCGTAGTTTGCCAACACCAACCCTCAAGTTTAATCATATGCATTAATTCAAATATTGAACCTTTATAATCGCTTAATACCTTAATATATAATTCACTTAATTTTCTTCTCAAATAATGTATTACTATGGGATTCTTTTAGATTGTAATATATTAATTTTTTCTTCTTGAGTCAATTCTTTATTATCAATAGTTTTTCTTAATATATCATTAATTCCAAACATTGTGATTTTCCTTTATTTAAAATAATGATTATTATAACTTTGTTAAATAAAAATGTATAATTTCAATAAAAAAGTAAACAATATTTTTAGGAGGAATAATTTATAAATGAAAGAAAATATCAATGCCTTAAATGAAATAAGTAAAGGTGCTTGCATGGGAATGGACGCGATTCATTTTGTCTTAAATAAAGTTGAAGATAAAGAATTTAAAGAATCTATTACGGTTCAATACCATAAATATAAAGCAATTGAAAAGAAAATTCGGCAAGTCTTTAAAAAATATAAAAAAGAAGAAGAGCCCAAAGAAACATCTGCAATGAATAAGGCAATGACTTGGTATGGAATTGAAATGAAAACCCTAACAGATACTAGTAATTCTAAAATTGCTGAGTTATTATTACAAGGAACTAATATGGGAATTATAGAAGGAAGGAAACTTCTTAATAATAAAATTGTTGATGAACAAATAAAACAATTAATTAATGAATACGTAACTATGCAAGAAGATAGTATCGAACAATTAAAGAAATTTTTGTAATATTAAAGTAAAATTTCTTTTTTTTTCGTAAAATTTCATCTGTTAATCATTTGTTTTTCAAATTAAATATGGTATGATGGAGAAAAGAAAGGAGCTAAAAAAATGTATGGATATGGAAATTATACAACAGGATTAAATATGGTAAATAATAGCAATGTATGGACCATCGTAAGTTTTTTAGTTGCCATTTGTGGAGGTATAATAATTTATTTTACTTTCTTAAATCCTAATAATGCGAAAAATTATACAGGAACAACAGAGAAAATATATAATTTCCTTACTTTTAAAACAATGAGTTTAGAAACTATTTTAAAAATATGTTATTTAGTATTATCATTATTTATTACTATTACATCATTTAGTTTGATTAGTACAAGTTTTGTCGCGTTCATTGTTTATTTAATAGTAGGAAATATAATTGTTCGTTTAATTTTTGAAGGAGCATTATTAATCGTAATGATTTACCGTAAATTAAATGATATTAATGACAAACTAGCACCAAAGAAAAAAGAAGATAAAAAAACTACAAAAGCAAATGAATAAAGCAAGTATTAACTTGTTTTTTTTTATAAATTTATATCTAATTTAATATAATTAATTAGGGGTAGATATGCAAGCAAAAGTATCCATTATTATTTTAACTTACAATAATTTAAATTTAACTAAACAATGCTTAAAAAGCATTAGAAAATATACACCTAAAGATTCTTATGAATTAATTATCATTGATAATAATTCTACTGACCATACCAAAGAATATTTACAAAAACAAAAAGATATCAAAGTTATTTTTAATAAAGAAAATTTAGGTTTTCCAAAAGGCTGTAATATTGGTATAAACATTGCTCAAAAAGATAATGATATATTATTATTAAACAATGACACTATTGTCACTAGTAATTGGTTAGAAAATTTATCTAAAGCACTCCATAGTAATCCTTTAATAGGGGCGGTAGGACCAGTTTGTAATAATTTTGAAAATGCTCAAGGGCTTAATTTAACTTACACTAATTTTAATGAAATGCAAAAAAGAGCCCAAGAAAATAATCATTCTAATAAAAATAAGTGGGAGTTAAAAGCTTTTTTAATCGGTTATTGTTTGTTAATTAAAAGAAAGGTAATAAATCAAATTCAATTTTTAGACGAAAATTATACGCCAGGATATATTGAAGATAACGACTTATCATTAACGATAATAAAAGCAGGCTATAAATTACTTTTATGTCATGATGTTTATATTTATCATTATTTAGGCACTTCTTTTCGCAAAGATTTATCCAAATTTTATCCTATATTAAATAAAAATCGGGCTTATTTTCAAAAAAAGTGGGGCTTTAATACCTTTTTATTTGATGAGAAAAAACAATATTCTTATCCATTAATCGATAATCCGAAAAAAATATTAGATTATAATAGTCACATAGGTGTTAACGCGTTAGCTTTAAAATATAAATTTCCTAAAGCTGTTATTGAAGGTGTAGAAAAAAATAAAAGTCAAAGATTAATATGTTCCAAATTTATTAAAACATATTCCTCATTAAAAAAGATTGTTAATAAGAAATATGATTATATTTTAATTGGTAATTATTTAGAAAAGTGTGATAACACTGAATTTTTTCTAAAAGAAATTAGTGAGTATTTAAATGATGGAGGATTTATTATTGGGGAAGTTACAAATGCATCATCAATAAAAAATATAATGCCACTACTAGAATCGACAGCTAATAATTTAAATCTTAATAAAAATAATTATACAATACATGATATAAAAAATTTATTAAAAGATTTTCAAACTCTTAATTTTTATTTTTGGTATACATCTTTAAATGAAAAAGAATTAGAATTAGCTTCTATTTTATCTAAATATAATAATTATTTAAAATATATTTATTTTACTTTTAAAGCTCAAAAATAGTATAATATTTTAAAGGAGCAATCAATATGAATAAAATAGAAATTTTACAAAAAATGATAGATGAATCTCAAAATATTGTTTTTTTTGGGGGCGCAGGAGTATCAACCGCTAGTGATATAAAAGATTTTCGTAGTAAAGATGGAATTTATAGTAAGAAATCAAAATATCCTGCTGAATATATGTTACATCATCAAATGTTTGTGTTGCATCCCGAAGAATTTTATGAATTTTATAAGGCTAATTTAAATTGTTTAAATAAAGAACCTAATATATCGCATAAGTATTTAAGCAACCTTGAAAAGAAAGGAAAATTAAAAGCTATTATCACTCAAAATATAGATGGTTTACATACTAAAGCAGGAAGTAAAAATGTCTATGAAATTCATGGAACAATTTATAAAAATTATTGTACTAAATGTCATAAATTTTATGATGCTAAATATGTATTTAATGCTAGTGGTATTCCTACTTGTGAGTGTAAGGGAATTATAAAGCCTGATGTTATTTTATATGGTGAAATGCTTCCTGATTGTTTTTATAAAGGTATTGAAGCTATTGAAAAGGCCGATATGTTAATCGTTGCTGGTACCTCACTTACGGTTGAACCTGCCAGTAGTTTAATAAATTATTTTCATGGTAAAAATTTGGTTATTATAAATCGGGATACTACAAGTTATGATAATAAGGCTAATTTAGTTATAAATGATGATTTGAAAAAAGTATTTAGTAGTTTAAAATAAAAAAGACTAAAAAGCAGTCTTTTTTTGTGTGGGAGTAAAAAAGTGATAAAAGAATGATTGTGAATAATTTCTTTAAGCAGCTGCCGGACCCGTTGGACCAGTTGGTCCCGCAGGAATAACAAAATTTAATGTATAAGCTGGACCGGTACCATCAATGCTAACTGTTGGGTCAGTACCTGGTAATCCTGCCGTAACTGTTCCTATTGAAAATGTTGGCGTAACTCCAGCATCTCCTGTGGGTCCGGTAGGTCCAATGTCACCAGTAGGTCCGGTAGGCCCGATATCACCAGTAGGTCCGGTAGGTCCAATGTCACCAGTAGGTCCGGTAGGTCCAATGTCACCAGTAGGCCCGGTTGCTCCAGATGGAATAGTAAAATTTAAAATAACGTTTTCATCGGTTCCTGTATTCAAAACACTTGCTTGAGTTCCTGGTAATCCTGTTGTAGTAGTTCCAACCGTTATTGTACTAGGGCCTTGTGGTCCAGTAGGTCCAGTAGGACCAATGCCTTGTCTTGGACTACAACAACAACCTTGCGTGAATGCTTGTTTTTGATATTGTTTAATATAATTATAAGCTTTTTGATAATCACTATTATTATTATTCATGAAAAATCCTCCTCTCGATGTAGTTTATGAGGTAATTACTAAAAAGCTTGTATCTTTATCACAAAAAAGAAAAAATTGCATATTTTATGTTAATAAAATAATAAAAATACTAATAATAATTTGATAAAAACGTCTTTTTAAAAATTTTGATTATTAAAAATACTCTTTACCATTTGTTTAATATAAAAATTTAATTTACTTTATTTTAATTCATCTAACATTATTTTTTTTATTTCATCAATATTAGGGAAAAATAAATTAATTCCTTGCTTTTTTAAAGCTAATAGTGAATTAAAATTATATAAGATTTCATTCTTTAAATTATCTGGTACTTTAACGGGCACACCATTTTTAGTATGTGGATGATCTATATATTTTTCTAATGTTGGAAATGCATTTTGAAGTAAAATAACAGATTTTTGATTTGCAATTTCACGTATCATTATTGACTTGCAACTACCATACTTTTTAATTTTTTGATCTATAATAGGTTGATACTTTACTACTTAAAGGAATAAACCATAGTATGTCTTTATCTTTAATAGTAAAATAAGTAGGTCTAGAACGACCATTTTCATGATTTATCATTAATCCTTTATCATTGATTTTATCGAAAAAATCGTCTTTAATATGATAAATATATCCTATTTGGACTTTCATATGATCGCCTCCATTGTATAGCGTAAAAATAAAAGAAAACTCCATTAAATTAACAGAGTTTCCTAACATTTTCAATCGGGATCATTTATAACTCGCACCACCCGTAAGCGACTAACATTTCGCGATTGGAATCATTTATACCCCGCACCATCCATAAGCGGCTAACATGTTCTTAATTATTGTCCTTCTTAAAAAGGCAATAATAATGTACTATATTTTACCTTGAAAGTCAAGAACTTCAGCATAAAATAGCAAGGTTTCGCTTGCATTAATATTATACGCAAATTAATAGTTACTTATATATATAAGAGCTATTTTATATGAAATTTCTAATCTAGTGATAAAATAAATATTAGAAATTTTGAAGGTGACTAATAAAAACAAAGTATACTAATCAAATATTTGATAACACAAAAATAAAACTGATTAAAAAAGTATTTAGAAGAATAGAATAGTAAAATTTAAAATGACGTCTTCATTGGTTTTTGTATTCAAAACACTTGCTTGAGTTCCTGGTAATCTTGTTGTAGTAGTTCCAATCGTTATTGAACTAGGGCCTTGTCTTGGACTACACCAATAACTATGCGTGAATGCTTGTTTTTGATAATCACTGTTATTATTATTCATGAAAGATTATCTTTCGATGTAGTTTATGAAGTAATTACTAAAAAAGCTTGTATCTTTATCACAAAATAATTGCATATTTTATGTTAATAAAATAATAAAAATACTAATAATAATTTGATAAAAACGTCTTTTTAAAAATAATTTGAAATTTATCGAAGTATCTAAAATAATACTTTTTATTTGTAAAAGAATTGATAATCCTCCAAAACTTACAAATATTATTGTCCAAAGTTCTTTATATAACAAAGGAATATTTATCTTTTCTATAGCTGTTAGTCCTTGACTTACTTCTAATAAACCTGTTATATAAGGTATTTTTAAAGGATTTAAAAGAGCATTGATAATATAAAAAAATGTTATGGTCCCTAAAATCATTAATAAACTATGCATAGCTTTTTCAATACTATTAATTAAAACTTTACTAAAGCTTTTCTTTTTTGTAACTATAACTAAAGGGGATGTAATACATTTTTTATCTCTAAAAATAAATCCCAATAATAAATTTACTAAATAGGGGATTAATAACAATTTAAAAATAATTAAAGGTTGATTATTAAAAATACTTTTTAACATTGAAAAATAAAATAAAGGATTTGTAAAAAAAGCAAAACTTAAAATATAACTACCTTCTAGTGAAGATAATTTTTGCTCTTCTACTAAATTTTTTACTATATAAGCATTGGTAGGAGTTCCAGAAAACAAAGACATAAAAAAGGCAAAAGCTCCATATGGACTCGTATGAAAAATTTTCGAAAAAAAAGGTCCTAAATATTTACATAATAATTCTGGTAAACCAAAATACATTAATAAATCACTTATAATAAACATAGGGAATAAAGATGGAAAAATTTTAGTAATAAATAAATTACAAGAAGCTAAAACACATTCTTTTATTAAATTATTAGCTAAAAATAATAAGCTTAAAAAAATACAAGTTAAAAGTAAAAATATATTATTTTTTTGCATAGATACATCCTTTTTCTGATATAATGTTTTAGGAGGCTCATTATGATTAATATAATCTATGAAAAAAGCAAAAAATTTATTCAAGAAAATTATAAAATTCTTCTTGTTTTTATAATCATTTTATTACTATTTAAAATTGAATTACCTTATAAAATATATACTCCTGGGGGAATGGTTGATTTAGAAAGTCGAATTATAGTTGATGATGGTTATAAAGCTGATGGTAAATTAGGGCTTGCATATGTTTCTATGTTAAAAGGCAATATTCCTTTTTTATTAATGTCTTATATAATTCCTAATTGGGATATTATGAAAGACGAAGAAATTACTTATGAAAATGAAAGTGTTGAAGAAACTTTTGAAAAAGACAAAATTCTAATGCAACAATCAATTGATAATGCCACTTTTGTAGCTTATAAAAAAGCTAATAAAGAAATCAATATAAAAAAAGAAATTCCTCATATTACTTATATTGATTCTAATGCCCAAACTAACCTAGAATTATTAGATGTTATTAATTTTGTTGAAGATACCAAAATTAATGATTTAGATGATTTAAGAAAAATAATTAGTAATAAAAAAGTAGGGGATAAAGTAAATTTAAAAATTACTCGTAATAATAAAGATATGGATGCTTATGCAACCGTTTATAATACTTCTGATGGACCCAAAATTGGGGTTTCAATTGTTACAACGTATGAATATGATTTAAATCCAAAGTTAGATTTTAAAATGAAATCATCAGAATCAGGACCTTCGGGAGGATTAATGATGAGTTTAGCTATATATAATTCTTTAGTAGAAACAGATATTACTAAAGGCAAAAAAATCATTGGTACAGGAACAATTGATGAACAAGGAAATATAGGTGAAATTGGGGGTGTAAAATATAAATTATTAGGTGCCGAAAAAGAAAAATGTGATATTTTCTTAGTGCCTGAAAAAAATTATGACGAAGCCATCAAAGTTAAAGAAGAAAAACATTTAAAAATTACAATTATTAAAGTAAAAACCTTTGATGAAGCCTTAGAAAGCTTAAAAGCTATGTGACTTTCCTTTTTAAAAGGAAGTTTTTTTTGCATAAATATTCTTATATTATCCCATAAATAAAATGGTGAGAATAATGGCAAAATATAAAGTTGATATATCAGGTATAAATACTAATAATCTACAAGTTTTAAAAAGTAAAGAACAAATTGAATTATTTAAACAATTAAAATTAAATAATGATCAAAATGCCAAAGAAAAATTAATCATGGGTAATTTAAAATTAGTTTTAAGTGTCCTAAAAAATTATAATAATCACAATGTTAATTTAGATGATTTATTTCAAATTGGTGTTATTGGGTTAATTAAAGCTATTGATAATTTTGATTTATCGTACAATTTAAAATTAAGTACTTATGCTATACCTTTAATAAAAGGGGAGATTAGAAGGTATTTAAGAGATAATCATAATTCTGTTCGTATTAGTAGAACTATAAAAGATTTAGCTTATCAAATATTAAAATATAAAGAAAGTTTTATGCAAAAGACATTAAGAGAACCTACGACTAAAGAAATAAGTGAAAATTTACATATAAGTGAATATCAAATTGCACAAGCCCTGGATTCTTTAAAAGAACCGGTAAGTATATTTGAACCGATTTATAATGATGGGGGAGATACAATATATTTAATGGATCAAATAGCCGATACTAAAGAAAGACAAAATGATAAAGATATCTATTTAACCTTAAAAAAAGCTTTAAATAAATTAAAGCAAAGAGAAAGAGAAATTTTAATTGAAAGATATATTGTTGGTAAAACCCAAATGGAATTAGCAACCGCTTATAAAATAAGTCAGGCTCAAATATCAAGAATTGAAAAATCAGCAATTTTAAATATGAAAAGAATGATGAAATAAAAAAGCATTAGAATTAATCTAATGCCGTTGATTCACAACTTTCACTGACGTTTACCATGCCATGAACTTTTATTTGTTGACCTTGATAGCTTATGGTGTAAGTAATACTTTGATTACCAACTTTTTGATTATCAATAGAAGAGAAAACAATTGTTGCATCATTAGTTACATTTTTACCGTTGTACATAACAGTTAAAGCTTTTTTAGCATCAAGTGTTGAGCCTTTTGTTAAACATATGCTACTAGCGGAAGCGGTTAAACCATCTTCATTATTACTAGAAGTATCATTTATTTTAACAGTTTGTCTTGTACTAACACCATCGCTTTGATTATCTTTAAATATACTATAAGCACTTTTTACAATAAATTCATATGTGCCACTTTTTTTAGCACTGTAAGTGAATGATGTATTTGCGGTCCATCCTAAGTTTTGTAAATTTCCGCTGCTATTTTTTAAATATATTTGATAGCCAATTGTTCCAATGTTACTTGCATTATAACTATTGTATATACTCATATAGCGGTCATAGAATTTTTTGAAACTATTACTATAATTTTTAGCAAAAGATGCAAAACCTTTATTAAATGAATCAGTAACTTTACTTATATTATAAGCTTCAGGAGTACCAATAGCATTCCAACTAATTGTAATAGTACCATTATTTTCTTTGGAACTAACGTTAGTTACATCAGCTAATTTTGCAAATCTTGTTGATGTTTCATTTGGCTCTGTTCCTGCTTTAAACATGGCACTGACACGCATATTTGCTGGTGTATATTGACTAGCTTTTTTGGTTGGTAAAGTTTGGGCTTCAATAGTTACTGTTGTAATACCACTTGGTTTAGTAAATTTACTTTCGGGATTATATAGTTTATTTGCTAAATAAGCACTTATTTGACCACGTGGTCCTGTACCGGAATTAGTCGTGAAATAATGGTCTTTATCAATTTCATCGTAACCTAACCAAGTTGAAATTGAATAATCAGGACTATAAGTATTAACCCAATGGTCAGGAGTAGCATAAGCACTGACACCTAAAGCTTCAGCAGCAGCTTCATCAATATTTGATGTTCCCGATTTAGAAGCAACACTACTTTGAAGATTATAATTGATACTTCCTCCAACACCACTTTGAGTTGCTGATAGTAAAATATCGGTAATCATATAAGCTGTTTCTTCTGACATAGCTCGTTTTTTCTCTGGTTTATATTCAATAGTTTCTTCGGTTTCCAAATTTTTAATTTCATAGTAATAATATGGAGCAATATAATAGCCACCTCTAGCAAATGCCGCATAAGCAGCCGATGATTCTAAAGGACTTAAACCATATTTCATACCACCTATACAAAAAGGTTCAATTAAATCTTCATCATAAGTAATACCTAAGTTATGGGTAAATTCTTCAATATTTTTAGGATCTACTTGTTGGAATGCTTGAAGAGCAGGGACGTTACGAGATGTTGATAAAGCACTTTTTAAATTAATCATTCCAAAATAACCATTATCCCAGTTATTAATATTTGTTCCATTATTATAAGTATAAGGATAATCTAAGAATAACTGTTGAGGCGAAGCATTGTTGTATTCAATTAAAGGTCCGTAGTCAAATAAAGGTTTTGCTGTCGAACCAGGTTGCCGTTTTTTAGTTGCTCTAAACCAACCTTGGGCAACGTAATTTCTTCCTGGCCCTAAAGCGACAATTGAACCATCTTTAACAGAAGTAATAGCAATTCCCGTTTGAACTAAATCATCACGGAATTTATATGCTGCTCCATTTTGGACTTCATTAATAACATCTTGTACTTTCAAATCAAAAGTAGTTCGAACTGCATAACTTCCTGTATAAAGATTAATGCCATGATTATCTCTTAAATCTTGATAAATATAATCAACTAAGTGTTGGTAAGGACTAGTAACTTCTGTACCTATATCACTTTTTAATAATGATAAGACAGGAATACTTTCAGCATCCTTTTTTTCTTCTTCTGTTATATATCCATGGCGAACCATTAAACTTAAAACGGTACTTCTTCTTTGGGTTGCATTCTCAGGATTTAAATAAGGGTTAAAATAATTAGGGTTATTATACATACCAACAATTATTGCTGCTTCCCCTAAAGTAATATCGGAAACACTTTTACCAAAATAATATTGACAAGCTTGTTCAACACCATTAATACTTTCAAAGTTTTTTCCACCACTAGCTAACCACATCGAATTAAAATAAAATTCAATAATTTGTTGTTTAGTATAATTTTTTTCGATTTTAAAGATAGCCATATAAATATCCGTAAATTTTCTAATTATACCTTCAATACCACTAGCTTCACTAGAAGTAAAATTTTGTTTAACTAATTGCATAGTAATAGTAGAAGCACCACCAGCATCACTGTTACCGGCCATTTGTCCCATACTAGCTTTTAAAAATCTTCCGGCATCAAAGCCATTATGTTGAAAAAATCTTGAGTCTTCTGTTGCAATTAAAGCATCAACTAAAACTTGAGGAAATTCTTCATAACTCTTTTTAACGCGGTTTTCTTGACCTAATCTAGTTATTAAATTCCAATCTTTATCGTATATCGCACTAGCTTCACGATTATATAATTTTTCGACTGTAAATTCTGGCGCTGTAAAAACAATATATAAACCAAAAGCTAGTACTAAAGAAACAAAAAGAATACCTAAGCTTAATAAAATAATTAAAAAAGTATGAGTTGATTTACCACTTTTCTTTTTTTTCTTATTTCTTTTTTCTTTAGGCTTTTTAATTACCTCATCTTTTGGTTTTTCTTGTGCTTTTTTTATTCTTTTGTTATCCGTTTTTTTAACAGTTTTCTTTTTATCTTGTGCCATACTTACTCTCCTTTAAAATATATATCATCAATTATCGGTAAATAATCTAAGGCTGGTCTAATCTTTTCTTTAACAATAAAAGCTTTTTGCTCAAAGTAAGAATAGGGTATACTCTTACGGTTATTTTCTTTTATAAAAGTTATAAAATCTTCACCCGTTAATAAAAAGACTATCCCATTCATCTTTATTAGCAAAAAAACAATTCCACCATGTTCAATAACTTTATAAATATGTTTGATTTGGTGTTCATGAATATTAGCAAGGGGAAAAGATGTCTTTGCTTTTGTTTCTTTAGCTTCAAATTCAATATATCTTTTTCTATACAAGCCGTTATAATCTAGAGTTGATGGAGCTAAAAAATATCCTTCATTAATAACTCTTCCATGAGCATTATAACTTGCCTTACTAATTCCAATGGGTGTTGGCTTCTTATAAATAAGAGCTTTATTAATTTCCAAATAATACTCATTAGTATCATTAATTAAAGCTTCAAAATCCATACCCCGGTTTCGATAATTAATAACTTTGTGATTTACTAATTTTTGGTTATAAGGATAATGCATGAAATCACCATCTACATTATACTATGAAATAACTTAATTTAAAAGAAGCATTAATAATCTTTACAATAAGCTTACATCTAAAAAATAAGCCTAATTTTGTCGAATCTAAAGAAATAAAAACATAACTTTGTTAAAATAAATTTAGAAAGAAGGATGAATGTGAATTTTGGACAAAAAGCTATTATAGAAATGATTGATTTAATTACCTTTGCAAACTTAAATTACTATGAATATTGTTTAAAACGCGAAATAATTGCAAATAAAAAGCGGGTGATAATTGACAAAACCATCTAAATTTTGGTAATATTTTAGTTAAGGATGTGACCAATGTGATAAATGAAAAAATTGCTTTAACTCCTGAAGATATTTACGAAAAAGAATTTAAAATTGATGCTCGAGGTTATCGACCTCAAGAAGTAGATAATTTTCTTGATTTAATAATTAAAGATTATGGTGAGTTTATTAGAATTGTTCATGCCTATGAAAAAGAATATCAATCATTAACAAAAGAAAACCGTGAACTAAAACAAGAAATTAGACGTTTACAAACCAAAATTGAAGAAGAACAAAGTAGTGCTTCATCTAATGTTATGGTAAGTAATGTTGATTTATTAAGAAGAATTTCACAGTTAGAAAAAATTGTTTATAAAAATGAATAACTGGACAAATGCTGCACGTTTTATCGTGTTGAGGAAAGTCCTTGCTCGCACAGCCTGAGATGGTTGTAGTGATTGTGCATAGGGAAAAAATAACCTATGGTTCGAGAAATCGAAACGGCTTTGAAATAACCTTAAATGGTTAAAGTAAATATAAAAGTGCCAAAGTGACGAAGAAAAGGGAAACCTTGGAAGTGGAACGTGGTAAACCCCGCAAGCGAGAAACCCAAATTTTGGTAGGGGAGTTGCTACTAGGAATGAAACGATGTAGCAAACCTAATAAGGTAGATAAATATTTGTCGCATAGAAATATGTACAGAACAAGGCTTATAAGTTATTTATTTTTTTAATTTAATAAAAAAGGAGTGATTACTTTGTTTTCGGTTGGCAAAACCTTAAAAGAAGCCAGGAATGCAAATGGTGTATCAATAGAAGAAGCATCCAAAGATTTAAATATCAAAGATGTTATTTTACAAAATATTGAATCAGGAAATATTGGGGGCTTTAAAGATATTTTTGAACTAAAAAATTGGATTAGTATGTATGCTAAATATCTTGGTTTAAATGAAGAACATATAATTGATTCCTTTAATGAATATTTATTTGAATACACATCCAAAATTCCCGTTAAAGAAATTGAAAAAAAAATGATGGAGCAAAATAAAGAAAAAAATGAAGATAAAGTTTTTTCACCTTATACTAAACCAACTGTAAAAGATACGAAAAAAAATTATCTTTTCATCTATCTTTTATTAATTGTATTAGTCATTTTAATTATTATTTGGAGTGCTAAACAAGTAGCTTAAAAAGGAGGAGTTTATTGGTGAACATTGCTAATAAATTAACAATTAGTAGAATTGTTATAGCTATTTTTATTTTAATATTACTATTAATTCCTTTTAATGAAATGGGGATTAATATTCCTAATTTCTTAGCGATGGGTAAAATCGTAGTAGATGTAAGATACATTTGTGCAGGAATATTATTTTTCTTTGCAAGTGTAACTGATTATTTAGATGGATACTTAGCAAGAAAAGAAAATATTGTCAGTGATTTTGGTTCTTGCCTAGATGCTATTGCTGATAAATTACTAGTTAATGGTTTACTCGTCATATTAGCTTATCATGGCTTTATATCTTTAGTTATTCCCGTTATTATTATTTCTAGAGATATTATTGTCGATGCCCTAAAAACTTTAAGTGCTAAAAATGGTGTTGTCGTAAAAGCTAATATATGGGGCAAAATAAAAACTATTTTTATGATGATAGGTTTAACATTAACCTTATTTTATAATTTACCATTTGAAATTTGGAATCTTCATTTAGCTGATTTATTTATTACTATTGCTACGGTATTGTCGGTAGTATCAGCTGGTATATATTATATAGAAATTGTTAAGAAAGCTAAAAAATAGCTTTTTTTTAAAGCTTAAAAATGCACTCTAAAACAATTGTTCGCAAATTTAGTTGACAAAGCCTAAAATCTAAGATAGAATAAAATTATCAAACAAAAAGTAACATAAAGAGGAGGAAGAAAAATGAAAGTTACAAAAGATATTAAAGATAAAGATAAAGCTTTGGAACAAGTTTTAGCGGATATAGAAAAACAATTTGGTAAAGGAGCAATTATGAAACTTGGCGCCAATGAACATATGGAAATAGATGTTACATCATCGGGCTCTTTAATGCTTGATGTGGCTCTAGGTGTAGGTGGATATCCTAAAGGAAGAATAATTGAAATATATGGACCTGAATCATCAGGAAAAACAACCTTTGCTCTGCAAGCTATAGCTGAAGTTCAAAAAGAAGGAGGAAGAGCAGCATTCATTGATGCTGAACATGCTCTAGACCCTGTGTATGCCAAAAATTTAGGTGTAAATATTAATGAATTGTTATTATCACAACCCGATACAGGTGAGCAAGCCTTAGAAATATGTGAAGCCTTAGTTAGAAGTGAAGCTGTTAATATTATAGTTATAGATTCTGTTGCAGCCTTAGTGCCACAAGCTGAAATAGATGGTGACATGGGTGATAGTCATGTCGGACTTCAAGCCCGTTTAATGAGTCAAGCCCTAAGAAAATTATCAGGAACAATAAACAAAACCAAAACAACGGCTATCTTTATTAATCAATTACGTGAGAAAGTAGGCGTTATGTTTGGCAATCCAGAAACAACTCCTGGTGGAAGGGCTTTAAAATTCTATGCAACAATTCGTCTTGATGTCAGAAGAGGCGAACAAATAAAAGGACCTGACCAAGTAATTGGTAATAGAACCAATATTAAAGTTGTCAAAAATAAAGTCGCGCCTCCATTTAAAACGGCTACTGTTGATATTATGTATGGAGAAGGTGTAAGTAGAGAAGGCGAAATAGTTGATTTAGCAAGTGAATTAAACATCATTGATAAATCAGGTGCTTGGTATGCATACAAAGGAGAAAAAATAGGTCAAGGTAAAGAAAACGTCAAAAATTTATTAAAAGAAAATGTTGAATTAAAAGAAGAATTAGAAAATAAAATTCGTGAACACTACGGATTCAAAACTAATACTAAAAAAGAAAATAAAACAGAATAATCATAAAAAATTGCCTTTAAAGTCATTGACGGGGGGGGGGTATTATATAATATAATAAAAGAAGATACGGAGGTCTTCTTTTATTTATGAAATTAAGTCAATATAAAGAAAAAAAGAATCATAAGAAATTAATTGCAATTGCCCTTGTGATTATTGGTTTAATAAGTGGAATAATATTAGAAAAAACATTTGCCAATTTTAAAGAAAGTAAAAGTTTCAAAGTTATGGAGGGTAACTTTATCTATGAAGGAAGTGGCGATGTAATATTTGCTTTTTACAATTATGATACGAATAGTCCTTTAGAAGAAATGCCCAAGAAAGATGATAATAATATACTGTATTATTCAAAAGCAGAATGTGATAATGGAGCAACTATAGAATGGAATGAAGAAAGATGGGCTCCGTTAGTATTAAATTTAACGAAAAGTAAGACTAAATGTAATATATACTTTTCAAATATGGAAAGATTAAGAACTATTTCTTCAGATGATAGAGAAGGAATGTGGGAATATAAATATAAAATAACAAAGATAGTAATGGAATCATCAAAAAATAAAAAAGAAGCAGAAGAAGGCCAAACAGTATATGGTCCATTTGATGAAAGTAATACAAAAAATAATGCTATAGAAAGCTATGTCATATGTGATTCAGGAGATACAAATTGTATAGGCTATTTACAAGAAGATGGTGGAATAAAATTAAATAGTAATACTTCATATTTATTTTATGATTTTAATAAAGTAACCCAAATAGAAGGAATGGAAAATTTAGATACATTTTATGTAACAGATATGGAAAGTATGTTTAGTTCAATGAAAAATCTTCAAACTTTAGATTTAAGTAATTGGGATACATCTAAAGTTACCAATATGAGTTTTATGTTTTCTTACATGAGCAATCTCCAAACCTTAACATTTGGCAAAAATTTTAATACCACTAGTGTAACAAATATGTATCATATGTTTTCCAATATGAGCAGTATAGTAGAATTAGATTTAAGTAATTTTGATACAAGTAGTGTAACAGATATGCAAGAAATGTTTTACCAAGCATCAAACTTAAAAAAAATTGTTTATGGTTCAAATTTTGTGCATAAAGATGGAGCTATAACAGCGGGCATGTTTAGTGGATGTAAAGCAAATAAACCAGATACAAATGTGCATTCCTCATGGAGTGGTATATTTTAATTAGAATAGACTATGATTAGCTATTCTTTTTTTATGCAAAAACCGTTGACGGGGGGGGGGTATTATATAATATAATAACTATGTATAGTAAAAGTTTAGCAATTGACAAATCAATAATATATTTGCTATCATTTTGATAGTAAAATAATATGACATAATTCGACAGACAAATTGGTTATAATTTTATTATAGGTAGGGATAAAGATGAAACAAAAACAAACAAAAACAATAATAGTATTAGGAATAATAGCCTTTGTTTTAGCGCTTGCATCAGTAAGCTTTGCTTTTTGGCAATTAACTTTTAGACAAGAAAATGAAAACATCGTAAATTCGACTTGTTTAAATGTAGGATTTACAGGTTCTAATGATATAAGTTTATTAAAGACAACTCCCATAGATGAAGAAAAAGGAAAAGAACAAGAACCATATACATTTACCATAACAAATGAATGTGATGGAGGAGCCCATTATGTCATAAACCTAGAAACAATAACAAGTGAAGAAAAGAAATTAAAAGAAGAATATTTAAGGGGTTACCTAACAAACGACAAAGAAGAAGTCCTATTTAATGATACCTTAAAAGATGAATATATAAATAATGAAAAAGTAATAAAAACTTCCTCAAAAGCTATAAAACTATATGAAGGAGATTTAGGGGCTAAAGGAAGTCATGCAACATTTAACTTAAGATTATGGTTAGATGAAAGTGTTGAAAATGAAGATTCAATGAGTGCAACCTATGAAGGAAAAATAACAGTAACATCAACATATCGTAAAATAAAACCAGCAATAGATACTTTAAAAGAGTTAGCAAAAACAAGAGAAAATGAATTAGCCTATGATGGAATAGAAACTTTAGGTGAAGAATATGGAACAGATGACAATAATTTGCGATTTTATGGTAATAATCCCAAAAACTATATAGATTTTAATAATGAATATGAATGGCATGGATATTATAGTATTGATAGTGATGAATTGTTTAAAGTATATAGTTCTTTAGAAGAATGTAATGAAGCAACATCTTACAATTATAATTGTACAAAATTTCCAAGTTGGCGAATCATCGGGGTAATGAATAACGTAGAAGATGAAAATGGCAATGTAGGAAGTCACTTAAAAATAATTAGAAGTTCTATAGGAGACTATAGTTGGGATTCTTCGGAATCTAATATAAATAATGGTATGGGAGTAAATGAGTGGAGTACATCTGATATAGCAAAAGTTTTAAATGACAATTATTATTACAAACAATCAGGTGGAATATGTTACATGGGTGGAGACAATAAGGAAAAAACATGTCCAAATTGGGAACAGATTGGTTTAGATGATAATTCAAGAGCAATGGTAAGTAAAATCAAATGGAATACGGGAACAACAGAAAAAGATAAAGCAGGTTCTGCAACACAGTCAGAGATGTATAAAGCAGAACGAAGTGAAAATACAGGTAAAAACTGTCCTAACTCATTATCTTGTAATGATGATATAGGAAGAACAACTATTTGGCCAGGCTATATAGGTTTAATGTATCCCAGTGATTTCGGGTATGCATCACCACTAAATTGTTGGAAAAGTACTATGGGACAATGGAATATTTCAGGATGCCCAAGTGATACGTGGCTATTTCTAAGTTATTTTGAATCAGAAAACAATGCTCAATGGACGATGATACCAACATATTATGAACTATCAAAGAATGCCAACCAAAGATATGCAAGCTATGTATATAATATTAAAAGGGGACAAACTAATGCAGCAACTTTTTCGCATGCGCCAGCAATCGATGCTTATGCTATTAGACCAGTTGTCTATTTAAATTCAAATGTAGAATTTGAAGAAGATGATGATGAAAATTATGGAAGTATTGATAATCCATTTCGAATAAAGGTATAGTAAAGGAAGGTATATGACATGGAAGAAAATGTAATAAATAAAAATAAAAAGATAATAAAAACATTAATAATAATAATTATATTATTATCAATAGCCTTAATAGGAACATATGCTTATTGGTTTACTACTAACACTCAAACAAATAGTAATATTGTCACTTCAAGTTGTTTAAAATTAAGTTTTAATGGTGAAAATGATATAAATATAACAGATGGATATCCAATGACTGATAAAGAAGGAAAAGGACAAACCCCATATACTTTTACATTAACAAATGAATGTGTAGAACAAACAGCATATACCATAAATTTAGAAACAGTAAGTAAAGGTTCTAAAATATTAAAAGATGAATATATCAAAGCCAATTTACAACAAGATGGAAAAGATTTATTTTTAAATAAATTAACGGAAGAACATGTAAATGAAGAGAAAATAATCAAAGATGCCAGTAAGGCATACAAATTATATTCGGGAACAATAGAACCAAAAGGAAGTGAAGGTGCAACTCAAACCTTTGATTTAAGATTATGGATGGATGAAGGAGTAACACTGGAACAAACCGATGCGATGAATGCAACATACGAAGGAAAAATAACTATAGGTTCAAGATTAGGAAGTAATGAAGGCAGTTCAAGTGGTGGAAGTACTATATCAAGTGATTATAATGCCCTAGCAGACTTAATAGATAAAAAAGAGGGTCAACTAGTATATGATTTAACAAATGATAATAATTTGAGATTTGTAGGAGCAGATCCAGATAACTATGTAAATTTCAATAATGATGAATCTACATGGCGAGGATACGGTAGTAGTAGCTCAAATTATTATAAATATTTCAATTCTTCGGAAGAGTGTAATAGTGATGCAAATTATCATTATAATTGTGAGCAAGTACCAGCTTGGCGAATCATAGGAGTAATGAATAATATTGAAGACGAAAATGGTAATATGGGAAGTCACCTAAAACTAATTAGAAGTAGTATAGGAGAATATAGTTGGGATTCATCAGAAACCAATGTAAATGAGGGCAGTGGAGTAAATGAATGGAGTACTTCTGCCATCGAAAAAGTCTTAAATGAAAATTATTATAATAAAAAAGTAGGCGGAACATGTTATGATAATGCTAAAAATAAAGTAAAAGACTGTCCAGAATGGGAAAATATTGGCTTGAATAATGAAGCAAGAACAATGATAAGTAAAGTGAAATGGAATACAGGAACGATACCATTTGATTATAGTGATAATAGTATTATGGACTTTATAACACCATTTTATATGTATAATGTAGAAAGAAGTATGTATAATGGTAAAATATGTGAAAAGGACACATCATATTGTTCTGATGAAATTGAAAGAACAACTATATGGCCAGGGTATGTCGGTTTAATGTACCCGTCAGATTTTGGCTTTGCCACAAGCGGTGGAAATGAAGCAAATAGATTAATTTGTTTAAAAATCAGTATGAGTCCTACTGGTAGTAATCCTCACTGGGGGTCAACTGGTACTTACGGTTATTGTTTAGATAATACTTGGTTAAAAGCATCACATGGTTCTGGAAAAAATATATCTACTCTAACTTCCGTGCCAACTAAGAGATTTGCTTATTTTTTGTTTAGTGTTGCGTCAAACAGCATAGCTCAGTCTGCATCTACCGTATCTAATGAAATTTATCCTGTTGTCTATTTAAATAGTAATGTTAAAATCGAATCTAACGATGCTAGTGATTATGGATCTAAAACTAATCCTTATAAATTAACAACATAAATTTATACTTCGACATAAAACAACATCAACACATGATATATTTTTCATGGTGATAATCATGAGTGTGTATATAGATGTTGTTTTTGTTTTAAATTTTTTCTTTGATTTTATACTCTTAATGACTGTAAGTGTTACATTAAAAAGAAATGCCTCAATCAAAAAATTAATAATTGGTGCCCTATGTGGAGAATTAAGCATGTTAATATTATTTTTTAATTTTAATAATATAACTTTATTTCTTTTCAAACTTTTCAATAGTATTCTTATGATTATTGTTACCTTTAAATTAAAAGATAAAAAATATTTTTGGCAAAATTTAGCTTATTTTTATATGACAAGTACTGTTTTAGGAGGGTTTTTGTATTTTCTTTCTTTATCATACCGAGAAAATCAATATGGTTTAGTCTTTGTTTATGAAAGTTATACAATTCCTTATCTTTTTTTAGTCATAATTTCCCCTATAATTTTATATATTTATATTAAACAGAGAAAGGAAATATATCACTATAACTGTTTTATCCCAGTTACTATTAATTTTAAAAATGGTAAAAAATTGACATTAATGGGTTATTTAGATACCGCGAATAAATTAATAGATCCCATCACTAAAAAGAAAGTTATTATTGTCAATCAAAGAGTTTTAAAAAAAATTGTTACAATTCGTAGTCCAGTTTATGTACCTTATAACTCTTTAAATAATCATGGTTTATTAAAATGTATTGCCATTAAAAGTATTGTAATTAAAGGTGTTACATACAATGATTACCTACTAGGTTTAAGTATCGATAATTTATTAAAAGATGGTGTAGACTGTCTTTTAAATTCATATTATTTGGAGGAAAGAAAATGATTAAAAAAATTATTGAATGGTTAAAGAAAAATCATAATGAATGTTTCTTTATTGGAAGTACCGATAAATTACCGCCACCCCTAGAAAAAGAAGAAGAACAACAACTGCTAATCAGAGCCAAAAAAGGTGATGAACAAGCTAAAAATAAATTAATTGAACATAACTTACGTTTAGTTGTCTTCTTAGCTAAAAAATATGAAAATACCGGTTATGAATTAGAAGATTTAGTTAGTATTGGTTCAATTGGCTTAATTAAAGGAATTGAAACTTATAAAATTGATAAAAATATTAAACTTGCAACTTATGCTTCAAGATGTATAGCAAACGAAATACTTATGTTTCTAAGAAAAAACAAAAAACGCAAAAAAGAAATATCTCTAGAAGAAAGTTTAAACTATGATGCCGAAGGAAATGAGCTTCATCTAGAAGATATTTTAGGAACGGATACAGACTTAGTAAGTGAAGAATATGAAAATAAAATCAAAAAGAATTTTATTGCTGAAGAAATAAATAAATTATCTTATAGAGAAAAACAAATTATGGTCATGCGCTACGGATTAAATAATACCGAAAGTTATACCCAAAAAGAAGTCGCGGATATACTAGGTATTAGCCAATCATATATTTCGAGAATTGAAAAAAAAGTTATTAGAAATATTAAACATCTAGTACAAATGGATTGAAAACTTTCTAAAATTTAGTTAAAATTATTTTAGGAAGTGAAAGTATTGAAAAAAGATCGAACGATATTAATCCTCTTACTAGTTGTTTTTTTATTTATTGGTAGTTTAATGTTATATCAATCTTTAGAATTAAAAGAAAATACTCCTATTAAAGATAACGTTAAAATTAAAGAAGAATATGCTTTATTAAATGAACAAATAAATATAGACAATAACCGAAAGTATCCTAATGTAAAATTAGATGATGATAACGTATATCAATATATAAATGAAATTGATATTATTCCTTTTTTAAAAGAACAAACGGGATATCTTCTTTTTTGTAGTAATAAAAATGCTTATTGTCGCACCCTAGTTCCCATCCTTAATATCGTGGCTAAAGAAAATAATATTTCCACCATTAATTATTTTAATATTGAAAATATTGAAAGCATCTTACAATTAGATGATAGTAATCATGTTATTATAAAAGAAAAGGGAAGTAATACATATTATGAAATATTACAAATTTTAGATTCTTATTTAAAAGAATATTATCTAAAAGATGATAAAGGTAATGAAATTGATACTTTAGAAAAAAAAGTTATTATGCCAAGCCTTATAAAAGTTGAAAATGGCGTGATTAAAAAAATTAAAACTGGAACTATAGATAGTCAAAAATCGGGATATGATGCTTTAACAAGCGAAGAAGAAGCATCATTAAAAAAAGAATTAGAAAATTTTTTAATAACAAATTAAGCATTAACAAAGTAAAATTTTTACGTTATAATAAGAAGAAGGTGGTGTAGTAAAATGAAAATCAAAAAAAGAAGATTAAAAAAACGCAATTTATGTTTACTAATCATGAGCTTTCTTCTTTTACTTTGTTTTCTAATTGAAATTTCATACACCCATTGGATTTTTACGGATCGTTTCTTTGTTTTAAAAGCGGATGCTAGTGATAAAATAAAACAATGTGTTAAAGATCATCAATTACTTTTAGCTGATTGCCTAACAAGTTTTTCCCTAAAAGAACAACAAGATTTCAATGTCCCTGATGTTGATAAAAACATTCGTTATGTAGGTGAAAATCCTAATAATTATATTGATATTGGTGAAGTTTATCAAAGTGATGTTTACCTTGGAATATCTAAAACAAATGAATTAGATAAAATTTATTATGCTGATATGACAAGCTGTTTAAAGGATAATCGTAAATGTAGTTTGTTACATAAAAAAGATGAGCCTTTATTATGGCGAATAATAGGTATTTTTAAAGAAGATGGAATATCTAAAACTAAAATTGTTCGTAGTGAACACATTGGTAATTTAGCTTGGTCAGAAAAAGATGAAAATATCAATAGTGGTTCTGGAATAAACGAGTGGAGTGTAGCTAGTTTAAAAAATTTATTAAATGAAGGAGCTTTTTATACTCAAGGAAAAGCAACTTGTTTAAATGCTTCAAAAGATGCCTGTGATTTTTCCTTTAACGGGTTAAATGCCTCAGTTATTCCTATTTTAGCCGATAATAGGTGGACTACAGGAAGTATTAGTGAAGAACAAATAAATGATTTATCAATTAGTGATTGGTATTTAAAAGAAAAAGGTGAAAATACTATACAATGTCATGAAGGTCTTTATTGCACCGATCAAATACCAAGAACCAATGAGATAACCGCTAAAATTGGTCTAATGTATCCAAGTGACTATGCTTATGCTACTAATGATTTAAATTGCCTAAATATTCCTTTAAGTAAGTGGAATTTAAAAGATACCCCAAGTTGTTTAACTAACAATTGGCTTACCAAAGATACCTTATCTTCTTGGCTAATAACGCCCCTTAGCTTTGAAAATGCCAATTCCTATGCGGTAAGTTTTGATTTAAATACCGGTTTTAAAGAAACTTTTACCAATGTTTATAAAAATGTCTATCCAACCGCATATCTAGACCATTTTGTTAAAATTGCTGGTGGGTATGGAACGATAACTTCCCCTTATATCATTCAATAAATAGTTATGAGGTGACTAACTATTAAAAGTCAAGATATTTTTAATAGAAAGTTATAAATGGAAAAGAATCCCACGCCAAAAAGATTTCACAAAGTGAAATTTTGAAAAATTGAGAAATCAATTATTTCAATAAAGACGGATCAAAATCAATGTTGTTTTTCTCGAGAGTGTAAATAACTCTAATAAGTTTTTTACAAACATGAGATAAAGCAACTCTATGACATTTACCTTCAGAACGTTTCTTAAGGTAGTAGTCATAAAAAGTTGGTGAGTATCTTAAGATGGACATTGAAGTGTTCATAAGAGAATATCTAAGATGAGAAGAACCATGTTTAACCATCTTGCCATTAGACTGTAATGTGCCAGATTGTATAATACTAGGTTCTAAACCAGCAAAAGCTAGCATTTTATTTGGATTAGAGAAATTAGAAATATCTCCATATTCAGATAAAATAGAAGCAGCAGATATTTCACCTAATCCAGGAATGGATAACATTCTAGGATTTAGTTCTTTGATAATTGTTGAAATTTGTTTATCTATTGGATCAATTTTATCATTAAAGTTGTTAATAAGAGAAACATAAGTAGAAATGAGTAAATCAGAATTATTGTCATGATAACCAATGGTATTTTTAGCAAGTTCTTTTAACTTAGCAAATTTAGCATAAGAAAATTTACCACGAGAAATTTTTCTCAAAGAATCATAATCTTTCATTAAAGCAATATGAGAAGCATTCTTATACTTGTCTAAAATAAATAAAAGAGTATCAGAAAACATATTGTTGAAGAAAGGTTTTAATTCAGGAAAAGATTTATCTAATTCATTAGTTAATAGAACTTGAAATTTACTTCTTTCTTTAATTAATTGTTCTCTACTTCTACATAGTGACTTTAATGTATAAATGTTGTATAATAAATG
>CANQPR010000006.1 GCA_947625715.1 uncultured Bacilli bacterium
AACATCGATTAGTAAAAACTAACGTGTTAACTAACTAATTAACAATTAAATTAAAAATCTGTGGTTTGAGTCACCTCGAACCAGTCCATAAATGGCTGTAAAAAAATAGGAACAAATCCACAGCGCGATTTTTATTATACTTCTAGAAGTATAATAATTCAAAAATATTAATAGAAAGGGATCAATCAATAAGAAATTAATTAATATTTCTATAAGATTGATTATACGTGAAAGGATGTCAAAATGGTATGATAAACCTACTAAACTTTTATCAATTGATAAAGATATAGATTATGTAATGTGTATAGATGAAAATGGTAGTAGTAGTAATTTAACTTATGTATTAAAGCAAATATCAAATGAAAAAGAATTATCAGAAGATGATAAATATTTTACTATTACGGGTTGTATTTTTACAAAAAAACAATATTTAAATTCAAAAAAATTAATTAAAACACTTAAAAATAAATATTGGAATAATGGATTGTTTTATGATACTAAATTAAATA
The DNA here is from genome assembly GCA_947625715.1 of uncultured Bacilli bacterium. Lineage (GTDB taxonomy): Bacteria > Bacillota_I > Bacilli_A > RF39 > UBA660 > Ventrenecus. The sequence goes on from CANQPR010000006.1 coordinate 510, forward strand.
AAGAAAAAGCAGTTTGTTTTCATTCTAGAGATATAAGAAAACATGATAATTGCTTTAATGATAGTATTATTAATTACAATGAATTTATGATAGATTTATCTAATACTTTGAAAGACATTCAATGTAAAATTATTTCAATTAGCATTAATTTATATGAATATTTAAAAAAAGGCTACACCCACAATGTTTATAATGTAGCTTTTGACTTCCTATTAGAAAGATACATTTATGAAACTGAAAATAAGAAAAAAGGTATAATTATGCTTGAAGCAAGAGGGAAAGATGAAGATAAAGAGTTGTTAGAACATATTAGCAAAGTTATTAATAAAACAGGTACTAAACAAATTAGTAATCGAGAATTAAAATCTAAAATAAGTGGAGTATATTTTAATCCTAAATGGAATGAAGAATATAGTTCTACTTATGTTGGATTAGAAATAACAGACTTATTTTCTTATCCAATTCATAAGTTTGTAAAAAGAAATACAAAAGATAAAGCATTCTTAATATTTGAAGATAAAATTGTAGGGTATCCTAATTATAAAAATAAAGGAATAAAAACATTCCCTTAAAACAAAAAATAAGAACTGGATAAACCAGTTCTTACCGTCCGCGATACCACGAACCCCAAGCAAATTGAATTGCTTTTGACACAATTAATATAACAAAATATTATATATTTGTCAATAATTATGTCGTTAATAGTATATAAAAAATTTGTTGAAAATATGCATGATGAACAATAAAATAATAAGAAATATAAAAATGAGGTGACTAAATGGATATATCTTTTTTACCAGCCGATACATATATGGTTATCAATAAAACCGAGTTAACCGAATTAGATCGTAAAAATTTAGTAAATTTATACGAACCAATTATTGGCAGCTTAGCAGTTAGTCTTTATCTAACTTTGTGGCGTGATTTAGACCGTTATCAAATTGTAAGTATCGAATATACTCATCATCATCTAATGACCCTTTTAAAAAGTGGTTTAGAACCCATTAAACAAGCAAGAATTACTTTAGAAGCCATTGGTTTAATAAGAACTTATGTAGAAAGAAAAGAACCCAATAACTATATTTATGAATTATATTCACCCCTAAATGCCAAAGAATTTTTCGCTAACCCTTTATTTAACGTTGTTTTATATAACAATATTGGTTCTTATGAATATGAATTATTAAAAAAAGAATATCAAATAATGAAATTTGATTTAAAAAATTATGAAGAAATAACCTCATCATTTGAACAAGTATATAAAACCAGTAGTACCATTCCATCTTTTAGTGCTAAAGGAAGAACCATAAAACCTTTAAATATCACTGACCAAGTTGATTTTGACCTAATTATATCTAGTTTACCAAAGGGCATATTAAACGAAAGAACTTTTACCAAAAAAAATAAAGAATTAATGAATCAATTAGCTTTCATCTATAATTTAGATACTTTAAAAATGATTGAAATTTTACGAATGACTTTAAATGAAAAAGGCTTTATTGATAAAGATTCTTTGCGTATTCAAACTCGTAAATACTATCAATACAATCATCAAGGGAAATTGCCAACTTTAGTTTATCGTACTCAACCTAATTACTTAAAAAGTCCTAGTGGTGATACATCTAAAAAAGGACGAATAATTGAAGTTTTTGAAACTACTAGTCCCTATGATTTTTTAAAAGCCAAATATCAAAATGCTAATCCTACTAGTAGAGATTTAAAATTATTGGAAATGTTGGTTATTGATATTGGCTTAACACCAGCGGTTACAAATGTTTTAATTGATTATGTTTTAAAGAAAAATAATAACAAACTAAATACTTCCTTTGTCGAAACAATCGCAGGACAATGGAAACGTCTAGGCATTAAAACGGCCAAAGAAGCAATGGAAACAGCCGAAAAAGAACACAAAAAATATTCTAAAAAATTTCAAAAAGAAACCAACAAAGATACCACTAGTCAAGTACCTGTTTGGTTTAAACAAAACATTGAAAAAGAACAAATGACTGATGAAGAATTAAAAGATTTAAATAATATGCTCAAAAAATATCAATAAGAGGTGTAAAAATGAATATAAACTTTAAAATCAAAGAAGAAAAAGAATTAAATGAAAATTTGCTTCAATCTATTAAAGACCCAGCTTTTAATAAATTAGTAAATAAACTTCAATTAACTAAAAAAGAAGCAATGTATTTAAATTCTAAATTAAATAAAGAAATATTAGAACATGAAAATTGTCACCATTGTAAAGGTCTGTTTCAATGTCAAAATTCTCTTAAAGGACACTGTTTTGTTATTCAAAAAGAAAATCAACAGTTATATTATTCTTATGCCCCTTGTAAATACACCAAACAAATTGAAGACCAAAAAAGAGAAAAAAATTTAGAAAACACCTTTTATATGCGAGCTCGCCTAAAAGATATTCATACCAATGATAAAAAAAGATTAAAGGTTATTAAATGGATTATTTTATTTGCTGAAAATTATCAATTAAATGAAAATACCAAAGGTCTTTATTTATCAGGAAGCTTTGGCTCAGGTAAAACTTTCTTAATCAGTGCTTTATTTAATGAACTAGAATATTTAAAGGGCGTTTCCACCAAATTAGTATACTTTCCCGAATTATTAAGAGATTTAAAAAATGATTGGACAGATTACGAAGATAAATTAAGTTATTATGAAAAAGTTGATTTATTATGTATTGATGATATTGGTTCAGAAAAAGTAAGTGACTGGTCAAGAGATGAAGTTTTAGGAACTATACTTCAAGCCCGAATGAATAACAACAAAACAACTTTTTTTACATCTAATTTAACCTTAGAAGAATTAGAAAATCATTTTAAAACCAAAGATACTAGTGAAGAAATTTTAAAATCAGGAAGAATAATGGAAAGAATAAAACAACTTTCACTTCCTTTAGAATTAATTAGTGAAAATAAAAGAATATAAAGGGTAGGTGGTTAATTTGCCAAAAAATGGTTTTATTTTACTGGAGACAATTGTAACAATTTTTATTATTTTATCAGGTGTATTAAGTATTTATTCGATTTATATTAATCATTTAAATAAAATAACTTTAAATTTATATTATGATGAGCCAAGTAAAATATATGAGGCTTATTATTTAAAACAACTATTAAATAAAGATATGATAAAAACGAATGAAGATATAACAATTGTTAATGAAACATTTTTATCTTCCCCAAGTGATATCGCTTTTTTTGCCTATTTAAAAGATTTTTTTCAAATCAAAGACATTTATATTATAAAAGGTGATATTGACTGTCAGAACAATAATTCTTCTTTTTGTAAGGATAAATATATAACCAATTACTTAAAACAGACAAAATTAATAAACAGTGGCTATTATTTAGTTGTAAGAGAACAAAAAGATTGTGAAAATAAATATTGCTATGATTATTTAACTTCAATAAGGATGGATGATGAATATGAATAATAAGGGTTTAACATTAATTGAATTATTAGCCACAATGTTATTAATTTGCAGTGTAACCATTCTTTTAATAAGCATCTTTAATAATATAAATAATAATACTACTCCTAAAACTTACGCTAGAAAAAATGAAATAAATCGTCTGCAGTTTATAAAACTTGTTGAAGATGATTTAATAAATATTGGTCTTGATTGGTGCCAAATGAATGATACATTTGTAAATAATACTTTAACTATTCCATTTATAGATGGAACGAAAAAGAAAATCAGTGTTAGTGAAAACCAAATATCTTATGCAGAAAATCAATTTTCACTATCCAAACCATATAAATATGATTTAAATAATTTAAAAGTAACTATCTCAAGTGACGATTATGAACAAAAAATATTAAAAATTACTATTCCCATTACTACTTCTAATCAAATTGATGATATAGAAATTGTTTATTTAGGAGTAAAAAAATGTTAAAAAAAATTTTAAAAACTTGACATAATTCGTCATTTTTTTTACACAATAAGTGTTAAGATGTAATTGATAAAGAGACATAAGTCACAGTAATTTGCAAATTTTTAAATATGTTAACCACGCGTGGTTAGTTGTGATTGTCAAATTATTGGTATAATTTTTTAAGGTAAGGTGATATTATGAACCTCTCAGATTCAATTGCAACCAAGATACTTAAAATTTGTGTTGAAAAAAATATAACACCAAATAAGTTGGCGACTATTTGCTGTCTGACACAAAGTACGATTCAAAATTTAATTACAGGAAAGTCGCACAACCCAAAATTGTTGACGATTGCAAGAATATGTGATGGATTAGGAATTAATTTAAAAGATTTTTTTGATGATGATTTATTTATCTCAATTGAAAGGGAAGACTAGTGTGAAACTGATTGAAGAAAAAAATGAAAAAATTCTAATTTTAAACGAAGGTGAAGAATTAAGAATCAAAACTCTTTACAAAAACAAAATAAGTTTAAAAGTTTCTTGTCATGATCAAGCCCTCTATGTGGAAGATATCATTGATAAAAGAATTGAGCAAATCAAAGAAGAACAAATTGCATTAGCATCGTTAAAAAAGCAAAATAAAAAAACGGAATAATGCATGTTTTAACTAGGCTTTTTTATCATAAAATGATAATCAAGACTCAAATGATTTTAACTTGACAATGAACCTCTTTTTCTTCTATAATTATCCTAGAGTAGGTGAGGATATGAAAAAAAGATTTTCTAATAAAGGTTTTACATTGATTGAGTTACTAGCGGTCATTGCTATTTTAGCAGTTATCATGCTAATTGGTGGTCAAAGTGTTTTTGGAGCTTTGCAAACGGCTCGAAAAGGTGCTTTTAAAACCGAAGTAGGCTATGCAATTCAATCAGCTCAAGCGGCTTATCAAGTTGATGTTTTAAATCAAAAGGTAAAATCTGAAAGTGTTTGCTATCCAATATCATGGTTAAAAGAACATGAATTTTATGAGAAAAAAGGTAATGATGCTAGCACCTATCAAGGCAGTGTTTTAGTAAGTACTACAGATGGGGTAACTTCTTATAAAATATGGATGACTGGTGGCGAATACTTAGTTAAAAATGGCACCTTAGACAATTTAACAACCGATGGTACAGGTGATGGAGCCGTGGTAAGCAAAAACGAAGAACAAGCAACAGTTGATTGTAATAAAACCGGAACATTGAGAGAATAACAAAAGCTCTAGAAAAAGAGCTTTTTAATTGCTATAATTTAAATAGAAAGAAGTGATATTATGATTATTGGAAGTCATGTTGGCTTTAGTAAAGAGCAATTACTAGGAAGTGTTAAAGAAGCCTTAAGCTATAATGCTAATACCTTCATGTTCTATACTGGTGCACCTCAAAATACCATGCGCAGTAAAATTGATCAAAATTTAACCAATGAAGCTCATAAATTAATGCAAGAAAACAATATTCTTCTTAAAAATGTTATTTGTCATGCTCCTTATATAATTAATTTAGCAAACAACCTAGATAATCGTAAATGGGAATTTAGTATTGAATTTTTAAAACAAGAAATAAAAAGATGCGAACAACTAGGAATATCATATATTGTTATTCATCCTGGTAGTTCGCTTACTATTGATAAACAAGAAGCCTTAAAAAATATCGCAACCGCTTTAAATAAAATATTACAAACCCCAACATCTTGTATGATTTTATTAGAAACCATGGCTGGAAAAGGAAGCGAATGCGGTACGGATATAATGCAATTAAAAACAATTATTGACAATGTCGATAAAGAAATTGGAGTGTGTTTAGATACCTGTCATCTTTTTGACTCTGGAGTATCAATTGAAAACTTTGACCAATATCTTGATTTATTTGCAAAAGAAATAGGTTTAGATAAAATTCATTGTCTTCATTTAAATGATAGTAAAAATCCTTTAGCATCACACAAAGACCGACATGCTAATATCGGTTTTGGCTACATTGGTTTTACAAATCTTTTAAAAGTTATTACAAATCCTCGCCTACAAAATATACCCATTATTCTAGAAACACCTTATGTTGGTAATACCATCGCTGATAAATCGCGCCTTTATCCTCCTTATAAATTTGAAATTGAAATGCTAAGACAAGGCCAATTTGACCATGAACTATTAGAAAAAATTATTGCCTACTATAAATAATGACCATATTTTTGATAATAAATAACCATTAATTTTTTGATTTTATGATAATTTTCTTCACTAAAATTATCTTTATATCTTTCTAAATTTAACATATTGGGATTAGCTAAAATACTTTCCCAATTTTTTTTCACGAATTTATACGTAAAATCTAATTCTTTTTCATTTAAAAAAACATTATTTTTCAAAGCAAAATCTTTTACTTGCTCAATTGTTAATAATTCCATATATCTTTTTATTAAACCAAACATTTTCTTCACCATTATAGTGTATGAAAAAAAAGAAAAAATTAATACTAATAAATGGTGAGTATTTATGAAATTTAAATTTTTAATTATTACTATATTTAGCTTTTTTGCGGTTGTTTTAATTAAAATGAATACAACGAATCATAATTACTATCAACAATTATTATCTATGAAAACTGCTCAAATAGTATATGGAAAAAGTCCCCAAAGAGGTAGAATTTTAGACCGCTACGGGAATGTTTTAGTTGATAATACTGGTATTTTAAATATTGTTTATCATAAAAATAAAAATCTTTCTTATATAGATGAATTAAAAATAGCCGAACAATTAACACCTTACTTAAATGAAGCCCAAATAACGGAAAAAATGAAACAAGATTATTATTTACTAACTAACAATAATGGTGATGATTTAATTACCAAAGAAGAAAAAGAACTTTTTAATGCAAGAAAATTAACTACAGAAGAAATAGAAGCCTTAAAAAAAGAGCGTATTCCAAGTTTAACTTATACCGAAATGGAAGAAAAGAAAATATATTTATATTATTTAATGAATGAAGGTTATTTTTATGAAGATAAATATTTATTTATGGATATTAGTGAAGAACAAGCTAGTAAGATAATTGAATTAAATTTACCTCAAATAACTATGAAAGTAACCTCTAAAAGAATATATCCTTATGAAGAAACCTTAAAAAGTATTTTTGGCACTGTAGGGAATATTCCCAAAGAAAAAACCAAAGAATATTTAAATAATGGTTATAGTTTAAATGATATTGTCGGAACAAGTGGCTTAGAACAAATTTATGATGATGTTTTAAAAGGTAAAAAAGCTAAATATCAAGTAAATGATGATTATTCTTTAACCCTTTTAGAAAGAGAAGAAAAAGGTAGTGACCTTTATTTAAATATTGATATATCTTTGCAAATGATTTTACAAGCTACTTTAAAAGAAGAATTAATTATGGCTAAAAAGAAAAAACAAACCCTTTATTTTCATGATGCATATAGTATTATCGGCGAACCTTTAACAGGTAATATTTTAGCTATTAGTGGTCTAAGATATTCAGATGATAAGAATTTTTATGATATAACACCTACCATGTTAACATCATCTTTTGCAATGGGAAGTGTGGTAAAAGGCGCTAGTAGTACCGTAGGTTATCAAACTAATGCTATAACTATTGGTCAAAAAATATTAGATTCTTGTGTAAAACTTCATTCTCAACCTTCAAAATGTTCATATAAAAGATTAGGTTATGTTGATGATATTACGGCCCTTAAAACATCAAGTAATTATTTTCAATTTATCACGGCTATTAAAAGTACGGGTAATACATACCACTATAATATGGATTTTAATGTGACGCTTGATAATTTTAATAGTTATCGTCAAACTTTTGCCACCTATGGTTTAGGAAGTTTAACTAATATTGATTTACCAAATGAAAAAATAGGTATGATTGGTGAAAAAATCAGTGGCGATTTATTATTAAATCTATCCATTGGTCAATATGACACATATACACCCCTTGAATTATTTCAATATATTAATACAATTGCATCAAGAGGGAAAAGAATGCAACTTAATATTGCTAAAAAAAATCCCACTCTTTTAAATGAAGTTAACCTAGATAATATGTATTATGACCGAATTATAGAAGGCTTTTATGAAGTATTTCATGGTGGAACTGCCACTAGTTATGCAAATTTTTCCCTAGATGTAGCAGGAAAAACAGGAACCAGTGAAACATTTTATGATAGTGACCAAGATAATGTCGTAGATACAAAAACCATCAATTCGACTGTAGCTCTTTTTTATCCTAAAGATAATCCTAAATATAGCATGATTGTTATCGCGCCTAATATTACGAATACTGATAAATATACTTATCCTTTTACTAAAAATATAAGTTTAAAAATGACAAATCATTTGACAAATGCTGGTTACTAAAAATACTTTACAATCATAATTTTTTTCGTTATGATTATTACAAGGTGAGATTATGTTAAAAAGCTTAAAAAAAGAAGTTATATGTGCTATATTTTTAATTTTAAATGGATTATTTTTACTTATATGTCCTTTATTAAAAATAATTAATTTAAAATATTTATTTTTAGAAACCATGGTTCTTTATACTATTATTAATTTACTTATTTTTTGTTTAAATCTAAAAGAAAAAGATTATACTAGTGCCCTAAAAGCTATTTTTTCTTTACTTGTAGCTATTATTAGTTATGTAATTAATGTAACAACAAATCCTAAATATTTTGCCATGACTATTTTACTTTGGACAGCCTTAATGGCCTTAGTAAAACTAAAAAAAGCTGATTTTTATCACGATAAAAAAAATAAATTATGGATATTACAAATTGCCTGTTTATTTATTTTTCTTTTAAGTGGTGTTATTTCAAGTTTAAATTTTATTTATGGGGAAGAAACCCAAATAATAGTTTTTGGTTATTTTATTTTAATTACTGGTATTATTGAATTTTTTGACCCTTTTTTAAGTTACTTAACTAAAGGAAGAATCAAATGAGAACTGTTGATGATTTTCATGAATATCAAATCCTTGATTTAGCGCATAAAGAAAAATTAGAACTTTGGGGCAAAATAAAATTAGTTCGTCCTGATCCTCAAGTAATTTGGGAAGAGGAAGAATATCATAATTTATGGAATAATATTGATGCTCATTATAAAAGAAGTAATACAGGCGGAGGTAACTGGGAAGTATTTAATCCTAATTTATATGATAAATTTATAATTCATTATCATGATTTAGCTTTTAATTTAAAGTTAATGGGTTTTAAACATACTGGTTTATTTCCCGAACAAGCAACCAATTGGAATTTATTAAAAGAAGTAATAGAACAAGCAAAAAGACCTTTAAAAGTCTTAAATTTATTTGCTTACACGGGGGCATCAAGTGTTGTAGCCTTAAAAAGTGGGGCATCAGTCGTTCATGTTGATGCTTCAAAAGGAATGGTTGACTGGGCTAAAGAAAATGTTTATTTAAATCATTTGGAAGATAAACCAATTCGTTATATTGTTGATGATTGTTTAAAATTTGTTAAAAGAGAAATAAAAAGAGGTAATAAATACGATATTATCTTAATGGACCCACCAAGCTTTGGCAGAGGAAATAAACATGAAGTTTGGTCCATAGAAAAAAATTTAAATGAATTAATTAATTTATGTACCTCAATATTAACTGATAATCCAGTATTATTTTTAGTTAATTCTTATAGTACCGGTTTATCTATGACGATTATTGAAGATTTATTAAAAAAGACTATTTTAAAAAAATATCCTGGTTTAATATCATCAGATGAAATAGGCATCAAAGTCAAGAATAGTAATTTAATTCTCCCTTGTGGAATGACAACTTACTGGAAACAAAAATAAGTCAAAATCCTTGACGGGGGGGGGGTATTATATAATATAATAAAAGAAGATATGGAGGTCTTCTTTTATTTATGAAATTAAATCAATATAAAGAGAAAAAGAAAAGTAAAAAAATAATAATTGTTTTTGTAGCTATCATCTTCTTAATAGGTGGAATAATTTTAGAAAAAACATTTGCCAATTTTAAAGTACAAAAATCATTTAAAGTGATGGAGGGTAACTTTATTTACGAAGGAAGTGGCGATGTTATTTTCTCGTTTTATAATAATGGCAAAAATGTTAGTACTATACCCAAAAAAGAAGAAGGAGTATCATTTTTAAGTTCTAAGTGTAGTAATAACGCAAGTGTTAAATGGTATGATAATTTATGGGCACCGATTGTTACCAATTTAAATGAAAAAGGAACAAAATGTGAACTATATTTTGGCAATAGTGCAGTAGAATATTTAATAGATTTACAAAAAGAAAAACCGAGTGAATTAGCCTATGATGGAAAAGAAAGTTTGAATAATTACGGAACAGATGACAATAATTTACGATTTATAGGAAGTAATCCAAATAATTATGTTGAGTTTAATAATGAGACCTGGCGAATTATCGGAGTCATGAATAATATAGAAGATGAATATGGCAGTATAGGAAGTCACTTAAAAATAATTAGAGATAGTATAGGAATCTATAGTTGGGATTCATCAGAAAGCAGTGTAGATAATGGTGATGGAGCAAATGAGTGGAGCGATTCTGCCATTGAAAAGGTTTTAAATGAAAATTATTATAGTAAAAAAGCCGGTGGTAAATGTTATGAAGGTAGTGACAATAAAGAAAAATCATGCCCTTTATGGGAAAATATTGGCTTAAACGATGAAGCAAGAATAATGATAAGTAAAATAAAATGGAATACCGGAGCTATTACTGGTACAGGAGCACCATATGATATGTATAAACAAGAACGAAGTCTTAATGATGGACTATGTACCGGAATTAAAAGATCTTATATTACACTTCATCTTGATTCAAAAATAAGGACGACAGAGTGGATGGGATATGTAGGTTTAATGTATCCAAGTGATTTTCTTTTTGCTATTGGAGGAGAATCACGATTAAGTTGTATGCAAGTTGATTTTAATAGTTCTAATGGTAGAGATGATTGTAAAGAAAATTGGATTATAAGTAATGTCTCTACAGGTTTCACAATTACTCCAGTATGTAGTTATAATAATAGTAATAACCAAGTGGCTTCAGGCTCTAAAGTTGAAAAATTTAGTAAATACAACCATTGCCTTGGTATAGATAATAGTAGAACGGTTTATGAAGCTGATAGCATTAATCCTACAGTTTATCTTAATTCCAATGTTAAAATAGAAGAAGATACAAGTGAAGACTATGGAAGTATAAATAATCCATTTAGATTAGTAAGTGATTAATTTTTTAAAAACACAAATTTAAAAATATTGACACGAGGGGGGGGTATTATTATAAAATAAATACTGAGAATAGAGTTGGTATTTATTATGAAATTAAGTCAATATAAAGAAAAGAAGAATCATAAAAAAATAATTGCAATTGCTCTTGTGATTGTTGGTTTAATAGGTGGAGTAATATTAGATAGAACATTTGCCAATTTTAAAGTGCAAAAATCATTTAAGGTAATGGAGGGCAACTTCATCTATGAAGGAAGTGGCGATATTATATTTGCCTTTTATCAAGATGGTAAAGATGTTGGAACCATGCCTAGCAAAGATAGTGGTTATGTTTTTTATGCTAACAAAAGCTCTTGTGACAATGATGCAGAGATAAATTGGGATAAAAATGAATGGGGCCCAAATATTAGAAACTTAATTAAAACGAAAACTAAATGTAATCTTTATTTTGTGAAAGCTGGAACATTAAGAAAGGCTGGAGGCGCATCTGATAGAGAAGGAATGTGGAATTATAAAAGCAATTTAACAAAGATAGTAATAGAAACAATAAAAAATAAAAAAGTAGCTGGAGCAGGACAAATAGTACATGGACCATTTGATGAAAGTGAAAAAAAAGATGGCTCAGTAGAAAGTTATGTTGTATGTGATACAGGAGATACTAATTGTATCGGATATTTACAAGGGGAGGGTGGAATAGATTTAAACAGTGATAGTTCATATTTATTTAACGGTTTTTTTAATGTAACTCAAATAGAAGGAATGGAAAACCTATATACCAGTAACATAATAGATATGAGTGGCATGTTTAATGGAATGATTAATCTAGAAGAATTGGATTTAAGTAATTTTTACACAAGACATGTAAATGATATGAGTCGTATGTTTTATGATGACGAAGGTTTACAAGAATTAAATTTAAGTAGCTTTGATACAAGTAGTGTAACAAATATGAATAGTATGTTTTCCATAACAAAAAAACTTAAAGCTGTAATTTTTGGTGAAAATTTTGATACCAGCAGTGTAACAAATATGTATGATATGTTTTATAAAGCCAATAGTTTACAGCAGTTAAATATAAGTAATTGGAATACTAGTAATGTAACAGATATGGGGGAAATGTTTTTTGAAGATGAAAGTTTACAAGAATTAGATTTAAGTAGCTTTGATACAAGTAATGTAACAAATATGAAGAACATGTTTGCAGGTGCAAGAAAATTAACGAAAATTACATATGGACAAAATTTTGTTCACAATTCTTTAGCTGTGACAACATGGATGTTTGCAAGTTGCCTAGCAAACAAACCAGATGAAAATGTTCATCCATCATGGAGTGGTGTATCTTTTAATTAATAGTTTTTACTTTCCTTAATTTACAACTTAAATTATCCATAGTATAATACACTTAAGTGGTAAGTATGAAAAAATTATTTAAAATTCCTAAAAATATAAATATTCAAGTTAGTAGTCACATTGCAGAATTTTTAAGCCCTAAAAAAATATTTTTACCTTTTAATAATCAAAATTTAATTTTACAATCAAGAATAGTTAAAAAGGGGGACTTAATAATTGAAAGTGAGTTTTTATATGCACCTGTAAGTGGAAAAATTACCAATGTCACAACTATAAATAATAAAAATTATTTAGTTATTGAAAATGATTTTAAAGAAAGTAAAAAAAGAAGAAAAAAAGATAATGATAAAACAATAGTTGATTGTGCTAAAAAAATAAATATTAAAATAACTCATAAAAAAGGCAATATTTTATATTACAATGGTCTTTTTGATAATCCTTATGATGCAACTAATACTTTTTATCATTTAAACTTTACTACCGAAATATTAGATTGCTTAGATGCTATTCGTCTTGATTTAAAATTAATAAGTGTCATTCTTTTATTAAAAGACAGTGATTCTGAAAGTATCATCGCCTTTAATAAAGTATTAGGAACTTATCCATTTATATCAATTAAAATCATGCCTAATGTTTATCCTATTGCTAATAAAGAAATATTAAAAGATTATATTGATTTAGAAAATAATTATTTATTTAATACTATAGAAATAATAGAGTTATATGAAATAATGTTTAATCAAAGACCTTTAAGTGAAAGACTAATTACTGTAACTGGTAATATTCAAAAACCCCAAGTTATAAAAGTTAAAATAGGTTGTTCATTAGAAGAAATAATAAGTGAATATTACCCTAACGAAAAAATTGAAAATGTTTTAGAAAATCATTTTTTAGGTTTTAATACTAAAAAAGTTCAAGAAGTTATAATAAATAAAGATACTTCTTGTATCCTTGTAATAAATAATAATAAAAACCAAACTAAACCTTGTATCAGTTGTGGCAAATGTGTTGAAGTATGTCCAAAAAATTGTAATCCCATTTTGAATGAAAATATGGAAAACTGCATATCATGTTATTTATGTGACTTTATTTGTCCTAGTTATATAAATCTTGGGAAAAAGGGGGGTTAATATGATAAATCATTATGAAGAACCAAAATTAAATTTAATAAATAGTATTTATATATCTTTATTTTGTTTAATACTTTTTGGCTTTTATAAAAACGGAATAAAAATTTATAATGGAAATTATTTTCTTTTATTTAAACCACTTATTTTAACAATCAGTAGTTTTTTAATGGGCTATGTACTAGATAAATTATTTAAACAAAAGAAAAAATATTCTTTATATGCTCTTTTAATAAGTGTTTGTATGCCACCTCAAATATCCTTTGTAATATTTCTTCCCAGTTTATTAATTTGGTTAATATTAAATCATTATCTTTCTTTAAAAATTAATCCTATTATTTGTTATTTATTCTTATTTTTAATTTTTTTAAAACCTTCTTTTTTTAATTCTTTAGAAGCTAACTCAGTTCATTTTTATGGAATTATTGATACTTTTTTAGGTTTTAATGTTGGTGGTATTTGTATAACAAGTATTATAATCATGATTTTATCTTACTTTTATTTTTCCACTAAATTTTATTACAAAAAAGAAATACCTGTTATAGCTTATTTTACATATCTAATAAGTAGTTGTCTTTTTGATATCCTTACTAGTAATAGTAATTTATTAATTAATTTGTTAAATTCTCATATCTTTTTTCTTTTAATTTATATTTTACCGCTTAATCAATATTCACCAATTAAAAAGAAAAATCAATATCTATATGCTCTTATAAGTGGACTATTAATCTTTGTTTGTACGAGATTTTATAATCCTTTAATTGGCCCTTTTATCGCAGTATTTTTAATTAATCTGTTTATTACTATCAACAAATTTTGTCGAAAAAAGCGAAATGACTTTTCTTTTTTTAAAAAACTGTTAAAATAGCAATTGCTTAAAAGAACTACTCCTTGATAGAAGGAGAAAAAATGAATAAACAATTAATTAAAAGATTAAAAAGAATAGGGTTACTACTAGTATTAGTCTTAAATATTTCTAATGCTAAAGCCATCACAATGAATATGATTGAAAATACTTATACAGATTATAAATTTTCTTTAAATAACAAAGAGTATGACCTTGTATTATATGAAAACAAAAGTGACCATACACCTCTTTTTAAATTAGAACCTAGTAAAAAACAAAATTCATATGATGGATATATGACTCAAGAAGAATATGGTGTTTGTAATGATGATATAATTCATAATGCCATATATTTAACAACTAAAGGGAATGTTGTAAAAGAAGAAAATTTTTTAAGAAGAGTGGCTGTGCAATATTATATATATGAAAGATTTGCTCAAATAAATTCTTTAAAATTTACAATATTAACTCATGAAGAAGAAATAAAAAAATTACAAGAAGAAATAATAAAAGAAAGTAGTGCTTTATTACAAACTGATACACTAAATTATAATTTAACGACTGATACTTGGCAAACAATTGATTTAGGATTATATCAAACAAGTGATTATAACTTTTTAGATATAGAAACAGATAATATAAAAACCAATCAATTAGATGTCAAAAGTAGGGAAGCAAAAAAGTATATTTTTGAACCAACAGTTAAAGAAAAGAAGAAAAAAACAACTTACTATATAGGAACTTCTCAACCAACATACTTATATGTCAGTGAACCAAAAATTAAAAATCCTACTCTTATTTTTGAAACTAAAGAAAAAAACTATAATATTAAAATTGTTAACCAAAATGGAATAACTATTAAAAGTAAAACGACGGGTATTAAAAATGAAAATATCAAAATAGATTATGATTTAGCTAAAGGATATAGTTTAAAACAAATAAACGTTACAAGTGCAAGTAATAAGAAAATTATAGTTAAAGACAACTCTTTTATCATGCCTAATGAAGATGTAGTAATAACGGCTATTATAAATAAAAATACTTATAATATAAATACGCAATTAGAGTCATTCGTTAAATTAAATATTAAAAAACAAGCCCTGTATTTAGAAACTGTTAGTTTTGATATATCTCTTCCTAGTAACTTAGTTTTAGATAAAGTCACCGTTTTAGCAGATAATAAAGAAATAGAGGTAAAAAATAATTCCTTTATCATGCCTAGTAGTGACATTTTAATTATTGTAAAAACAAAACCGAAACTTAAGAATATTACCATCATCGAAAATGACTTAGTAAAATTAAACAATCTTAAAAGTGCTACTGTAAATGAATTAGTAGTGCTTAACCCCATTGTCCAAGATGGATATTTATTAGATGAAATTATTGTTTTAAATAGTAAAAACGAAAAAATACCTCTAAAAGATAATACCTTTATCATGCCAGATGATGATGTCACTATAAGTATTACTACTAAAATTGATAAAAAAATTACTATTCAAAAAACTACAGGCATCAGTGTTACCTATGATACTTTATATGATGAATTATTTTCTAAAGACTACATTATTTTGAATGCTAAGTTAGATGAAGATTATGAATTTATCGCATATCTTACTATAACAAAAAGTGGCCAATTAAAATATGTTTACGATAATGTTATTGAAAGGCCAAACGAAAGTATCACGATTATTCCGATTGTCAAAAAAGATGCTTTTAACGTTTATTTAGTAGATAAAAATTTTCATACTATAGCCACTTTAGAACATTGTAAATATGGCAAGATAATAAAAATCCCACACTATAATGATTATGAAAGATTTGTTTTCCCTTTAGAAATCCAAATTATTAATGATTCATTCGTCATGCCAAATAATGATTTATATATCTATGGTTATGAAAACTCTGATGACGAAAGTCTTCCATCGGAAAAAATTAATAAATACACTTTTCTAGTAAAAGAGAAAAAGGAAGAAGAGGTACAGCCAGAACCAATTGTCTTTGAAAATATTCCTAATACTTTAAAAAACAAATGGCCTTTTTTAGAAATAATTATTTGTATAAATGGCATTTATTATGTTAAAAAGAAATTTAGTTTTTAAAATTTTTCTTTTTCTCATTCTTATATATAAATTAGGGGGAATAGGAAAACCAACTAATGAAGAAGTAATAAATAAAACGCTTACTAATCAATATCAAAATACCAAAGAAAATTATACCCTAATAATTCCTAAAATAAATATTTTTGCCCCGTTTTATAAAGATAATGAAAAATTAAATAGTGTTGATTATGGGTTAATGTATATAAAACCTCAAAATGATAATCGAGGATTTATGTTAGCCAGTCATTCTGGAAGTGCTGATATCTCTCTTTTTAAAAGATTAGAAGAATTACAAATAAATGATGAAGTTTATATTAAAACCAATAATCAAATTGCAACTTATAAAATTACTTCTAAAAATTATAAAGAAAAAGATGGTACTTTAAAAATAGATTTTCCAAATAACAAATATTTAGTCTTAATTACTTGTAGTAAAATAAAACTAAATCAACAAGTATATTATCTTGCAATTTTTGTAAAATAGTGGTATTTTATGTAAAGTAATTGTTAAAATGTACAAAAAAATGTATATTTTGACAATTTTTTTAATTAAAAAAAAGGATTTTGTCATTTTTAAGGAAATAAATATATATAGGAGGCAAAGGATTAATGGCAAACATATCACAAGAAAGAATTCAAGAAATTCGACAAAATGCTGATATTGTCGAAATAATAAGTAGCTATATTCCTTTAATACCTAAAGGGAAAAATTTTTTCGGTGTTTGTCCTTTTCATGAAGACCATTCTCCCTCCATGAGTGTCAGTAGGGAAAAGCAACTTTATAAATGCTTTTCATGTGGAGCAGGAGGTAATGTATTTCAATTTGTCAAAGAATATGAAAATATCGATTTTTTAAAAGCCGTTAGTATTGTTGCTAATAAAATTGGTATGGATTTTAGTTATCAAAAAAATAATTCTTATATAAATAAATATCAAGATGAATATGAAATAATGCAATTAGCATCTTTATTTTATAATAATAATATTATGTCTAGCTATGGAATTAAAGCTAAAGAATATTTACAAAAACGTAATATAACTGATGAAATAATTAAAACATTTAATATAGGATTATCCCTAAACGATAACTCTTTAACAACATTTTTGCAAAAGAAAAAGAAAAATATAAATACTATCAAAGACCTTGGTCTTGTTAAAGAAAATAATTTTGAAACCTATGATTTATTTCATAATCGAATAATGTTTCCTATTGAAAATATTGAAGGACAAGTTGTTGGTTTTACAGGCCGAGTATATTTAGATAATGATACACCTAAATATTTAAATACCAAAGAAACTAAACTTTTTAAAAAAGGCAAAATCCTTTATAATTACCATCGCGCTAAAGAATATGTTCATCAAAAAAAAGCTTTAATTATTGTTGAAGGTAACATGGATGCAATAAGAATGAGTGCAAGTGGTTTTCAAAATACAGTAGCTTTAATGGGAACAAGCTTAACAAACGATCAAATAGAACTAATAAAAAAACTAAGAGTTAAAATAATATTAATGCTCGATAACGATCAAGCAGGAAAAATAAACACTTATCAAAATGGCTTATTACTAGAAAAAAACAATATTTTACTTGAAGTTGTAAGATTAACCAATGCCAAAGACCCCGATGAATTTATCAAAACCTATGGTAAAGAAGCCATGCAAGATGAAATTACCCATAGCATATCCTTCTTAGAATTCAAATTAAATTATTTAAAAGATAATAAAAATTTAAATGATGCTAAAGACTTAGCTAGTTATATTAAAGAAGTTATAAAATCATTAAATAACAATGATAACTTAACTAAAGAAATAACAATCAAAAAACTAGCTAAAGAATATGATTTATCCTATGACTTACTAAAAGAACAACTAGATAGTGAAATAAAACCAACCATCGTTAAAAAAAATATAAAAAATGAATCACCACCCAAAAAAAGTCGTTACTTAATGTGTGCCCAAAGAATTCTTTATGGAATGATGAGTGATTTAAAAATTATTAAAATGTATCAAAAAGAACTTAATTATTTTTTAGAAAAACAACATCGTCAAGTGGCTAATGAAATAATAGACTACTATGAAAAAAATAAAACCATATCTTTAGTTGATTTCTTAAGCTATGCTGAATTATCACCCATAAAAGATGATATTTTACAAATCACTAATAGTATAAAAGATGAAAATATAACCGAAAATAATATAGAAGAATCAATATTAATGATGAAAGAAATTATGATTGAAAAAGAAATAAAAGATTTAAAAAAACAATTAAAAGAATCATTAGATATAAATGCCAAAATAAAAATCGGTTTAAAAATGACAGAATTATGTCGGCAAAAAAATGAATTAAAAAAAGAAAGAAGTGTGAATAATGACTAAATTTGAAATGAAGAAAAGGGAGTTAATTGAAAAAGGAAAAAAAGATGGATACTTACTTATTAGAGAAGTAGCAGAAATGCTAAGAGAATGTAAAGTAAATGAAGAAAATTCTCTTAAATTTCATGATGAAATAAAAGAAAATAAAATTGAATTAGTAGAAGTTGCGCCTAAAAAGACTGTAAAAAATGTTAGTGAAATAAAATCTTTTGAAGACCGGAAAAATGAATTAATTGCCTTAGGAAAAAAAGAAGGTAAAATTACTTATGAACAATTAGCTAGTTCATTGAAAGGCTTAGATGTTGATAATGATTCCCTAGACATTTTATATAATGAGTTAGTTTCCAACCATATTGAAATCGTTGGTGAAGAAGATGAAGAAGGAAGCGACGAAGTAAATTCTCTAATATTAAGTGATACGGAAATAACTAAAGACATGAACATTAACGACCCAGTGCGTATGTATTTAAAAGAAATAGGGCGAATTCCTCTTTTAAATGCTGAAGAAGAAATGGAGTTATCAATTAGAGTTGCCAAAGGAGAAGAAGAAGCCAAAAATCGTTTAGCTGAATCAAATCTTCGTTTAGTTGTATCAATAGCTAAAAGATATGTTGGAAGAGGATTACTATTCTTAGATTTAATTCAAGAAGGTAATATTGGCCTTATGAAAGCTGTAGATAAATTTGATTACGACAAAGGTTACAAATTTTCCACATATGCCACATGGTGGATTCGTCAAGCCATTACTAGAGCCCTAGCTGATCAAGCAAGAACCATAAGAGTTCCTGTTCATATGGTTGAAACTATTAATAAAATGGCAAGAATTCAAAGACAATTAACCCTAGAATTAAATCGTGAACCAAGCGAAGAAGAAATTGCCAAAAAAATGGGTATATCAGTTGAAAAAGTAAGAGATGTCATCAAAATAAGTCAAGATCCAGTATCTCTTGAAACCCCAATTGGTGAAGAGGATGATTCTCATTTAGGCGATTTTGTCAAAGACCCTAATAGTATGACTCCTGAAGAATACGCTACAAATGCCATCTTAAAAGAAGAAATAAGAGAAGTTTTAAGTACCTTACAAGAAAGAGAACAAGAAGTATTAGAACTTCGCTTTGGATTAATAGATGGAACAAGTCACACACTAGAAGAAGTTGGCAAAAAATTTAATGTTACAAGAGAAAGAATTAGACAAATAGAAGCCAAAGCCTTAAGGAAATTAAGACATCCATCCCGTGCAAAAAAATTAAAGGACTTTTTAAACGATTAATGAATAGCCTAAGAATCGAAACTATTCTTTCTTTAATTGAAGCATCAGACAAAGTAATTGATATTGGTACTGACCATGCTTATTTACCAATAAAATTAATTTTAAATGGTCAAGAAAAAGTTTTAGCCACAGATATTCATCCTAAAGTCCTTAATAAAGCTAAAGAAAATATTCAAAAATATCATTTAGAAAATAATATTATTCTCAAACAAGCTGATGGCTTAAATAACATTGATACTTTTGATTACAATACTTTAGTTATTGCTGGCATGGGATATACAACAATAAAAAATATTTTAAGCAACCAAGAAAAACTAAAACCTATAAAAAAAATAATTATTCAAACCAATAATGATTATTATCAAATGCGCACCTACATGAATCAAAATAATTGGTGTTTAATAAAAGAAATAGTTATTAAAGAAAAAAAGCAAAATTATCATCTAATGGTTTATGAAAAAAAAGCTCAAAAATTAAGTAATGATGAATTATACTATGGTCTTTATTCAAAAGAAAACTTATGGTACTATGAAGAAGAAATAGACCATCAAAAACAATTATTAAAAAAAATTCCATCTAATGAAAAAGAAAAAATAAAGGAAATTCAAAATAAAATAAACATATTAAATAAGTATTTATCTAAAGAAAAAATACTGGCTGATTAGAAGTTTTAACGACTTCTTTTTTAATTTCTGCTATGTTCTTTTTTTCAGTAGTAGTATTTACTTTTGTTACTGTTTTAGGTTTTTCTAGCATTGCTTTAGCAACTTGATAAGCACTTTTAGCGTTTTTAATCATCGGTTTAGCTTTAACATATAAAGGAATTACTTGATTGGCAAAAGATAAAGTTCGATTAAGATTAGAAATCAATCTTGCTACTGGTGTAATCCCAGGATTAGGAAACATAGTAATCATCCCTTTTTAATAATATATGAAAAGTTATAAGAAATTGCCACAAATTATATTGACGAGGCTGCTGAAAAAGTATACATTTTGTGTAAAATTAAAATTATGAAAAAATCAAATCCCAATTTTTGATTAAATATGTGCCAAAAGTGGGAGCAATTATTAAAAATCATGCTATTTTGAGCATCAAAGTGGGAATTAAAAAAATCAAATTTTTCAATTTTTAAAATTTTTGGACTTTTTCAGCAACTTCTATATTGACACAGGGGGGGGGGTATTATTATAAAATAAATATCAAGAATAGAGATGATATTTATGAAATTAAATCAATATAAAGAGAAAAAGAATTATAAAAAATTAATAATTGTTGCTGTGGCCATCATCTTTTTAATAGGTGGAATGATATTAGAAAAAACATTTGCCAACTTTAAAATGCAAAAAACATTTAAAGTGATGGAGGGCAATTTCATCTATGAGGGTAGTGGTGATGTAATATTCGCCTTTTATAAAGATAATCAAGAAGTTACTAGTATTCCTACATTAGAAGAAGGTTATGTTTATGAAAAAAGTGAATGTAATAATAAAGCTTCCATAGAATGGAATAGTGGAAAATGGGCTCCTTTAGTAACAAATTTAACAACGAGTAAAACTAAGTGTGATATATATTTTAAAAAAGGTAGTGGAAGTGGTTTATATAATGCTTTGGAAAATTTGATAGATAAAAAAGAAGGTCAATTAATTTATGATGGAACTGATGATAACAATTTACGTTTTATTGGAGCAGACCCAGACAATTATGTAAGTTTTAATAATGATTTTTATGAAGAAGATGCGTATAGAGGATATGAATATAGTTATAAAACAAGTAATTATAAAGATTTTAAAACGGTAGAAGAATGTAGAGCTTCATCTTATAATGAATATTGTGAAAAAGTTCATTCAGCAGGTGACTCTATGTGGCGAATCATAGGCGTTATGAATAATATAGAAGATGAATTTGGTAATACAGGAAGTCACCTAAAAATAATAAGGGATAGTATAGGAGAATATAGTTTGGATTCTTCAAGTGAAAGTGAAAATAACGGTTATGGAGTAAACGAATGGAGTGTATCAGATATACAGAAAGTTTTAAATGAAAATTATTATAATAAAAAAGCAGGAGGTACCTGTTGTAATGGTGCTCGTAATGCAGTTGTAACATGTCCGAAATGGGAGAGTATTGGTTTAAATGATAATTCAAGGGCTATGGTAAGTAAGGTAAAGTGGAATTTAGGAACGATACAAGCAAATAATAAAATTAATTATATGACACCAAGTTATTCATATATAAAAGAGAGAGGTGAAAACAATGGTATAATCTGTCAAAGAGATTACGGCAATTGTTCAGATACAGTAGAAAGGACAACCAATTGGCTTGGATATATTGGTTTAATCTACCCTTCAGATTATGGTTATGCAGTAGGTGGAGAACAAAGACAAACTTGTTTGAACGAGACTATGATTAATTGGATTGATAGTAATTATAATACAATCTGTGCTTTAAATGATTGGTTGTTTGCAAATCATCCAGAAGGTACTATTACTCCTTGTCCTTATTATGGAAGTGGTTCTTATATGTTTTTGTTTTCTAATCGTGTTGGTTATGCAGTTATGAGTAATGTCTCTGAAATAAGACCAACACTATATCTAAATTCCAATGTCAAAATAGAACCTAATGATGACCCAACATATGGAACGATAACTAATCCATATAAATTAACAGTATAAAAAATAATTAATTGTCTTCCTATTTTAATAATGCTATAATATTGATAAGAGTAAGGAGGATGGAGAATTTATGAATAAACAAATAAATAAAGAGATAAGTTCTCCTAAATCTATTAAAACTAAATCAATGATAAGCCTTTTTCCTTTAATAATTGTTTATATATTTAAATATTTTCAAAGAGGACTAAATTTTATTTTTATTGATACGCCAAAGCATATCCTTGGTTTAGATAAAAAAAATAATACTCACAATATTCTTACTATGGATATAAAAGAATTATTTTCATATCAATATATGTCAAAGAAAAAATTAGCTAAATTAGAAAAAACTAAAATAGAATTAGAAAATGAACTTAAAAATGATAAATCCCAAAGAAGTGAAAAAGCAAATGTATATCAATATTTAATAAAAGATGAAAATAATCATTTTTTAAAAGGTATTATGAGTGGATATTCCAAGTTAGATATTCATACTTATTTAGTTCAAAATAACTATACAGTTTATAAAATTGAGACAAATAAATATTTAAATTATATGTATGGTAATGATTCAATATTTGCCTCTAAAATTAAAAATAAAGATTTAGTTTTTTGGCTAACGGGATTATCTACATACTTAAAAAGTGGTATAACACTAACAGAAGCTATAAAAATATTAAATACTCAAATGACTAGTAAATATAAATATAAAAGAGCTTTTCAATCTATTGCGTATGAATTATCAATGGGAGAAAGTTTTTCCGTGTCTTTATCAAAACAAGGTTTATTATTTCCACCATTATTAATTAATATGATTAAAGCTTCTGAAAAAACAGGTGAAATTATTGATACTCTTGATGACATGGCTACTTATTATGAAAAAATAGAACAAACACATAAACAAATGATATCTGCCTTAACTTATCCGTTAGTAATACTTTTCTTTGCCCTTATAGTAGTCGCTTTTGTTTTAATATGGGTTATTCCTCAATTTGTAACTATGTATGATGAAGCAAGTGCGACTCTTCCAACCTTTACTTTAAACATAATAAAATTTAGTAATTATTTAAAGAATAATTATTTAAATATCATTGCCATAATAATAAGTATAATAATATTATTAATTATAGCTTATAAAAATATTCAAAGTTTTAGAAAAACTATTCAAACCCTTTTAATGAAAATACCTGTTATTGGCAAAATAATTATATATAATGAAGTAACAATATTAACTAAAACTTTTGCCTCTCTTTTAAAAAATAATGTCTTTATAACCGATAGTATTGAAATACTAAGTAAATTAACAACTAATGAAGTTTACAAAGAAATAATGTATAATACTATTGAAAATATTTTAGATGGTAAAGAAATATCCATTTCTTTTAAAAATCATTTTGCTATTCCAAATGATGCTTATCAAATGATTGTTACTGGAGAAAAAACTGGAGAATTGCCAGAAATGATGAACAAGGTTAGTAATTATTATCAACAAATGCATACTAATTGTGTTAATAATTTAAAAGCATTCATTGAACCTGTCATGATAATATTACTTTCACTAATTGTGGGTATTATTATTTTAGCAGTTGTTATTCCAATGTTTAGTATAATGAATGAAATTAAAATATAGGGTGGTTTTATGCAAATATATAATATAATTTTCTTTTTTATTATTGGTTCTTTTTTAGCGTCTTTTTACAATGTAGTAGCAAAAAGAATTCCTAATAATGAATCAATAATTAAACCAAGAAGTCATTGTGATAAATGTAAACATATATTAAAATGGTATGATTTAATTCCCATTTTATCATTTATATTTTTAAAAGGACGTTGTCGTTATTGTAAAGAAAAAATTTCTTTTTTAAATTTATTTGGTGAAGTAACGTTAGGAGTATTATTTAGTATATTTTATATTTTATATGGTTTTACCTATCAATATTTAATCTTAATAGTATTACTATCTTTGTTATATATTATTTTTGTAACTGATATTAAATATATGATAATTTTAGATTCAACATTAATAGTAAGTAGTATTTTTATTTTTATTATTAAAGTTATATATTTAGGAATCGAAAAATCTTTCTTAAGTATTTTGTATGGTTTAATTTTATTTATTATAATGTTTTTAATGAGTCTTTTAGGGAAAAAAATGTTTAAAAGAGAAGCTTTAGGTGGTGGCGATATAAAATTATCATTTTTAATCGGATTAACTCTTGATTTACAGCTAGGGTTAACGGCAATCATTCTTTCTACTTTTTTGGCTTTACCTTATGCAACTTATAGTTTAATATCGTCATCTTCTCATGAAGTAGCGTATGGTCCATTTTTGATTTCTGCTACTTTTATTGTCTTTTTATTTTCTGATAAATTTATGTTATTAATTAATATGCTTTTCCCATTATTGTAGATAAATTTTGTTTTTATATTGACACGGGGGGGGGTATTATTATAAAATAAATATCAAGAATAGAGTTGATATTTATGAAATTAAGTCAATATAAAGAAAAAAAGAATAGCAAAAAAATAATAATTATAATTAGTGCTATTCTTCTTTTTATTGGTGGAATAATATTAGAAAAAACATTTGCCAATTTTAAAGTACAAAAATCTTTTAAGGTAATGGAAGGAAACTTCATCTATGAAGGAAGTGGCGATGTTATTTTCTCGTTTTATAATAATGGCAAAAATGTTAGTACCATTCCTAAAAAAGAAGAAGGAGTATCATTTTTAAGTTCTAAGTGTAGTAATAATGCAAGTGTTAAATGGCATGATAGTTTATGGGCACCGATTGTTACCAATTTAAATGAACAAGGAACAAAATGTGAACTTTATTTTGGCAATAGTGCAGTAGAATATTTAATAAATTTACAAAAGGAAAGACCGAGTGAATTAGCCTATGATGGAAAAGAAAGTTTGAATAATTATGGAACTGATGACAATAATTTACGATTTATAGGAAGTAATCCAAATAATTATGTTGA
>CANQPR010000007.1 GCA_947625715.1 uncultured Bacilli bacterium
ATTCTCTCCTGTTTGAGTGTTTGTATATTGCCAAAAAGCATAAGTTATGCCAAAAGTAAAAATAACAAACCCTATTATTACTAAAATTATTAGGACATATATTTTTTTGTTACTACTATTTAATTTCATTATAAAAGAAGACCTCTGTATCTTCTTTTATTGTACTATATAATACCCCTCCCCCGTCAACGAGTTTTTAGTCAATTTTTTACTTATCTTTTTTATCACTTAATGATATGGAAGTTAAATCTTCTCCTAATTGTTTTGGTTGTTCTATTTTTTCTTCTTTTTTCTCTTTTACTTCTCCAACTTTTAAATTTTTAAACCACTTAGTATACACATTCATAAAAAACATAATACCACATATTATATATATAATTTCAATTATTATTGACCATATATCAATAATCATAGGTAATTTTAAATATTGTAATAATGATTCACCTAAATATCTAATTAATATAAAAGGTATTTTTAACAAAGACACTAAAGCAAAAAGAATTAATAAATCAACAACAATCTTTAAATTACTTTTAAAGTTATTTTTACTCATTATTTCGACCATATTTTGAATAACTTTAAATAACTCTTCAAATTTACTTATTATAAAATTAGAGTTTTTTGTTACCATTTTTGGGTCAATACCATGTTTTTTTAAACATTCATTTATTTGTTCTTGAGCTGTTGGCATACTCTTTAAAATATCAGCTATTTCTTCTTTTGCTAAACGTTCATTTATTTGTTTTTCAATTTCACTAATTGTTTTATCTACTTCTTCCTTACTTAATATTTTTAAACCATTTCTTATACTATCCAAATATTCTTTTTCCATTTTTTATATCCTTTCTATAATAATTTCTTGATATTGTTCATCATATGTTTTTTTGATATCTGTTACTAATATACAATTTTTATAACTAGTTTGTTCTATTTGAAATTTTGCTACTTTTATTATATCAGAATTTTTATTTTTTACGATATTTTTTTCACCATTTATTATAAATAAAGGATTATTTTCTTTAATTTGTAATTGTTCTTCATTAGTTATATCAAACGCTAATTCATTTGGTAAAAAATAAAACAAGGCATTTTTCTTTAAAGTTGCTATGAAAGTTACCGGATTTACTAAATTATTTGTTATTGGCATACAACTTTTTTTCGAAGAAGCTATTATATAATTGGAATCATTTAATTTTTTTTCACATTTAAAGAAAACATGAATATCCGCTTTTAAAGTATCAACTTTTATCTTTTCTAAATCATCTATTTTTTCTTTTACTGTTTCTACAAATTTCTTAGGTGATGTTAAATCAATATCTTTAAAAAATTTAATTTTGGCAAAAATATTATTATAGTTATTAATAAGCGCTACAAGATTGTTTATTTGTTCAATGTATTGCTTACTATCTTTTTGGTCTTTTAATAAATATTTAAACAAAAAGCCTATTAAATATAGTTGATTTTGTTCTTCATTTTTACGATTATTAAAAGTATTTTCTAAGTATTTAATTGCTTGTTCATAACTATAGGTATTATCTATATTATTATCTAGGATTGGTTCTTTAATCTCAAGATTATCAAATTCCATTAAATAATCAGCAATAGTATTAATATCCATTTCATTAATCATTTCATATTTTTCATCAATTCGTTTTTTTTCATTATCAATATATGTTGCCATTAAAACAATTTTATTTCGATTACTTTCATTTTCTAAATTTTCCAAAGAATTTACTAAATTAGTTTTTCGACTAAAAATTCCTTTTTCTTTAGCATCCCGTTTTTTCATTAAAGTTATTTGTTTTTCTAATAATTCTATTTCTAAGGGAATTTTAATTAATAAATATTTACTTTTTAATAAATTATCTGATTTTTCCAAATTTTTTATATTAAAAATAATATTGTTAATAAAGGTTTCAATTGTTTCTTTGGTAATTGTTTTTATTTGTTCTTCTAAGTATTTAGGGTTTATTATTTGTTCATTGTCTAAATTTAATTTACAATCAACTATTTCTAATGATTTTCGTCCTTTACAATTTTTTAGCCACTCTTGTTTTGTTTGTTCATATTTTTCAATCATTTTTTTGACATTTTTAATTGTTATTTGCCACATTTGACATTTTTGTTTTAATATTTCAATTAACAAAAGGGCTGTTCTTTTTTCTTTGGGTTTTATTAAATCTTTTTTTAAATTTTCTTTTTTTATTGGTTCTCTAAAGGTTGGTTTGGGATTAAAAATACTATAATTATCCAGGGTTATTGTATAATCATTTTTTTTATAATTATAGTAGTTATTTAAAAATTCGGTAGCTTCATCTAAATTTTTTGGTAAATATACCCGGTTTAAATATCCATAAATGGGGTCTTTAAATGTATAATAAAAACCAGTTTGCAAATTTTTTTCATACAAAAAAGGTTCTTTTGTTAAAGAATCATAACCAAATTTATTTAGTAATTTTAATAAGTCTTCTTTTGATAACATTATCTGTCAACCCTTTTACTTTTTTAGTATATCACAAAAATAAATGCTTTGCTATCTATTTTATTTTTTCTAAAAAGATGTTACACTAATGATGAAAGAAGGTTAGATATGAAGGTTACAGTCGTAAAGGAAAAGAAAAATGATTATAGTGGCTTAATTTACAATATTGCCATGTTATTATTAGGAATTATTTTTTTATTTAATCCCAATAAAATATTACCAATTATTTTTATTGTTATTGGTGTTATTACTGCTATTTATGGTATTAATAGAATATTTAATTATTATAAGATTAAAAAAGAATTTCAAGAATTATATTCAGAGTATTTAATTATTGGTTCATTTACTACTATTATGGGTATTCTTTTAATAATTTTAGCTAATGTATTAAGTAATGCTATTCAAATAGTTGCGGGTTTATGGATTGTATTTATTGGCATAAATAAATTACAATTAGCTCTTAACTTTAAAAATAATCAAAAAATCTTTTTAACTTCTCTATTATTAGCCATTGTTTATTTAGCTTTAGGATTATATTGTATTTTTGCTCAAAATATCATTTTCTTATATTTAGGTGTATTACTAATAATTTCTTCCGTAACAGATATTATTAATTATATTCGCGCAAAGTAAAACTTCCGTTATTTGGAAGTTTTTTTGTTTGTTGTTTTTTTAGTAGTTGTTTTTTTCTTATTAGTTGTCTTTTTAGATGATGTTGTTTTTTCTTCACTAGGTTTAGCTTCTTTTTTAGCTAACATTTCTTTTTCTCTTTTAATACTTTTTTTAGCATAATTCATGCTATCTTTTTTTGATAAATAAACAATATATCCAAACCCTATAACGGCCACAACAATGATAGCTATAGCAAAATAAGAATCTAATTTTTTATTGGCTTTACTTGAAGTACTACTTGCTGCTTGTTCTGTTTCTTCATTTAAAGAACTAATATCAGCATATGATTCAGTTACTGTAAATTCTCCAGTTTTAAGTAAATCGCCTACAACATCGTTACGTTTTTCTGCATTATAATAATCATTTATGGCTTTTTTTAAATTTTCATTATCTGATGCAACATATCCGCTAAAAGAAGTATCGCCAATTACTATATATGGCACACCATCTAATTTATCATTTAATTTTTCAGCAACTTTTTCTTCTAGTTTTTCATTTCCATCATCATGCCAAACTTCATATTCAACCAAATTAAATTTATCTTTGTAAGCATCTTGTTCTTTTAATTCCCGGAAAAATTTAATGGCTCTTTTACAATAAGTACAAGTGCTACCTTTAAATATATAAATATTTGGTGTTTCTTTGGCAAAAGCATTTAATGGAAATATCATTGTTAATAATAAGAATAATAATATATTTTTAATTTTTTTCATGCTCTTAACTCCTTACGTGCTTCATTATAACAAATAATAGTTATTTTTACTAGTTTTTTTCATTAATAATTTCTTCGTTACTATTAATTTGTTTATCAATAAAACTATTCATATATATTATTAAATTACCTATTATCAATAAAACTCCTAAAATTAGCATTAGTTTAAATAATTTATTTTTCATTTTCTTCGTCACCAAAGCTATTATATTTTTAAAATATGAAAATAAAGTGAGCAAAAATTGAAAAAAACCACTTTTTATAAATGGTTTATTCTTCTTTTAAAGATTCTTTTTGTTTATCTAATGTTTTAGCAATTTTACTTTCAGCAACTTTAGTTACAGAGTACATATTATTTTCACTCATTAAGTTATATAAATCATTTTGCATGGTTAGAAATTCATTTAGGGCATTAATAAAAGTAGTATGAACTTTTTTGGTTCCTGATTCTATTGACCCATGTAAGCATAAATCACTTAAAACTTTTAAATCCCACAAAATTCCTTCTAGTATTGTTTTATCGTCCATTATTTTCACACTCCTTTAATAAATTATAAAAACTACTATATACATCATTAGTCTTTTTCATAATTTTTTTTAAGCAATTTTCATTTTTTGTATCATTTAAACATTCACTATTAATACTTAAATGACGATGAAAATATTCTAAATGTCCTAATGCATCTTCTACATAAAGGAGTTCTTTTTCACTCATTTTTTATCACCCATTTTTATTATGGGTCAAATTTAGTTTTTCATACTTATAAATTTAAAATAAACTAATTTGTTCATTTTTAGGAATTACTTTTTTATAATCAGCAATTATGGCATCCATGTCTGTTAAGATGTGATTTTCACTGCATTTATTTAAAAATAATTCAAATAGATGTCGATATTGTAAGGTGTTGCAAATATGTCTTTTACCATACACAGCAATATAATCTTCTTTAAGGCCTGGATATAGTTGATCTAGGGCTCCATAGTAGTAATCTCTTTGATTAGTTCGCAAGGTCATTCCCATTTTGGTATAAATAAATTTGGTTCCAGCTTCTTTTCCTTTTTCAATGATATTTAAAATAGTTTCTTCATTATCAGTTAAAAATGGTAAAACAGGATTTAATAAAATACCTGTGTATATACCATTATTAATTAGTTCTTTTACAACGGCAAATCTTCTTGTAGAACTAATAACTTTTGGTTCAATTTTTTTAGCTAAAGCATCATCATGAGTAGTAATAGATATTTTTATAATTACACTATTTTTTTCATTTATTTCTTTTAATAAATCAATATCTCTTAATATTAAATCACTTTTTGTATCAATGGAAACGCCAAAGCCATATTTAAGGATAAGTTTTAAAGCATTTCTTGTTAATTGTAGTTTTTCTTCTTCTATGTTATAGGGGTCTGATAAAGCTCCAAATGACACTACTCCTTTTAAGCCTTTACTTTTTAATTCTTCTTCAAGTATTTCTAAAGCATTTTCTTTGGTTCTAATTATATCAAAATTATCAATTCGATATGCTTCACATCTTGAATTACAATATATACAACCAAATGAACAACCTTTATATAAGTTCATATGATAATCGATACCAAACCATCTATTTCCTTCTTCTGATTTGGTCATAATTGTTTTTGTTTTTATTTTTTCCATAAACCCACCTACTTCAATAATTAGTATATCAAAAATTACTAATTTTTTAAAAGCCCTTATATTTGGCAATTTTTATGCCCAAATGATTTTTTACTTCAATTAATCCCATGTCACCATCAGGCATTATAATTGTTTTTAAAGGATAAAATTTAACGACATTATCTTCTTTTAAATATTTTAATTCTTCTAAACCTGTTTGATAAGCTTTTATAGGATATCCCATTAAGGCAATATTTAATTTAGCTGCCCCTTGATATGTAAAATATGAATAGTATATAAATACAGCTAGTAAACAAATGAAAATAAGATTATAATTTTTTCTCTCATCCCAAAAGTTTTTTATTAATAATGCTCCTAATCCAATTAATAAAAATAGTAAAATCCAGGCAAATTGATTATGAAATAATAAAAAAATAAAATAGAACATCATTAACCACAAAAACATGTTATTTATCACAGCCATACTGTGATTAATTTTTTTCTTTTTCATTAAATATTTAGTTGTTTTATAAAAATAATACATATATAAAATAGTTAAAATAATCCATATTATAACTAAGAAAGGTTTATTTACTAATAAATCAAGTAAGTATATTGTTGATGAGTATTTTACTTTAATTGATGGTATTAAAATTATATAGTTAAATAAAAGAAAGATAAAAGACACGAATGCTATTTTTATTGTTTTTTTAGGTAATTTATTTTTCCATAACATAATAAGATTTATTATTAATAAAACAGTAAATAATACAACAATATAAAACATATTACCACGCCTTTACACTGCTAATTATAACAATTATATTATTATTCTGCAATTATTTTGCCTAAAAAAAATTAGTTACTTAAAGCAACTAATTATCACGTTTACCCATTAGATTTAATAATTCTAAGAAAATATTTATAAAGTCTAAATATAGTTGTAAGGCACCATAAATAGCTAAATTATTTTCATCAATAATACTTAATTTTTCCAATCTTTTTATTCTTTGGACATCGTAAGCTGTAAAACCTACAAAGACAATGATAACAATTATTGATATTATAAAATCAACTTGGGGAATAGATATAAATAAGTTAACTATTGAAATAATTATTATCCCAATTAAAGCCATTAGTAAATAACTTCCAAATTTAGTTAAATCTTTTTTTGTGACAGTTCCAATGACAGCAAAAATTCCAAAAATAAGTGCGGTGATTAAAAATACTAACATAATAGAACTTAATTCATATGTAATGAAGACACTTGAAAAAGTAAGACCACTTACAAATGAATATAATATAAACGATACTTTGGCCGTTACTGGTTTCATTTTACTTATTCTGGCTGATAAAAATATAACTAATACAAATTCTAATATAACTATTATAAATAACCAAGCTGAACCAAAAACATTAGCTATCATTGTTGGATTAGTATAAACCACAAAGCCTGTTAAAAATGTTATTAATAAACCAATAAACATCCAACCATATACTTTAGGCATAATATTACTTTCCATTTTTTCCTCCTTCTTATTAAATATTATAATAATAATACCAAAAAAAATCAATGTAATTAAACATTGAAACGAAAATATACTATATCTCCATCTTGCATTACATAATCTTTTCCCTCTAAATAAAGTTTTCCTGATTCTCTAACTTTTTTTTCATCTTTTAATTGTTCTAAATCATTAAATTTCATAATTTCAGCTTTGATAAAGCCTCTTTCTATATCAGAGTGAATTAAACCGGCAGCCTTTTTAGCAATCATTCCTTTTTTAAATGTCCAAGCTCTACATTCATCTTTTCCAACTGTAAAAAAGGTTTCTAATCCAAGTAAATGGTAAGTTGCAAATATAAGTTTATCTAAGCCACTACTATTTAATCCCATATCTTTTAAGAAAGCTAATTTATCACTTTCTTCTAATTCTGATAATTCACTTTCCATTTTTGCACACATTACTATAACACTTGCATTATCTTTTTGAACGTATTCTTTGACTTTTTTGGTATATACATTACCTTCTATAACAGCATCTTCTTCATTAACATTGGTAACATATATAATGGGTTTAAAAGTTATTAAGTTGTAGCTTTTTAATAATAGGCGTTCTTCTTCTGTAAAATCATCTATTCTTCTTAAAGGGATGTTTTGACTTAGGGCATCTCTACATTTTTCTAATAAATGACATTCTAAAACAATTTCTTTATCTTTTGTAGTTTGGGCTTTTTTTAAAATTTTGTTTAAACGATTTAAAACAATTTCTAAATCAGATAAAATAAGTTCTGTATTAATAATATCAATGTCTCTGATGGGGTCGATATCATTTAAAACATGAATAATATTTTCATCTACAAAACATCTTACGACTTCCACGATTGCATCGACTTCTCGAATATGAGCTAAAAATTTATTGCCTAGTCCTTCTCCTTTACTGGCACCTTTAACTAGCCCCGCTATATCGGTAAATTCAAAAGTAGTAGGCACAGTATTTTTAGGTAAATATAAGTTTTCTAAAAATTCAAGTCTCGTATCGGGAACCGTTACAACACCGACATTAGGGTCAATAGTTGCAAATGGATAATTGGCCGCTAAAATATGTTTTTTAGTAATGGCATTAAAAAGGGTTGATTTACCAACATTTGGTAACCCAACAATTCCAGCTTTTAAAGACATAGTAAGTCTCCTTTCTAAATCACAAAACAGTCGACCCATTTATTCCTAGTGGCATTCCAATAACATACCATATAATAATCAAAGTTAATAATATTAAGAAGGTAATTACACTATAGGGTAATTGGTATTTTATAGCTTCAATTATACCCACTGACTTATCTTCATTATATTTATTTAAAATAGCTAAATAAACAACAAAATAAGCCATAAACGGTGTTAATCCCATGGAAACACTTTCTCCAAATCTAAATATAACTTGTGCAAATTCAGGTGTTATACCAGCATTCATAAAAATAGGTACTACAACTGGCGCTAAAATTGACCATTTAGTAATGGAAGTAGGAACAAATATTGTTGTAACTATTGAAACTAAAAACAATAATATTATTAATGGTAAACCACTAAAAGGGACATTAGAAATTAATTTAGCACATGATGCTACAACTATAGTTCCAATATTAGTTTGTTTAAAGACACTAATAAATAATGAAGCAAAGAAAATTAAGATAAGGGTATTTCCTATTCCATCTAAAGAATGTCCTAATGTATCAACAAAATCACGATGATTTTTTATTGTTTTAGCACCAATTCCATAGAACAATCCTAATATTATAAAAAACATTGTAACTATAAATATAAAACCATTTGAGAAAAAGGAATTATAACTAAATAATTTATCAATAAAAAATGTTTGGGTATTATCTAGTAAAGCTCCTGAAAATGGTAACCCAGGAATAATGTTATATAGGAAAACTAAAACATATAAAGTCGCGGCAAAAAAAGCAAATAATAAGCCTCTAACTTGTCTTTTTTCAATAATTGTTTCTTCTTTTTCTTCTTCACTAACTTGATATTTACCAAGTTTTTCTGCAACGTATTTTTCTGTTACCCAACTAATAGCTAGCGCTAAAACAATTACTGCAACACCCATTATTAACACCGAACTAATTGTTGCTAGGGTATAACTACTATCAATTACTTTGGACGCTAATAAAGTTTCTGATAACAAAGAAGAATCAACACTTGTAAAAATAAAACTAATTCCTTGCCCACAAGTAAGACCTGCAAATGTTGCTAATATTCCTAATTTGGGATTACGCTTACCATATTTAAATATAGTCGCTCCAATTGGCAATAAAACAATATATGATAAATCACCAAATATACTTGATATAATACTAACTAAGACTAATAAAAACGTTACAGTATTTCTTTTTAATTTTTTTGTTATTGTTGTAATGAAAGTTTTTAAAAAGCCACTTTTTTCCATTACTCCATAGCCAATTAAAAGGATAATAAAACTACTTAAAGGAGCAAAATTCATAAAATTAGACACTGTTGAACTAAAGATATATTTTATGCCACTTAAATTTAATAAGGAAGTAACATTAACTAATTCTTGCGAATATTCTAAAGATGTTTTATTTATTTTATATGTAACTTCACCAACTCCAAGTAAGTATAATATACCACTTATAATTATTACAACCGCTGTGTAGATTAAAAAAGTCATTATTGGATGTAATTTAAGTTTTTCTTTGGCTTTTTTCATTTAGTTTTCACCTACCACTTTTTTCAATTTTCTTTCAAATTCTAATCGGTCCATCATTATTTGTCGATGACAATTTGCACAAACCAATTTAATATCAACACCAACTCTTGTTATAATCCAATCATTAGTTTTACAAGCATGTGGTTTTTTCATTATAACATGATCATTTAATTTATACAATTTCTTTTCCATGATGCACCTCTACTTGGGTATATGGTATTTTTATATTTTCTTTTTCATATGCTTCTTTTATCATTTTATTAACAGTTCGTTTTATATCCCATCTATCACTTTGTTTGCAAAATATTACTATGCTATATAAAATACTTGAATCACTAAAACTTTCAATTCCCATATATTTACTATCTCCATAAACATGTGGTAATTTTTTTGCTTCATCAACTACACTTTTTAATATTTTTTCAACTTTCTGACAATCTTCTTCATAAGCCGTTGGAACATCAATTTTTACTCCTGCTCTTTCTTGACTTAAATTAGTTATTGATGAGACTGTATGATTAGGAAAGATTAAAACTTCTCCTGCTAAATTTTTAATTTTGGTACTTTTTAAACTTAAATCTATTACTTCACCGGTGAAACCATTAATGGTTACCGTATCTCCTATTACATAATAATTATCAGTTATAATGCTTATTCCTCGCATAAAATCTTGGGCTGTTTCTTGCAAAGCAAAACCAAGTACTACTCCAGCAACTCCTAAAGAAGCAACAATGCTTGCCGTATCCACTCCATATATTTCTAAAATCATTACTATTACAATAATAGCTATAAGAGTTTTAAAAATATTAGTTGTTAATTCAATAATTGTGGCTCTTCTTTTTTGCTCAAAAGTTGTACGACCACGATTTAATATTTTTTTGACAACTGATTTTATAATTTTAAAAATTATATATCCAAAAGTAATAATAATTATTGGTAAAATAACTTTTCGCTGTAATAAAAAATCCAAAAATTTTTTCATTAAACCCCCTCTATTCTTATGCCAATTTCTTCTAATATTCTTTCTAAATCACCACTATCAGTAAAAGAAATTTCCATTTTCTTATCTTTAATTTTAACTTTTGTTCCAAATTTTTCTTGTAATAATCGTTCATAAATTGAATTACGAATACTTTCTGTCGTTTTAATTCTTTTTTGAACTTGTTTTTTAGGAATTGATTTTTCCGTAATTATTTTTTCTAAATCTCTAACACTTAAGCCTTCATCAACAGCTTGATTTGCTAGTTCATTAATAGTGTCTTCATCTAGGATTTTACTAAGGGCTCTTGCATGACCCATTGATAATTTTTTGTTTTCAACTAACGTTTTTGTTTTGCTGGGTAAATTTAATAATCCTAAAATGTTTGTTACATAACTTCGACTTTTACCAAATTTTTTAGCAAATTGTTCTTGAGTGTAATTACCTAAATTAATGATACTTTGATAAGCCATAGCTTCTTCAATTGGATTTAAATCTTCTCTTTGAATATTTTCTAATAGGGCTACTTCCATCATTTGTTGGTCTGTATAATTTTTGATTATAGCCGGTATTGTTTTTAAACCCGCAATCTTAGCCGCCTTTGTTCTTCGCTCACCCGCTACTAATTCATAACCTTTAATACTTTTTTTTACAATTATTGGTTCAATAATCCCATGTTCTTTTATTGACTGAGCAATTTCATTTAATGAATCTTCATCAAAGTGTTTCCTAGGTTGGTAAGGATTACTTCTAATTTCATCTATATTAATTTCCAATATATCTGTTTTTTTAGCACTATCAACAATTTCTTTTGTATAATCTTGAAAATTAATAACTTCATTAGAAAAAAGTTGTTCTAATCCCTTTCCTAAAGCCTTACGCTTAGTCTCCATTTCTATTAATCACTTCCTTTGCTAAATTCTCATAAGCTAGAGTCGCTCTTGAAGTCGGATCATAATCACTAATTGGTTTACCATGGCTAGGAGCTTCAACCAATCTAACAAGTCTTGGAATAATTGTATTGAAAACTTTGGATTTAAAGCATTTTCTTACTTCTTCGATTATTTCTAAACCAATATTTGTCCGTCCATCTAACATTGTTAATAAAACGCCTTCTATTCTAAGTTCTGTATTCATATTATTTTGAACAAGAATAATTGAATTTAACAATTGAGCTATTCCCTCTAATGCAAAATATTCACATTGAACCGGAATAATTACTGAATCACTAGCAACTAAAGCATTCATTGTTGAAATACCCAAAGATGGTTGACAATCAATTATAATGAAATCATATTGGTCTTTTATCAATGCTAAACTTTCTTTTAATTGTTCATTTTGTTTAAAACTTGTATCTTCTAACATTTTCTTTACAAATTCAACATCTACACCAGCCAAATTAATTGTTGATGGAATAATAGACAAATTTTTAAATTTTGTTTTTATTATTGCATCTTTTATATCACACTTTTTTGTTATAACATCATATATATCCGCTTCAAAATCATTAGTATTTAAACCCAATCCATTGGAAGCATTTCCTTGGGGATCTAAATCAATTAAAAGCGTTTTTTTTCCTTCTTTTCCTAAGGCAGCAGCTAGATTAATACTAGTAGTAGTCTTACCAACGCCACCTTTTTGATTTACTAATGAAATAATCTTTGCCATAATACCACCTTATTTCTAACACTAGGAATATTTTAACACAAAGTATTTATTTTGTCTTTATAAATTAACAGGTTTTTGCATTAATCTTTTTTTATAAAAATAATTTTTAATTTTACTATAATTTTTTTCAATAGTAAGCAAATTTTGTTGACTAAAAGATTTTGTCTTTGATAAAAAGCTAATAAATTCTCTAGGATTATCTTTTTTTAGTAATCTAACAAACTGTAAGAAATGATGTTCACTAGCCGTGTAATTATTTACTGGCAAATCATAGATATGTTTGTAAGCTAATTCAAAATTAATTTCATAATATATGGCGTCTAAATAACAACATTTTCTTATGCAAACTTCATCTTTTGAGTGTAAATTATAATTTACAACCATTTGGGTGCACGGCAAATTTTTAGCTTCTTTTTCTGACAAATAATTTTTTAAATCGTTGGTCATATAATAATCAAATTTTAAATTATCATTTATAAAAAGATAAATATGTTTCAGTGGTAAATTCATTTTTTCCTCCTTTCGCATTCATTGAAACATAAAAAAAATAATTTGACAAATTACCAAGTTAATAAATTCGTTTGCTTTTCTTTTCAAAATTTACTTAAATTTGGCATATTAAAAAAGATAATTTATCAAATTATTGTATAGTTTTCGATTTTTTTCACTTTTATTTTAAATTTTTGAAAAATTTTTTTAACACCTAACCAATGTCATGTCATAGAACTTTAATTTGCATCACTTATTTTTATATGATATCTTTTAGTTGTAAGGAAGATTTCATATCATATTACCAAAAACTTTCTTCCTTACAATTTATTTAGATAAAATCACTAGCCGTGTTCCATTTCTTATATCTGTGTTATATAACAATTTATTATTATCATACAATTCCAAAGATTCCGCATTATATAATTTATTTGTATTATTAATAGGAAATGATTTTTGACTCAATTCATTAATAGCTTTATTTAATAAGCCTACAATTGTGCCAATCTTTTTATTAATTGGTAATAACACATTATAACTAGTATTAATTTCTGGTACTACTAATTTAACAATTACTTTATTATTCATATTCACCTCTTATAAAAATTTTACATGTTCTACTTTGCCATTTTTTACCAACGTAATTGTACCATTACCATATGTAGCATTATCATATCGATGTATCACATCAAAAACGGATTGAGAATCAAAATTCTTACCAAACCAAATTCCATCACTTCGTTTAAAGACTACATCTAATTTTCCATCACTAATATATTCAATGTCGCTATCTTTATCATAAAGTAAATATTTAAAATTCATGATTTGCTTAGAATTAATTATTAAATCATCAATTGTAACGACATCACTATTTTCTTTTTGTTGTTCTAGCAAATATTGTTGTAATTGTTTATAACCAATGAAAATTATAAAGAAATTATTTTGATTTGGCACTGATGTATATTTTAAAACATTGGTATTTATAACCTTTATAACATCGGCAAAATCAGAATCATAATATTTAGCATTTGAAATATCAAAATGCAAATTTTTTAAAGAATTAATTACTATTACTTTGGTATTATTCAATTGGGTCAACAAATTAACAAAAAATGGTAAGAAACTTTTTATAGCAATATGTCTTTCACTACAAGAGACTGTTAATAATTTATTAAAATTGTATGTACTTATTTGAGCTGTTTCAATATTTACTCCTAATGGTAGGGCTTCAAAATCATTTATATTCTTTTCTAATATATCCATTGTTACTTCATCAGGAACAATAGGAACTTTATTAGCTTTAGTATTTAACATTTCCTTTAACTTATTTATAACATAATTTAAATTTTGACTAAACACATCATCATCCCATATTTTAGCAATTTGAAATTCATATATTTGATCCATTTCAATTAAACCTCGACCAGGATTTTTCTTAGGAACTATTTTAGCTGGGAAAAAAGCTTGATAATCACTAGAATCAGTCATATTTAAAACTATTTTTTTAGGAAAATTATTATCTATTACATAACCTAAAGTCCCTGTTGAATTGGAACTAAGAATAAAGATAATTCCAACTTTATTACAATTTCTTGTAAAAGATGTAAATTCCAATTCCATAATATTTTCAAAATTTTCTTTAAATACTTCAAATTGATTAATAATAACAATCATAGTTGGAAAAGGAGCCCTTGATGATTTTACATCATTTAAAAAATCACCACCATTTTGGCTATAATATTTATTTCGTTTTTTAAATTCTTCTTCTAACATATAAAACAAAAATTTAATTTTATCATAATCATCAATGCTTAATACTTCGCCCACTTGCGGAGCATCTTGAAATTCTTTTAATTTTCCAGCTCCTAAATCAATAATATAAAGATTTACTTCTTTAGCACTATGAGTAGTTATTATAGAATAAACAATTGTTTCTAACAATGTATTTTTACCACTTCCACTTATACCAGCAATATAAGTATTACCACAAAAAGAAAGTGGAAGCGTTACTAAACCTTGTTCTTGATTTTTAGGATTATCATATTCACCAATCACTGGTTCAATAATATAAGGCTTGGATTGAACATTATATTTTTTAACAATATTTTGATAATATATAACCTCAGGAATACTATTTAACCATAGACAATTCGTTTTAATATTTTCTCTTAAAGCTAAATTATATAAATATTTTACAATATTAGTTAATTGGTCCCCATAATTTTTTGTATCTTCTTTTTTTACTTCTTCATTAATTATTTTTAAAGTTTCCGCAGTATTAGATAAGAAAACAATATCATCATCTAATTTTTTCTCAACATTATCAGTTGGTATATAATTAGCACCCGCATAAGCTGATTGACCAAGTTCATATAGCTCATCATTGCCAACTTGTAAATAAAATCTTCCTACTTCTTTAATGTAAGCAGCATCTGGTTTTTTTAATAATTCATTACTATCCTCAGGCGTTTGCACTTTTAAACAAACATGAAAACGAGCATTTGACCAAATTTGATCATCTACAACTCCACTTGGCTTTTGGGTAGATAATATTAAATGAACTCCTAAACTTCGACCAATTCGAGCTGTTGAAATTAACTCATCCATAAATTCTGGTTGCTCAGCTTTCAATTCAGCAAATTCATCGGAAATAATAAATAAATGGGATAAAGGTTCTGTAACTTTTCCTTCTCTAAATAATCTTTGGTACTTATAAATATCTATAGTACTTTCATTATTTTTTTCACGAGCATAATTAAAAATTTTTTGTCTTCTTTGCAACTCACTTTTTATAGAAACCAAAGTTCTATCCATTTCATTTTTATCTAAATTAGTAATAGTTCCAATTAAATGGGGAATTTTAACTCCTGTTTCTCGGTTTTCAAATGCTCCTGCTAATCCACCACCCTTATAATCAATCAAAACAAATTGTACTTCATAAGGATTATAATTTATAGCCATTGATAAAATAAAAGTTATAATAAATTCTGATTTACCACTACCAGTGGAACCCGCAATTAACCCATGAGGTCCATGATATTTTTCGTGTAAATCTAGTTCAATTAATTTATTATTTTCCTTCATTCCTACCGGTGCTTTTAAACTAATCGTTGGATTGTTTGTTTGCCATTTCGATAAAACATTTAACTGTTCAATTTGCCCAACATTATACATATCCAAAAATGATAAAGAACTTGGAATATCATATTTTCCACCCTTAATATTTACAGGAATATTGGCAATTATTTTGGCATATTTATCTAATGGCAAATTAACTTTATAAGTTGTCAAAAAAGAAAGAGGTTCTTTATTAGTTTGATTCTTTTCAATAATCATTCCATTTTTATCAATTATTTGGATTAAAGAATTAAATTTACTTGGGATATTTTTAATACTATTTTCAAAAATCAATAAAGAAAAACCATAATTATCATTGTCATCAATTATTTTGTTTATAACTGTTAATTCTCTTGCTAATATAAAATCATCAGTAATAAGTAAATAATATTCATTATACTTTTTGTTTTCATCGCTTTTTCGACCTTCATAAATTTGTTCTAAATACATCGATAATTTATTAACTTCTTCACTATTAGTAGCAAAAAAACGTTGATCATAATTTTCATTCCAATTATGAGCAAGATATTTTAAAAATTCCCATTTACTTTCATTATATTCATTAGTTATCATAACAATTTTTAAATCAATGGCACTATGAAAATAAATGATTTGTAAGATTAAAGATTTAATATAATCATCACTATAAGTGGCATCAAAAACAATTGGTACAACTTTATTCTCTTTTAAAGATAAAGTAATTGGTACTTCTTTCAACAAATATTTTTGCGTAGATACTTTTAAGGCCATTTCTTGTAAATTATCTTCATATAAAGTAAATTCACTTTTTTCAGCATTAATTTTTATTTTAGCTTCAATATTTCCGATTCCTAATGTTAAAGCTAAAAAATCATTATCAGTTATTTCTCGATTCCATATATCATTGCTATTATTTAAAATATTAGCTTCTATTTTATCTAAAGGTATATTATTATTTTTCAAAATATTTTCTTGTTTCAATACTATATTATTAATTTCTTTTTGCTTAGTTGTAATATATTCTTGATATTTAGTTTGCCGAAGCTTTTCTTTTTTCTTTAAACTATTTTTTTCCCAACGTTCCATTAAAAGTGGTAAAAACAAACCAACAACAAGCATTGAGCCAAATATTACACTTTCCAAAACCAAAGTTAAAACATCACTACTACCTTTAGCAAAACTATATACACTACTAACTAAAGAAGTTGCACTAGTAATAGTTAAAACGGCAGAGGAACCAATTGTAAAAACAGCCGGCATTCTCTCAGAATTATCTTTACTAGGTGGATTATCAATATTAATTTCCACTAAAACAATTTCATTTTTTAACCGCGGAGTATGAACAAATAATTGACTTTCATTGTATAATTTAACATTTTTTTCAATATCATTAACTAAAGAAGGTAAAACATTTTCTTCTTCACTTCTTTTTATTGCTGTAAGATTTACAACAACATTATCAAAAATACTGGCTACTAAAAGAAAACGACCCATATAAACAATTTGTATTCCATCAATAAATATTGTATCGCCTACAACTAATTTTGCTTTTAAAAACAAATGGGAATTTAAATAAGCTAACCCTTGAAATTTATTTTCAATAATGCCATTATTTATACTAAGAGCTATATCCGGTAAAGTATTTAAAATAATATGGTTTAAATTAGATTTACCAATGTTAATAAAATTGACATCAAGAATACTAAAAGCTTTAAAATCACT
Source organism: uncultured Bacilli bacterium (assembly GCA_947625715.1). Taxonomy (GTDB): domain Bacteria; phylum Bacillota_I; class Bacilli_A; order RF39; family UBA660; genus Ventrenecus. The sequence continues at coordinate 17,692 of CANQPR010000007.1, forward strand.
AAAATCTGGTAAAACATAAACACATATAAAACTTTCCATATCAGCAAAACGAATATTAAATTTCATATTACTAGTTAATATAATATATTTTACAACTTCATTATTATAAACTAATTGTAATTTTTCATCAGCATAAATAATCCAACTATTTTTATCACTTTTTAAATTCAACACTTCATCATACACGGTTTTATCAGCATGAATACTTAAATTTAAAGCATATATTTTTTCAATTTTACTAGGTAAAGAGTAACTATTTATTTTATTATTATCACCAATTAATAATTTCATAGTAACACCCTTTCCTATTCTTAAATATTATACCGTCAAAACAAACAAATAACAATAAAAAACTATTGACAAAGATATTTTTTTTATGATAAAGTTTTATTATCATAAAGTAGTCATTACTTATGAGTTAGTTAATTTATTTAATATAAATTAACGATAGTTAGTATAGTACTTTATGATAAGTTGTGAATACTCACAGTTATAAGCGATTAGTAGAAAATCGCATATTAGTTATATTAATCGTAACATGTGTACACGAATTTTTATGAATAGAACTGTGGTATTTAAATGAGAAAGTGACTCAGAAGCTAGATTACATTTTAGTTTAGTTTTGGAACAAACTCGGGTATTATATGGAAATTAGCTACTTCAATAATACTTTTAGAAAACAGTGTTCGTTGAATTATTTAGCGATAATTTGATGCGTTTTTAGTAAAAAAGTGATTAAGTTTTTACTTTTTGGTGTTTTTTTATAAATCGTCAATTGACATGTGACGATTCTTAACGAAAAGTGATGGACTAGATTCATTACTTTTTTTGCATATAAAAACTTCCCTAAAAGGAAAGTGTTAAAACAAATCATTTAAATCTGCTAAATCAACATTATCATCATGGTTATCAACAAAATCTGATTTTTCATCTTCTTCCATTAAAGAATCATCAGCAAGCTCTTCTTCTTCCTCATCAAACTCATCTGTATCATCATCATCAACATTTAAAGTTAAAATATTAATACCTCGAGCATTAAAATATTGAAAAGTTTTTTTTACATTCTCAGGAAGAGAATCATCAATTATTAATCTACCATTTTCATCAACATATTTAGCATACTTCGCTTTAGCTTCGTCAGTTAATCTTATCATCGTTCATCTTGGTATACAGCTGAATCAAATTCTTTTGTATATAAATCTAACCACTTATAAGCTGTTTTATAATCTTCTAAATCATTAGATAAATTCTTTATAGCTTGGGTATAAAAAGTTTTGGCTTTTTTACCATTCCAATAAGGTCCAGCTTCATTACCATTCATCATTTTTTGAATATTAGTACTTAAATTTATTATTTCTTTAGAAATAGCATCTAAATCTTGATTAATACTATTTAACATACTTCTAATTTCACTTTTTTTAGTACCTAAAGTAACCTTCATATTTCCTCCTTATATTAATTTAAACTCTCTAATGTATCTTCTAATTGTTTAACTTTACTTTGTAATTGAGCAAATTCAAAATGACGCGCTAATAACTGTTTCTTTTGTCCGCATAAACGACCTTGATTTCTGCATTTATTACCTAATTTTTGTAAAGATTTTTTGGTAGCTTCATCAACATAAGCTTTTCCTTTAATAAAGGAATCTCCTGCTTTTGTAAAAGAATTTTTTAATTTTTCATAACTTTTACGTAATTCTTCATAAATTTTTTCAGCTTCTTCATTAACTTGAATGTTATTTACATCAACCTTTGAAGAAACATTTTTGATTCTATATTTTTCAAGTTCGGCTGGACTTTTAATATATAACCCTCTAATTGATGCCATACAAACTCTCCTTTCTATTATGTGTTAATAATAGCACAAAAATTTTAATAAAACAATCACTATAAAATAAAATTGTCAATCATCGTCAAAAAAAAGATGATTTTATTTTTCTTCATCTTCTTTTGTTTCTATTTCTTCAATTTTCTTTTCTAGCTCTTCTTTAGACATTTTTTCATAATCTTTTATTTTTAATTCTTGAGCTTTTTTTTCTAATTCTTCTTGTTCTTTGTCAATGATTTTACCATATTTTACTAAAGAATCTATTTCTTCTTTGGTAATTGTTTCTCTTTCTATTAAAGTATTTGATAACAACATAATTAAATCTTTATTTTCTTTTAATATTTTTTTGGCATTTTCATAACAAGATGTAATAATTTTTCTTGCTTCTTGGTCAATTTCCAAAGCAACTTGATCAGAATAATTTTTGGTTTTATTATAATCTCTTCCTAAAAAGACATTTTCACCAGTACTTGATTCATAACGAATTGGTCCAAGTTCACTCATACCATATTCTGTTACCATACTACGCGCTAATTCGGTAGCATTTTTAAAATCATTACTTGCTCCTGTTGTTATATCATCTAAGTATAATTCCTCGGCAGCTCTTCCACCTAAATTACTTGTAATCATAGCAATCATTTCTCTTTTTGTATAACGAGTAATATTATCTTCTTTTGGTGTATAAGCCGTATAACCACCCGCCATACCACGAGGAATAATAGTTATTTTTTGAACTTCCATAGCATCTTTTAATTTTAAACCTATTACGGCATGACCAGATTCATGAACCGCTGTAAGCCATTTAACTTCATCACTAACTTTTCGTGATTTTTTAGCTGGCCCCATTAACACACGGTCTGTTGCTTCATCAATATCTTCCAAAGTAATAGCATCTTCATTTTTTCGTACAGCAAGTAGTGCTGCTTCATTCATTAAATTTTCCAAATCAGCTCCAGAAAAACCAGAAGTTCGACTAGAAATGCTTTTTAAATCAACATCTTTACTTAATATTTTATCTTTAGCATGAACTTTTAAAATAGCTTCTCTTTCTAGTGTATCAGGTAAACTTACGGTTACTTGGCGATCAAATCTTCCTGGTCTAAGTAAAGCAGGGTCTAATACATCTGGTCTATTAGTAGCGGCAATAATAATAATACCTTCATTAGCGCCAAAACCATCCATTTCTGTTAATAATTGGTTTAAAGTTTGTTCACGTTCATCATGTCCACCGCCAATACCACTTCCTCTTTGACGACCAACAGCATCAATTTCATCAATAAAAATTAAACATGGTGCATTTCTTTTTGCTTCTTTAAACATATCTCTTACTCGTGAAGCACCAACCCCAACAAACAATTCAACAAAATCAGAACCACTTATATAATAAAATGGTACATTAGCTTCACCAGCTACAGCTTTAGCAAGTAAAGTTTTACCAGTTCCAGGAGGACCTACTAATAAAACACCTTTTGGAATTCTTGCTCCCAATTTTTGAAATTTTTTCGGATTTTTCAAGAAATCAATTAATTCTGCTACTTCTTCTTTTTCTTCTTTTAAACCTGCAACATCAGCAAAACGAACTTTTCCACCATCTTCACTTAACTTAGCCCGACTTTTACCAAAATCCATACTTCCTTTATTACTGTTAGACATTTTTACAAAAATAAAGTAAGTTGCTCCCACTAAAATAATTAAAGGCAAAATATTAATTAAAATATATACCCATGAAATTGTTCCTGGATCAGGATTAGTTTCATAAACTGTCAAATTATTAGCTTCAGCATATTTAACAACATTACTTAACTCAGCTTCTACCACAGCAGTTTTAAATTTTTCATTTTCTTGATAATTTTTTAACTTACCTTCTATATAGTAAACACTTTCTTCACTAGAAGGTGTTATTGATATTTCTGTGACATTTTTATTAGCTATCTCAGTCATTAATTCCCCAGTTGTTATTTCTTTAGTTATTGTTCTGCCAAAATTCAAAACATTTAACACTACAAAAATCACAATAATTAAAATTATATAAGGGAATAAATTTTTTAATGTATTTGTATTTCTTTTCATTTTTCATTTCCTTCCTTTGTATACCTGTATATTATATCATACTTTTCATTTTTATTTAAATCGTATTTTGATTTTTTAATTCCCAGTATCCACAATACTTTATTATCGCTATCGACCATAATTGGAATTTCATCTTTCATTGCCTCAGGAATTTTACAATCAATAAATATATCTTTAACTTTTTTCGAACCATTTAAATTTTTAACATCCATTCTCATTTTGGGTTTTCTACTCGTAATAAATAAAGGCCATTTTATATCATTAGAATTTAAATGAATTTCAAAGTTACTTTTTTCAGTATATTCATTAACTCTTTTTAAAACCATACTATTTGGTAACATAACCATATCCGTACATTCTATGCAATAAGGTTTTACTTTTTGCTTTTTTTGAAAGAAAAATTTTCCTTTATTTAAATATAAGTTAACTTCTAAAGGTAAGATAAATTTATTTTTACTATTTTCTTTATTTAAAAATTTATTTAAATTATTTATTGTTTCACTATTTATCTTAGTTATTTGTTCTTTATAAATACTTTTTAATTCACTTTTTAAGTATTCTTTTTGCAAAAAGGAATCTAATTGCTGAAATTTTTTTAAATCAGTTTTATCTTCGCATTTTATATCCAATTTAATTTTTTCTAATTGTCGTTTTATATAACTATTTGCCTCTTCTAATTCCATACTAAATTTCAAAAATTTTTCATGAACATTTTGGTTTTCTTTTTTTAATACGGGTAAAATGTTTTTGCGAATTCTATTTCGAAGATGTTCTTCTAATTCATTAGTCTCATCAATTATATAAGGAATATTTTCTTCCTTTAAATAAGTAAGTATTTCTTTTTTACTTAAATTTAATAAGGGCCTTACAAAAGTATATGTATCATATTTAGTTATCATTTTAATACCACTTATACTATCTAAGGTACTTCCTCTTATAATTTTCATAATTATTGTTTCAATTAAATCATCGCCATGATGAGCACTCATGATATATGATGCATTATATTTTTTTTGACATTGAAGAAAAAAATTTAAGCGAATATTACGTGCTTCTTCTTCTGTAAAACGTCCCTTTTGATATTCATTAATTGTATAAGTTTCTAAAATAATATTATTACTTTGGCAATAATTTAAAACAAATGTCTCTTCCTTTTTATAATCCTTTCTGGCTTTATGATTTACATAAGAAGCAATTATCTTAAGAGGTAATGTTTTACTTATTTTTTTTAAAAGATTTAATAAGTACATTGAATCAGGACCACCGGAAAAACCAATGATAATCGTATCATTTTCTTTTAATAAACTTCGTAATTTCCTCTCGCCTTTAATCATACTTGCTCCTTTTTAAATCAGCCTTATTGTAACAGGTATTTATTCGGGATTCAAGAGTTTTTTAGCACTTTCGTTATTAGAGTGATAATTTTCGCTTCTAATTAATACATTAGCATTTTTTTGTTCAAAAGAATTAGTAATCGTAATAAAGGCATCTTTATCGATAAATTTAATCCCTTCTTTAACGGCATAATAATCTTTTAAACTAACACTACACATAAACATTTTTTCATTCTTTTTACTATATCCTCCGATGATATTTAATATTGTTAAATCATAATTATATCCCTTAATCAAAAATTCTTTTATTTCTTTGGGTTTATTTGTTCTTATATAAAAAACACGATTTTGATTTTGTTCTAAAATAGTTCGATCAGACACCACACTTAAAATATATAAAACAATTAATGAATAAATCATCACCGGAAGACCAAAAACAACTCCAGAAAATAAAACAATTATTCCTTCAACTAATAAGAGAGCTTTTCCTATTGGCATTTTTAATTTTTTCTCCAAAATAAGCGTTATAATGTCGGTACCTCCTGATGAAAAACCATTTTTAAATATTAAACCTGACCCAATTCCGGAAAAAATACCCCCTAAAAAAGCGACGACAAATAAATCTAAATTACTTATATTTATAAGATTTGTTATATGAGCGGTAAAAGAAACAAAAATAGGATATAAAAAAGAACCTAATAATGTATTTTTAGTTGCTTTAATTCCTAAAACAATAAAACTTAATATAACAAGTGCCAAGTTAGCTAAAAACATAAAAACACTTTCGTTTATATGAAATAAATGATAAAAGATGATGGAAAGCCCACTTACGCCTCCACTTACTAAATTATAAGGACTTAAAAATAAATTAAAACTTATTGCACTTATAAATAAACCTAATAATAAATATAAATAGTCTTTAAAATTTTTTTTCATTTTGTTTTCTCCATTTTAAGTAAAGATTGCATTATTTCTAATATATTTCCATCTAACACGGAAAAAACATCATAACTAACATATCCGCTTCGTAAATCTTTAACTTGTTTATATGGCTCTAGAATATAATTTCTAATTTGACTTCCAAAATTTATATTTTCATTTATTCCTTTAATTTCTTTTTTTTGTTTTTCTTGTTCTTCTATTTTAAGTTGATAAAGTTTATTTTTTAAAATCTGCATAGCCATTTCTTTATTTTTTAATTGACTTCTTTCATTTTGACAAGTTACAACTATCTTGGTTTTTAAATGAGTTATTCGCACAGCTGAATTAGAGGTATTGACAGATTGACCTCCCGCTCCTGATGAGTGATAGACATCGATTTTTAAATCACTTTCTTTTAAATCAATATCTATATCTTCTTGAAAAAGAGGTGTTACACTTACAGAGGCAAAAGAAGTATGCCTTCTTTTATTAGAGTCAAAAGGCGATATTCGAACTAAACGATGAACACCTTTTTCATTTTTAAAATAACCATACGCATATTCACCAGATATTTTTATTGTTACACTTTTAATACCTGCTTCATCACCTTTTTGTTCTTCAATAATTACCCATTTATAGTTATATTTTTCACAAAAACGTTCATACATTCTTTCTAACATCATTGCAAAGTCACAAGACTCAGTACCTCCCGCTCCAGGATGAATTTCTAAATAACAATCACAAGCATCATATTTACCATTTAACAAAGTATTAATTTCTAAATTAGCAATATTTTCTTCCAATTCTTTAATATTTTGTTCTTGCATATTTAATTCTTCATCACTAAGCATGTTAATAAGTTCTAAGTTAAGAACCACATCTTCATGAAGTTTCTTTAACTTATCAACAATTTTTTTTAAAGATGTTAACTCTTTGTTTACTTCATTGGCTTTTTTAATATCATTCCAAAAACCATCTTCATTGGTTAACTCTTCTAAATATTTGATTCTTTTTTCTTTTTCTTCTACGTCAAAGTGACCTCCCAAGGTCGGTTATTTTATCTAAACATAATTGAAGTGTTTTTTCTAATTCACTTTTGTGCAAATTAATCCCTCCTAATCTTCAAAAGTTATCGTTATGTTATCATTTGAAACATCCATTTGTATAGACCCACCGATTGGAAAAGTACATATTGGACTTGTATGTCCAAAATCGGCATCAATAACAATTGGTATATTTTTAAATTCTTCTTTAGTTAATATTTTTTGCCATTTTTCATAAGTCATCTGACAACTTTTTTGAGCTCTTCCAATTACCATTCCTTTTATTTTATCTTTACCAAGACATTCAACTAAACTTGTTAAATGTCGGTCAAATTCTAAATCAAAGTTTTCCTTTGAGCCTTCATCATCTTCAATAAAAAGAATAATATCATCAAGTTTAGGCATAAAACTTGTTCCTTGTAATAAATTTAAAGTACAAAGATTACCACCTATAATTGTTCCTTTAGCTTGACCATTATTTATAACTTTCATTCCTTCATTTTTAATGAAATTTCTCTTTTCTTGGTCTATAAACCATAAATCATCACTCCAAAATTCAGAGCTTTTTAATTCAATAGGCCCTTTTTCTAATAATGCTTTTTGATTATATAAAACCGTATAATCTAATCCCTTTTGCATGGCAAAGCTAGAAAAATGAGGTCCATAATAAGTTATTTGGCCTGTTTTCGTATAAATGGCCGTTAAAAGCGCTGTTATATCTGAATAACCACATATAATTTTAGGATTTTCTTTAATAATATTATAATCTATGTATGATAAAATTTGATTAACATTAAAACCACCAATCGCAGTAAAGATTGCTTTAACATTTTTATCTTTATAAGCATCAATTATATCTTCTACTCTTTGTTCTATACTAGAACATAAAAAGGAAGCATCACTACAAATCATAGTATTTTTACCAAATGTTACTTTAAATCCTAAACTTTCTAATTTTTCTTTTGCCAAAGTTATTGTATTATCACCCAATATTTTCATACTTCGACTAGGGGCAATTACTCTAATTTCATCACCTACTTGTAATTTATTAGGTATTGTTTTATGCATACTTTTCATCCTCTCTTTAAAAATATTTTATATTCATTAAACTTTTTCGTCAAGTTCCTTAATTTTAAATTAAAATATTTATCATTTGGATATTTACTAATTTTAAAAAAAATGATACATTAAAAACAATTTTAAACTTTTAAAAAACGGAGGTTTTACATGAATCGAGTAGAGAGAAATAATTAAATTATTTCGTCCCTCTCACACCACCGTACGTACGGTTCTCGTATACGGCGGTT
>CANQPR010000008.1 GCA_947625715.1 uncultured Bacilli bacterium
ATATGATAACACCTCTAGTATTATTTTATAATAATACCCCCCCCCCGTGTCAATGTTGTGATGAAAAAAAGCAGTATTTTCATACTACTTAATTTAATAATTTATCTAAATCTACATCTCTATCATGCTTTATTTGTTCCCAATTATCAGTTTTCTTAAATAAACAAATGATATTAATTGGAATCCATGTTGCTATAAACAATGAAAAGAAAATAATTCCGGAAATAATATTTTTAGGATTCTTTTTATTGTATTTTACAACAAAGACATTCATTGCAACATTTATAAAATAGAAAACGATAAAGAATAAAGCACCTGAGGCATATAAGTATGAGAAGAAGTCAAATAATTCTACTCCACATACACTGAATATTACTAAAACAATGGCAAGTAAGAAACCTAGGATAACCATAATTGGTGCTAGATACATCATAAACATATCAAAGCATGCTATACGACCAGTTTTAAAGAATGTTTTTAATAGATTTAAACCATATATTCTTAAACAGTCATAGGTTCCGGTTGTCCAACGTTTTCTTTGTTTCCAACTAGCCCAGAAGCTTTGAGGGTGTTCATCATAAGTAATAGCATCTTCTACAAAGGCTACTTGAATACCTCTTAAAGCACATTGACCAGTAAATTCGGAATCTTCTGTTATAGTTTTGGTATGGAAACCTTTTTCAATAACATTCTTTTTAACCATGAAACCAGTACCATTAATAGCTGCTGAACCAGAATAATTCATTCTTGCACGGTTAAAAAAGAAGTTTTGAATAAAATAGAACAATGTGTAACTTCCGGTTAACCAGTTATCACCCATGTTTTTAGCGTCACGGAATGCTTGAGCAACTTCAACCCCTTCACATAAGGCATCATTCATTCTTGCTAAAAAGTCTGGATGAACTAAGTTATCGGCATCAAAGATAACAAAAGCATCTAAATCATCACGTTTAACTAACTTTTTGAAGGTATCTTCAAGAGCATCACCTTTTTGTTTTACAGGAACATTACAATGAATTATAGTTGCTCCTGCTTCTTTTGCAACACCTTCAGTGTTATCTGTACAGTTATTTGGGACAACAAATATCTCATATAATTTTTTAGGATAACGTTGTTTTTGTAAACTTTTAATTAAAGCGCCAATTACTTTTTCTTCGTTTCGTCCGGCAATAACAATGCCAAATTTATGTTTTGGTTTATGTTTGGAAAACATACTTTTATGATAATTTTTAAAACCAAATAAACCAGTAATACCAAAATACATACCATAAATAAAAGTAATTGCAAAGAAAATATAATAAATAATTACCATATTACTCACCTACTAATTCTTTCTATTATTTCTTCTTCGGGAATTCCTAATTTTTTTAATTGATTGACTTCCCTTTCTATGGTGCTATAGCAATCATCAACTGTTTGTTTTAATATATGATCTATCTTAGCAGTTATAAACGTCCCTCTCGTAGAAAAACTTTGAATGATATTTTGATTTTCTAAGGCTGTGTAACTTTTTTTAACCGTATTAGGATTAACCCCTAAAGTTTGAGCTAATTCTCTAATACTAGGAATTTGATCTTTTGGCTTTAATGAGCCTTGCAAAATATTCCTTTTAATTTCATTCATTATTTGTTCATAGATGGGAGTTCGACTTTGTAAATCTAATTCTATCATTAAACCCCTCCTATGTGCCACTTGTAATAGCACAAGTAGATTATAATACAAAACTAATATTTTTGCAAGTACTTTTTAAGATGGCAATAAATAACCTATTAAATAACCAAGAATAAAAAGAATAAGGAAAAGAAAAAAGTCTTTTAATGAATATGAAAAAGGAATAGCTAAAATAAACTCTAATAAAGAATAAATTATAAAGCAAAAAATAACCAGCCAAGTTTGTTTGGGATATTTATAAAATGTTTTGGCCATTATTTTGGTCATAATTATAAAAATTAAAATAAAACCTAAGCAAAAAAGAAAAGTTATTAATAAATTAGCAAAAGGATTAGCAAAAAAGTTTAAAATAAAAGTATAACTACCTAACATAAGAAAAATAGCTGTACCACTAAGACCAGGAATAATCATGGATAAAGCTTCTATTCCCCCTAAAAAGAAAATCCATAAATAACTTTTATTACTATTTATTGTAAAAGATGGGAGATTGATATTAAAAGTTAATAAAAATAAGATTATATTCACTATAATTATAAAGAAAATATCTTTTTTATTTAAAGTGAGATTTTTTTTAATAAATATTGGAATAGTACTAATTAATAAGCCAAGAAAAAACATCATAGTATATGATTTATAATTAGTCATAAAAAATAAAATCATTTTACTAAAAACAATAATAGCAACCATGATGCCTAAAAAAAGAAAAATTAAATATTTAAAGCTTTGATAGGGATTTTTAAAAAATGTTGCTAATTTTTGAATGCTATTTTCATAAACACCTAAAAAAGTAGCTAACATAGAGCCTGATACGCCGGGAATAATTTTTCCGATGCCGATTATTAAACCTTTTAAAAAAAGAATAAACTGTTGCATAACTCACCCTATTACAGTTTATTCATTATTTGTTATCTTTATTATTTTTTTTATTTTTAGGTTGTTTTGGTAAAGCTTCTTTGCGAGATAAATTTAACCGTCCTTTATTGTCATAGCCTAATGATTTGACTAGTATTTTGTCACCTACTTTGACGATGTCACTTGGTTTGTTGACATGTTCATAAGATAATTGAGAAACGTGAACTAATCCTTCAGCTCCTTGCCAAAGACTTACAAAGCACCCAAAATCTTCAACTTTAGTAACAACACCTTGGTATATTTTTCCTGGTTCTACTTCTCTTATAACATTTAAAATCATTTCTTTAGTTTTACTTATTATTTGTTCATCGGTATGATAAATAATTACTCTTCCATCATCTTCTAAATCAACTTTTACAGCATCTTTATCATTAACCGTTTTAACGTTACTTGCTTCTAAGATAATTTTGGTTATCATTTCACCACCACGACCAATGACATCTTTGATTTTTTCAGGTTCAATTTTAAAGGTATCAATTTTTGGTGCATATGGACTTAGATAGTTTCTTGGCTTAGATATACATTTTTGCATGCAATCAAGAATTTCTAAGCGGGCTTTTTTAGCTTGGGTTAAAGCTTCTTTTAAGATTGCTTTAGTTACACCTTTGATTTTTATATCCATTTGTAAGGCAGTTATACCGTTTTTGGTTCCGGCGACTTTAAAATCCATGTCACCCATATGGTCTTCTAGGCCTTGGATATCAGTTAAAATAGAATAACTTTTTTTATCAATACTTGTTATTAGACCCATAGCTATTCCGGCTACGGCATCTTTAATTGGAACACCAGCGGCCATTAAAGATAAGCATCCAGCACATATGGTGGCTTGACTAGAAGAACCATTACTTTCTAATATTTCTGAGACCACTCTTATTGTATAAGGAAATTCTTCTTCACTTGGAATTACTTGCGCTAAAGCTCTTTCTCCTAGAGCCCCATGACCAATTTCACGTCTTCCTGGCGCTCCATAGCGACCAATTTCCCCAACTGAGAAAGCTGGAAAATTATAATGAAGCATAAAGCGTTTGGAATCTTCAATTCCAAGACCATCAAGTATTTGATGTTCACCAATAGCACCAAGGGTTGTAGTAGCTAGACTTTGAGTTTGACCTCTTGTAAATACAGCTGAACCATGGGTTCTTGCTAAAATATCTATCTCGGCTTTTAGAGGTCTTATTTCATCTAAAGCTCTTCCATCAGGTCGAATTTTTTTATCAGTAATTAATTTTCTTACTTCCAATCCTTCAATATCATGTAAAATTTTAGGAATATCGTTTAGTTTTTCATCTAGGGGATACAATTCATTAAAATGAGCAATTGTTTGTTGTTTAATTTGTTCGATTTGATCATAGCTCTTTAATTTATCTTTTATTTGAATAGCATCTAATATTCGATCACCGACATATTCTTTAACTTCATTAATTAAATCTTCGCTAATAATAGCTTTTTCTAATTCAACCTTTTCTTCACCAATCTCCGCAATTATTTTTTCTTGAAATTCACATAGTTTTTTGATTTGCTCATGACCAAACATGATAGCATCAAGCATTTTACTTTCTTTTAATTCACTGGCTCCTGCTTCAACCATACAAATAGCGTCTTTGGTACCGGCAACAGTTAAGTTTAATTCACTTTGCTCTAATTCACTGGCACTAGGATTGATGATGAAATCTTTACCTATTTTACCTACGACTACTCCACTTACAGGTCCATCAAAAGGAATTTTGGATATTCCTAGGGCTAGAGAACTACCTAATAAGGCTGCCATTACAGGTGAGTTATCAACATCAACGCTTAATACCATATTAACAACTTGAATTTCATTTCTTAAGCGATCATCAAACATGGGTCTTAAAGGACGATCGATTAATCTAGCTGATAATGTAGCTTCATCTGTAGGTCTACCTTCTCTTTTTATAAATCCACCCGGTATTTTACCAACCGAATACAATTTTTCTTGATAGATTACTTGTAAGGGAAAGAAATCTTGGGTTATTTTGGTTTTCCCCATAACAACCGTACTTAAAACGGCTGTATCCCCATATCTTACTAAAACGGAGCCATCAGCTTGTTTAGCATACTCTCCTATTTCAACAGTTAATTTACGGTTTAAAAAATCATATTCATAAACTTTATTCATTAATATCCTCCGTTTCTAAAAAAAGAAAGACACCAAAAAATTTAGTGCCTATTTTCTTAAATTTAATTTTTCAATTAATTTACGATATGAAACAACATCAGTTTCTTTTAAATAATTCAATAATTTTTTTCTACGTCCGACCATTTTTTGTAGACCACGTTTAGAATGAAAATCATGAATATGAATTTTCAAATGTTCAGTTAATGTATTAATCTCTTCGGTTAAAAGAGCAATTTGCACTTCACTAGAGCCAACATCATTCTTACTTTTTTGAAATTCTTTAATGATTTGTTGTTTTCTTTCTTTACTCATTGCCATAAATATTCCTCCTTTACTTATATTAATCGGTTTATCTCGAGAATCATGGGGAGTTTCCATTGAAACCGTGAGAAAAACTTCTTGGCATTAGTATAATATATTTATTTTAAAAATGCAATTTAAATTGTCTTTGTAAGCCTAATTCTTTGTAATAACGATTATATATGGCACTGCTTAATAAAAGATTTTTTTGCATTTGCTGATTATAGGCTTCTTGATAATTTTGTTGATAATAATCTAAATATGTTCCTTTAATCATACTATAGACTGTAGGTTTCATTAATTTATCATAAGCTATGGCATCCATATAAAAACCTTTTGATATATCATAAACCCAATTTTTATTTTCATTAAGAATGTAACTATAATAAGTTGTACAATCTAAATAAGTTGTTGAAATTAAAGCCGTAATAGCATAATTTTTCTCATTTTTACTAATATAATTTAAAACTGCATCATGATTATTAGCCTTCATCAGCTTATAATCAGCTGTTTTAAATGAAAATTCATCTTCATCATTAAATAAAATATTTTGAGCATTATCTAAAAGATATTCTTTAATAAACTTATTTTCATGCCATTTATTATAAATTTCCATTTTATCTTTATCTAAAGATTTATTTACTTCGTTAATAAAAAGAAATAGTAAATTTTGTTCTAAATAGTCATATTTTTCTAATATTTCTAAACATTCTTTAATTAATAAGCTGTTTTTCGTTTTAAAAATTTCTTTTAAAAAATGAGCATCAATAGGATTAGTAATATTTTTTAATAAATTACGAAATTTAACAGAATTAAAACCTTTTTTCATGAGTTTTAAAAAATCAGTGTACATCGCATTGTCTTTAAGTTGCTTAGAGTGTAATTGATTTTTAGCATCTTCTTTATAAATATTATAAATTGGGTTCATAAACTCATCTCCAAGGTATTATTCTAACAAATTTTATGAAAAAAGAAAGCTTAAATTTCATTTTCAAAAATAACTAAAATAACATCTTCGCCAATTTTTTGAATTTGTTTTATATTAATGGTAATATCATCTTTAAAATTAAAAAAATGAAAGAACCGTCGTTTTTCAACATAAAAATTAGTAATAAAACCTTGTTCATTTATTTCGGCATCTATTATTCGTCCTAGTCTTTTGCCATCTTTTATATCAACAATATCTTTTCTTTGTAAATCTGATAAATTCACTTTTATCACCATTAATATATATGAAAAAATCTAGTAAACAAGACTAGATTTTTATGATTGGTAGTTATTTAAAATTTTTAATATTCCTTCATAAGGAAGATAGGCACAATGCTTGCGATTATTTTGCTTGTATATATTATTATAAGCTAAAGCTTCATTTAATACTTCTTCATTATAAGGTAATTCATCAAGCATATTTTGAAAATTATTAATATATTCTTTGGCTTCTTTAATTGTTTTGCCAATTAAATTGTGAATCATAATGGAACATGATGAAGTAGAAATAGCACAAGCTTCACCATCAAAATAAATATCTTTTATAATATTATCTTTTATTTTAATATAAATATCTAAGTTATCAATACAGCTACTATTATTAGTATTAACAAATTCATATTCTTCTTTGTTGTTAGGTACTTTTTTATGGATAGGATTATTATAGTGGTCTAAAATAATTTCTCTTCTTGTATCTTCATCCATTTATATCATCTCAACTTTCATTTTTTCTTTATTCTTTATTAATTCAATAAAATCATCTATTTCACTTTTAGTGTTATAAAAGTAAAAACTAATTCGTAAACTGTTTTTGATTCCTACTTCATTTTTTAATATTTTGGCACAGTGATTACCTGCTCTAACACAAATGTTGTATTTGTTTAAATAATAAGCAACATCTTGACTAAATATATCATTAACATTAAAAGATATAATAGCACCATCAGCTTCAATATTTAAAATGTCTAAATAAGGAATTTTTATTAGTTTGTCTATGGCATATTTACGTAGTGATTTTTCATATTCATTTATTTTATCCATACCAATGCTTTGTAAATAATCTATGGCTTGTCCAAGGCCTATGGCTCCAGCAATATTGGGGGTTCCTGCTTCTAGGCGATGCGGTAAGTCTTTAAAATATAAGTTTTGTGGGTCATCAAATGATTCGTTCATACCTCCACCCATATTTATGGGATCTAGTTCTTCTAAAAGTTGTTTTTTACCATATAAAACCCCTATTCCTGTTGGACCACACATTTTGTGCCCTGAAAAAGCTAAAAAATCAACATCTAAATCACATACATCAGTTTTTTTATGAGGAACACTTTGGGCACCATCCATAACGACAAAAATATTATGAGCATGAGCAAATTCAGTTATTTCTTTTATTGGTCTTTCATCACCTAAAACATTAGTAATACCCGCTAAAGCAATAAGTTTAGTTCGAGGTGTAACTGCTTTTTTAACATTTTCTAAAGTAACATAATGATTAGCATCTAAAGGAATAAATTTAACTAGACAACCATTCGTATTTTGTAAATGAAACCATGGTAAAACATTTGATGCATGTTCACTCATAGTAATTAATATTTCATCATTTTCTTCTAAATATTTTTTAAAAAAACCATTAGCAACCATATTTAATGATTCAGTAGTTCCGGAAGTAAAAATTATTTCTTCTACTTCACGAGCATTAATAAATTTTCGAACTTTTTCTCTTGCTAGTTCATATTCTTGGTCAGTTTTAAAAGATATATCATAATCACCACGATGAGCATTGGCACTATAATTTTCATAATAATCATTCATTTTATCTAAAACTTGCTTAGGCTTTAGTGTTGTCGCGGCATTATCAAAATAAATTATATCTTTTTTTAACATGGGAAAATCAGATTGATTCATTTTTACACCTCCTTTATTTTAATATATGATTTAAAAAGCCTTCCATTTGGAGAGATTTAGCTTTTTTATTTTCAATACCTTTACTTTCAAGATAAAATAATTCTTCGTTGTCAAAAGATTTTATTGTAACATTGTGATTAGCTATGACATCATCTGTTAAAACAATTAATTTTGGTTCACAAATAATTTTATAATCGTCTTTTTGAAATACTTTTAATTGCGTTTTTATTTCATTTTGATAAGTATTTGGAAATATTTTTCCTAAAGTTGTGATGGTTGATAAATAATTATTTTCTTGAATTATGCGTAGTTCAATATCACTTTTATTTTCATTGCCAAGAAGATGGTGATTTAATTGAAGTTTATTATTTGAAAATAATTTTAGACCCATTTTAATTAAACAATTAGTATTATTAGTACTAAAGATATTAATATTTCCATCAATTTGATTAAGGTTTAATATTACTTTACTATTTAATGTTATACCATCATTTATATAGATATCTAAGGTAAAAGGAAATGTAGGAAATATCCAATTGGTAATAATCGTATCACAATCTATGATAATTTTTTCATAATCATTTTTAATCACTATTTCTTTTTTACTCATAGTATCTTATTCCTCATTTTCTTTTTTAGTTATAATATTTGCCCCAAAATGTTCATAACCTTGTTCTAATATTTCTTTTAACAAAGAATTTTTACCCGTTTTTAAAATGGTATTATTCATTATTAAATGAACATAATCAGGTTTTAATAAATTTAATAAGGTTGGTTGATGAGTAACAATTAAAAGAGCACAATTACTAGTTTTTTGATATTCTTTAATAGTTTTAGAGACAATTTTAATCGCATCGATATCTAAACCAGAGTCTACTTCATCTAAAATAATTAATTTAGGTTTTAAAAATAACATTCCTAATAATTCATTTTTCTTTTTTTCACCACCACTCATAGATACGTTTACTTCACGATGAATAAAAGATTTAGGAAGTTTTAATTGTTCACAATAAGTATTACATAATTTATTAAATTTAAAAATATCTAAAGGTTCATTCTTTTCGTTTAAGGCACTTCTTAATAACTCGGCATTGCTAATACCTTCTATTTCCATGGGATTTTGAGATAAATAAAAGATTCCCATCTTTGCTATTTCATCAGTATTAGCATTAGTAATGTTTTTATTTAAAAATAAAATAGTTCCACTTTTTTCTAAACTATAATGATTTAATATAGCTTTACAAATAGTGCTTTTACCAGCTCCATTGGGGCCCATTAAAGCATGAATTTCGCCTGGTTTTATTTCTAAATTTATATCATGTAATAATTCGTTATTAGAAACTTTAATAGTTAAATTATTAATTTTTAACATCCGAAATCACCGCCTATATTTTATCAAATAGACTTATTTAAATCAATATAGCTATTTAATTAAAGTTTTTAATAAAGTTCATGATTATAACTTTCAAGTAATTCTTGACATTTTTTATTTTCAATTTGATGAATTTCTAAAATATCTTGCTCTTTATTTTCTAAATAATTGTATATCATATCATCTCTAAAGCCAATTTTGGCAACTTCTTTTCTATTGGTTGCAAAATAAATTTTTTTGATATTACCCCAAATAATTGCTGATAAACACATCGGACAAGGTTCACTAGTGGTATATATAATACAATCAGTTAAATCATGAGTATTTAATCTTTTACAGGCATCACGAATAGCCATTATTTCAGCATGGGCCGTTGGGTCTTTTTCTTTTAAAACTTTATTATTTCCATAACCAATTATTTTGTTATCTTTAACGACAACTGCTCCAAATGGACCACCTTCCAAATTTTTAACTCCTAAATTAGCAAGTTCTATTGCTTTATCAAAATATTTATTCAATTTAATCATCTCTTTATTAGTATAGCAAATAAAACTATTAAAAGCCAATACTTAAATATAATCTTGGCTTATAGAACTATTTTAATTTTTAATTTTTTCAATATTTAACGTTCTTACTATCTCTAAAAATTCTTTTGTATCTTCTTTTCCAAGGCCATTATTAATAAATGCTATATTAGGATTTAATTCATAAAATGATATATCACTCCATATTGGTTCACCATAATAACCAATTGTTGCTGTAATTCCATTATTTAAAGTAATTTCTTCGATAGTTCTTCCTGTGCCACATACACTAAAAGAGTTATTATATAAATTTAATGTTGCATATTTATCTTGTGAATTTTTATATAATTTTAAAGCAAATTTACTATCTTCAAAAGTCATCTCTTCATAATGCCAATTTTTTAATATGCTTAATTCAATTATTGTATTATCAATTGTTTTTGAATATTTTTCTTCACTAAATTCTTCTTTAATAGAACAAGCGAATTTTGTCTTTTTCCAAGTAGTAACTTTTTCATTATTACAATGATAATGATTCACAAATATTCCTTTATCAATATAATCAATAGTTCCTCCATCAAGATTGTCTTTTATTTTTAATAATGGACTATTATTAAAAATTTTAGCTTGTAAAGTATCAACTACAATAATTCCTACCCAACGCCTAAAATAATTAAAATAATTTTTAGAACTTTTTTCAAATAATCTACACCTCCATAAAATTACAATTAAATAGCGAACTATAATTTTAAAAAAACTCATTATTACATAATGCCACTTCTTAGTATTATTTTACAATAATATCCCCTAATCATGTCAATATTTATTAAAAAATTTTTATACAAATTTTAATTTGAATGGATTAGAAAATGTTTCGTTAAAAAAAATCTAGCTTTTAAGCTAAATTTTATTAATATTTTAATATGCATTACCTGCATAATTTGATGGCGAATTTCCAGATACAGTTGTACCACTTCGGTAATAACTTCCACTAGAATAAATTCCTCCTCCACATGAACTTCCACCTTTACATGTATTATTTTGAACATATCCTCCTGTTAGTCTTACCGTTGCATCATAACTATTTATTCCGCCACCATATGTTTGAGCTGTATTTTCACTTATCGTTCCTCCTGTCATTTCAAACTTACTTGGACTTATTACCATTACTCCTCCTCCAGCACCTGATGAAGTATTTTTTCTTATTGTTCCACCACTCATATAAAATGTGCCTCCTACTTGTAAACAAACTCCTCCTCCATTATTATTGTTTTCAATCGTTCCCTTTTTTAAATAAAAAGTTCCACCTCTTACTTCTATTCCTGCTCCACCACCAGTATTATTACTAACTAATACATCTCCATCAATAGTTAGTACACTTTCACTATTTGTTTCAAAGCATATTCCACTTCCAACATCATTAGAAGTATTTTCACTAATTGTTCCTTTAGTTATTGTTAAATTTGCGTTTTCGGAAATATATAATCCCCCTCCTTTGTTTGATGACTTATTATTAATAAATGAACCCCCATTGATTGTGACAGTTGCATTTTTCAATACTTGTATACCACCGCCATTTCCGGATGCAATGTTATTTTCAATTGTTCCACCATTAATATTTATTATTCCATAATTAGTTGCTCTTACTCCTGCACCAGTAGTAGATGTGTTATTTTTTATGGTTGTTCCTTCTTCGATTGTTATGGTTCCATGATTAACACTTATTCCGCCTCCATTATTTTTTACGGTGTTATTTGCTATGACAATATTATCTTTTAATGTTAAGTTGGGTGCTTCATCTTTATTTTTGGCGCTCATTTGAATTCCACCACCATTATCTCCAGTTGATTCATTATAACTTATTTCACCACCACTTAAAGTGCCTGTTACTAGACCATATAAATCTAATCCTCCTCCGGCTGATTTAGATTTATTTTTGGTAATTAGTCCTCCTGTCATTTCAAAGGTTATTGGCGTTGTTGAGTTATTTACATACATTCCCCCAGCATTTTTTCCAGTTGTTTCTGATGTTGTATTATTGGTTATTGTTCCCCCTTCAAATTTGGTATTACTTGTACTATATACTCCTCCTCCTTCATTGGTGGCGGTATTATTTTCTACTAAACAATCTTTTATAGTTAGACTACCATTGGCATTTACAAATATACCTCCTCCATTATATGCTGTGTTTTCTTTTATAGTGGCTCCATTAATTATTACATCACTACTTTCTGTGTATACTCCGCCACCTTTTCTTGTTGTTTCTTCACTTGAATTATTTATAGCATTTTCAATTATAGTTCCCTCATTTAAATTTAATTTGGAATTATATACATTTATCATTGGTTTAGTGGAATTAACTTTTTGGCCATTTACAATTACATTTTCTAAACTTAACTCATTTTGATTATTTACTTCTATTACTCCGTTTGTTGTTAGACTACTTCCTCTTTGAATTTCATAGGTACTTCCTTCACTAGTTATTATTACTTTTTTATTAGAGGTCGTTAAATTTTGAACTTGATTTACTACTATGTTACTTAATAACTTTATTGTTCCTTCATCTTTTATCTTGTCATAGGCTTTTTGAATTGTTAGATAGGGATTTGTTTTTGTTCCATTTCCTGTCGTATCACTACCTTTACTTGATACATAGTAATTTGCTTCATATATAAAGTTTCCCTCCATCACTTTGAAACTTTTATTTACTTTGAAATTTGCAAATGACTTACCTACTATTACTATACCTATTAATAAAACAATAATTGCTAATATTATTACTACTTTTTTACTTTTCTTTTTTTCTTTATATTGATTTAATTTCATAAATAAAAGAAGACCTCCGTATCTTCTTTTATTATATTATAAATACCCCCCCCGTGTCAATGTTTTTAATTAAACTTAAATATTTTTTGGGCTAAATGGTATCCTGGAACACTTATAACTTTTGGTAATTTACAGAAACCTGATACCGAAATATGACATATTTTGTATAATCGATAATTCTTTTCCTTTAAATAATTCCATAATTGTTCTTTTTTTAAATCGTGTTCTTTGGTGTTGGCAACTTGTAAAAGAATAGTGGAAACACTCATCATTATATCAATATAATGAATTAAATATTTTGCACATCTTTTATTAGTTTCCCAATAATCATAAGGGTTATAAAAATCAATCATCATTTTAGTTATTTTTATTTGTTGATCAATTCTTTTTATCATTGTACTTTCATTAACTGATTGGTCTACCCGACCAATGAAATAACGATAAAAATTGACATTTAAATAATACATTGTTTTAACTTTAGGTAAAGGATAATAAACAAATATATTATCAACATAAAAAGTATTTTCTGGTAAATGAATTTTAGTACTTCTTAAAAATTTTGTATTATATATTACTGAATGCATTAATAAATAAGCACTTTTTTTGAAATTACCTACTTCATCCCAACCAAAAACTTTATTTTCTGGAAGCGTTTTAGTATATTTTATAGGTTTAGGTTTTTTGCCTTCTTTTTCATAGACATAGTTTACAACCATCATATCTATTAATTTATTTTCTTTTTGTAATTTTTTTAAAGTTGCAATAACTTTTAATAAGGAATCTTTATCAACCCAATCATCGGAATCAACGACCTTATAATATAAGCCTGTAGCAAGTTCTAAGCCTTTATTAACTCCAGAACCATGGCCAGCATTTTCTTTATGAATAGCTTTAATAATACCGGGATATTTTTTTTCATATTCATCAGCTATATCTTTGGTATGGTCTTTGCTACCATCATTTATTATTAATATTTCTATATCATCTTTTGCTACTAATAATGAATCTATACAATGCCTCATATAATTTTCCGAATTATAACAAGGAATTGCAAATGTAATTAATTTCATATTCTACCTCTATTTCTATAAATATTATATTAAATATTACATTTTTTTTCAATCTATCAAATATGAAAAAAGATAGCTAACTAGCTATCAAAATTATTATTCGATGTTGTTATCTTCTTTTTTTAGTAAAACTTCTCTTGGTTTACTACCATTTGCCGGGCCAATAATACCTCGTTGTTCTAATAAATCAATTACTCTGGCAGCTCTATTATAGCCAAATCTAAATCTTCTTTGAATTAGGGATGCACTTATTTTACCAGTTTGAATAGCAAATTCAACAATTTCATCATACATTGGTTCTTCACTACTATCAGTGGCATTTATTTCACTATTTGGAGCTTCATTTAATTTAGTTAAATCTTCATCATATTGGGCGACTTGTTCTTTACAAACAGCTTCAATAACTCTTCTTACTTCATCATCAGATATGAAACAGCCTTGAATACGAATTGGATGATTTTCACCCATTGGTAAATATAACATATCACCTTTACCTAGCAATTTTTCAGCTCCTGGTGAATCAAGAATTGTTCTTGAATCAATATTAGATGCAACTGCAAAACTAATTCTTGACGGGATATTTGATTTTACAACTCCAGTTATAACATCCGTTGATGGTCTTTGAGTAGCAACTATTAAATGAATTCCGGCTGCTCTTGCTAATTGAGTGATACGCATGATACTTTCTTCCACTTCTTTACTTGCTACAAGCATTAAATCAGCAAGTTCATCAATAATCGCGACAATGTAATACATATGAGCCATATGTAAACTTGGGTCTTTATCATTTAATTCATCAACCTTATTATTATAATCATCAATTTTTTTGACACCATTTTCGGCAAAGGTGTTATAACGTCGATCCATTTCAACAACAATTTTTTGTAAAGCTAAAGATGCTTTTTTTGGATCATTTACCACTGGACATAGTAAATGAGGTACCCCATTATAATTTGATAACTCAACCTTTTTAGGATCAACAAGCATCATTTTTACTTCATCAGGTCGATAACGCATTAAAATGGAATTTATTATACTATTGATACATACTGATTTACCACTACCAGTGGAACCGGCAACTAATAAATGGGGCATTTTACTTAAATCTGCACATTGAGGAACACCCATGATATCTTTTCCAAGGGCCACCCATATTCCACCTTTTTTGTTTAATATTTGTTTACTAGCTAATATTTCTTTAATCTTTACTGGAGCAATAGATTGATTAGGTATTTCAATTCCTATTGTACTTTTACCAGGAATAGGAGCTTCAATTCTTACATCTTTTGCAGCTAAGGCTAAAGCTATTTCTTTGTTTATAGAACTTATTCTACTTACTTTGGTACCACTTGGAACCGTTAATTCAAATTGGGTTACTGTAGGCCCCATATGAATATCAACAACAGTAGCTGTAATATGAAAATCTCTTAAAACTCGTTCCAAATTTTGTTTATTATTAATTAAAAATTGATTAGAATTCGTTTTTTTAGGGCGAGATGGATCATCTAAAATACTCATTGGTGGTAGTTGATAATTAGGATTTATAGTTGGAGCATTAGGATTAGCATTAGGTAAATCAGGCATTATTAACCTAGGTTCCGCAATAATATCCTCTTTTTCTTCTTCTTTTTCATTATCAACTAAAACAATATTTTCTTTTAATTGCTCTTCTTGTAAAACTTCTTCTTGTAAAGCTAATTTTTTATCTAATAATTTTGCTTTTTCTTCACTAACTGTTTGTAAAGATTTTTCTTTGGCACTTTTAAAGGTTTCTAAAATTTTATTAAATATATCCGATATAGTTATATTAAATAATAATACAATACCAAAAATAGCTAAAAAAACCAGTACAATATAAGTACCATTTAAGCCAAATAAAGCTTTTGATGCAAAACTAAAAGTCGCACCAATGATACCTCCTCCGATAGTTATTGATGTTTGCCCAGAAGAAGCAACAGCATTGTTAGTTGCTATGGAAGCTACTCGATCCATATAATTTTCAATAGTTTTACTAAATATATCTTTAGGATTATCAACCATTTTTACAAATGTTAAATGACTCATTATTAAAACGACAATTATAATTAAATATAAGCCAATGGCTCTTGGACTGACAACATTAGGTAATTTTCTTTTAAAAAGCATTAAGGTTCCCAATAATAAAATTAATAATAAAATTATGGGCCACCATTCTCCTAATAAAAACATGGCAAATTTTTTAATTAAAGTACCAATAAAACCAAAACCAAAACCAAGAACACCTATTAACATTAAAACTAGTCCAGTTAATTCAACACTGTAGGAAAAATTATTTTTTTTGGCTTCTGCACTTGTTTTTTTCTTCTTTGCCATACTTACTCACCATTATAATTATAAACGATTAATTTTATTTTTGCCAGGTATTGATACACTTCTTTACAAAAAAAGAAAAGTATACCGATATTTTTATTTTTCATAATTTATAATAGAGGTGAGAAAATGAAATATCCACGAAGAAAAAATAGTTTTTTTAATGTTTTAGCAATATTTATTTTATGTACTTTAATTTTTTATCAAGTTTTAATAACTTTAATTTTACCTTTAAGATTTAATATATTTATTTTATTTTTAGAAGTATTATTGTTGTTGTTCTTCTTGTTTAGAATAGTATGGCCTTATTAATTCTTCGGTTTTATAAACATAATCCAAAACTTTTCTTATTTCTTGACATACTTTAAACTCATCACCTTTAAAATCAACTTTAAAAGGCATGGAAATAACAATAAAAAATAATTGTTGTTCTTCTTTAGATAAAGGATTAATTTTTAAATAATTTTCTAATATAGAATTAAATGGTAAATCAAAATATTCTTGTTGATAAAAATGGATTAAATCAATAATGGGTGTATCTATTCTTGATTTATCCCAACTTAATAAATATTCTTGCTCACTTTTGCGATAATGTTGTAAAGATAAATTATTATGGATTTGACAGACACGATATTTTTTTAACGTGGATACTTTAGTATACCAATTTTCTAATTCATGAAGTGAAAAATCAAATGCTGCTAATATTTTTCCACAATTGGTAAGTAAAAAATAATGACTTGGTGATGGATATATTTCATTAAAATATTCATCAAATGTTTGGTCATAGTAAAAGCGCAAGTATTCTATTTGTTCTTTTACTTTTTCATAGATTTTTTGATATTCATCATGGGTTACTTCTTTATAATAAGTAGTTTTTTGATGAAGATTGGCAACTAATTTTATTAAATCACTAGCTTTTTGTTCTTTAGGTATGTAAGTATCTGAAACATAAGAATATATGTTATAATCTTTTCTTGAATCATCGATTAATGGTGGATAACTAGTAAAATTTCTTGTTCTTAAATATTCATATAAAGCTCTTATGTCATTTTGTTTTTCTTTTACTACGATATCACCACTGGTACTTTTTAAAATATGGGATTTTCCTTTAATCGTGTAATTGTATGGTTTATAAGTATCTTTGATTATATCAAGACTTCTATTCATCTTCAGAGGGAATTAATATTTTTTCACCAACGGTTAAATTATTTATATCATTATATTCTGCTAAGAAAGAGCCGGTTACATTGTACATATTACATATGGTTTCTAAATTTTCCCCTTCTTTTAAAATATGAATATGATAGTTAGTATATTCTTCTTCAACTTGTTCTTTTTCAATGATGGCTTTATCTAAAGGAATATTTTCTTCTTCACTTGTTGTTTCTTCTTCACTAGGTATTTTTATTTCATCTTCTTTTTGAGGGGCTATAATTTCTTTGATATTTTCAACTTCTTCAAATAAATCAGTAATTTCTTTTCGATCCATTTCTTCTTGTGGTGATTCTAAAAGTTCTGGTTCCTCTTCTTCTTGTTCTTCAAAATCTAGTTCTAATTCAACATGAACTTTAATTTTATTATCTTCTAAAGTGTCATATGCAAAATCACTAATTTCAAGTGATAAAGTATCCTCTTTTATATTTTTAGGAACTTCAATTGTAAATGGAATTTTAAATGAAAACGGAATGACATTGACACTTACTTCATGGCTTTTATATTCTCCAGTTATGTATAAATTACCTTCAATACTTTCATTTTCTAATTTAAAGTCTCTTTCTAAAGAAATACTTTTTATTTCACTTACTTTGGTATTAAATTCTAATTCTTTTGTAAAAGGAATTATATTTTTCATTTTCTTCACCCTTTCTAAAACATTGTATGAAAGAGGAAAAAAAATAATGCTTAATTAAGCATTTTTTAAAAATTCCGGATGTTTACTAGCAAATTCTTTTAATACTTGGTTTAAAATTTCTTGATTTTTTATTGGTTCAACACTTTTAGATTCTTCTAGGAAAGCTACGGCTATAATCAATTTTGGATTATCTTCTAAAGCTAAAATTAAATAACTTTTATCATCAATGATAATTTTGTCTAAAACAACATAATTTTTATTATCTTCTAAAGTAATTACCGTCACATTTTGATTCATCGTTTTAAGCTCTCCTTTTCTTTACTTACATTATAATAATAATTTCTTATTGTATCATCAAATTCTTTAACAGAAGAAAAACCATTTTTTTTAACATATTCTTCCATCGTTTTTGCTTCTTTAGAATTTTCTTTATCCATGTATTTTAAAATAATTGGCATATTATATTCAGGATAATCAATTTGAGCATTTAAAAGAGCCATACGAAGTTTACCATAATTTTCATCGAGAGTAAAAGATTCATCAATTTGCTCGGCAATTTCGGATTGTTGATATTCTTGTTGATTAATAATTTGGTCAGGAGTTGTTTTTACATTACGATACGAATAGGTATTTAATAGGTCTGTCATTTTATCTATTTCATCTTTTAAAGCCTCATTTAAAATAATGGGGTCAGCTATGTGATTAGCTATAGATAAAGTTGCTGTAGCTAGCGTAATGCTTGCTAAAAGAAGTTTGATACCTTCATAAACATCTTCAAAAGACCATTTAATATCTTTTCTTTTTTTATTTTGAACTTTAGTTATTTTTTGTCTTTTTTCAATTAAAATAGGATCTAAGGTTTTAGGTACTTTTTGTTGCTCTATAAATTCCTCTTCATTTATTTGTTTCATAGCTATTCTCCTCAATATAAAAATACACTAGAAAAGAAAAAGTGTCAATTTAAAATAATATGTTTTACTATATATTTACGATTCATGATATATTATATATTAAGGTGATATAGATGAAAGAAAGTATTTTTAAGGCTTATGATATTAGAGGAATGTATCCTAAAGAGATAAATGAAGATGTAGCTTATGTTATTGGTCAAAGTTATGGGTCTTATTTAAAAGAATTTTGTCATAAAAATAAATGTGTGGTAGGTCACGATAATCGTTTAAGTAGTAATAGTTTAAATGAAGCTTTAATAAATGGTTTACTTAAAAGTGGCATAAATGTTATTGATTATGGTTTAATTACTACTCCTATGCACTACTACACAAGATATATTGAAAATACTTTTGGCATAATGATTACGGCTAGTCATAATCCCAAAGATGATAATGGTTTTAAATTTTCTTTTGATTCTTTATCTAATGCCAGAGGAGAAATGATTGATGATTTTAAAAATTATACTTTAAAAGGGAAATTTTTAAAAGGAAAGGGTCTTTTAGAAAAAAGAAATATTAAAGATGCGTATCTAAAATATATGCTTGATAATATTAAAATGGGGAAAAGAAAATTAAAGGTTGTTTTTGATCCTGGTAATGGAGTTACAACAACGATTATTAAAGAAATAATAGCTTTGTTTACTAATATTGATGCCCTTTATATTTGTGATGAAAATGATGGTACTTTTCCAAATCACCACCCTGATCCAGCTGTTGAAGAAAATATGACGATGCTTAAAGAAAAAGTTTTAGAAACAAAAGCTGATTTAGGAATTGCGTTTGATGGAGATGGAGATCGATTAGGAATAATTGATGAACAAGGTCAATTTGTCATGGCTGATAAAATTATGATTGTAGCTATACGAAACCTAATTAATAAAGTAGAAAATAAAACTTTCTTATGTGATGTTAAATGTTCTAATGCCTTAATTGATGAAGTAAAAAAATTAAATGGCAAAACATATATTTGTCGAACCGGGACAAGTTTTACAGAAGCTAAAACCAAAGAATTAAAACTTCCTTTTGGTGGTGAATTATCAGGTCATATCTTTTTTAATGATCGTGGAGAAGAAATTTGCAGTGCTATTTATGGAGGATTAAGAATTTTAGAAATATTATCAAATACTTCTCTTAATTTTTCTCAACTTTTAAAAGATATCCCCTATTATGTTTCGACTAAAGAAATAAAAATACCTTGTCAAAATGAAAAGAAATTCATAGTGGTAGAAAATATTAAAGAATATTTAATTTATCAAAATTATGAAATAAATACTATTGATGGCGTTAGATTTAATGTAGATAATGGTTGGGGTTTAATTAGAGCTAGTAATACAACTCCTAATTTAACTTTACGTTTTGAAGCTACTAATGAACAAAGATTACAAGAAATAGAAAAAGAATTTACTAATTTGGTTTTAGACCATCTTAAATAAATTCTTTTTTTATTTGACACTTTTAAAGCGCTTTTCTATTTTTTCTTTACCAAGAATTTGCATTATATCATAAAGATTTGGCGTTTTACTTTTAGTTGTTAGGGCCACTCTTATAACGGTTGATACATCAGCAACATTACCTTTGTATTTTAAAGGATTATTTTTATATTCTTTCATATTAGATGCATATCCTAAAGCTTCAGTCATATTTTTTATTTTATTAAACCACTCTTCTTCATTGTCGTTTTCATTATAATATTTAGTTATATATGTATCTAAAATATTTTTTATTTCTTTTAAAGACGTTATTTTTTGCCATTCATAATTTTGAGGAATAAATAATTCATCGAACATATAATAAATATTTGGCATAACTTCGCTATACATTGCAAAATCTTTTCTTTTTTTAGGGGTATTTCTTTCTATATCTAAAGTTTTAATGGCAATATCTTTATTTTTTTCTAATATTAAAGCATTTGCAGCATCATATTTTTTAGCCCAAGTAAGAGTTTGTTCATATAATTCTAAAGCTGTAATATTGCTTAAAATGTTTTTAGATAAATTTAGAAGTTTTTCCATATCAAAAAGGGCTGGGGTTGTTCCGACTTTATTAAAACTAAGAATAAAATTATCAATATTTTCATTTTCATGAGCTAAGTACCATTCTTCAAAATTAGAATTAGCAATGGTTGCTAAGTAAAGCATAACAGTTTGATTAGGAATACCCATTTCATGATAATATGATACAGCAAGTTCAGGGTCTTTTCTTTTAGATAGTTTACGAATGGAATTACCCTCTTTTTTACTTAAAGGAGAAATATGGGCATATATAGGAGGCTCAAAATTTAAAGTTTTAAATAAATTAAGATGGATTGGTAAACTACTTAGCCATTCATCACCTCTTATGACGTGAGTTGTATGCATTAAGTGGTCATCAATAACATGAGCAAAATGATAAGTTGGTAAACCGTCATTTTTAATTAAAACTTGGTCAATGTCATCTTCTGGAAAAGTTAGTTTGCCTTTAATGGCATCAACAACTGTAATTTTGCGATTAAAATCACCTTGATTTTTTAAACGAATAATAAATGGTTTTTTGGCATCTAAATTAGCTTTGATTTGTTCTTCACTTAAAAACCGACTTCGAGCCCATTTTCCATAATAACCGATTCTTCTTTTACTTAGTTCTTGTTCTTTTCTTATGGCATCGACTTCTTCTTTAGTCGTAAAATCAGGATACGCTAGACCTTTTAATAATAAGTCCTTAGCATAAGTTTGATATATTTCTTTTCGTTTGCTTTGAATATATGGTCCGTATTTGCCTACTTCTTCTTTTTCATTTATAGGTCCTTCATCAAAAGTAAAACCAAATTGTTTAACAGCTTCAATTATTTTTACTATGCCATTTTCTACAAGTCGTTCTTGGTCAGTATCTTCAATTCGTAAATATAAAATACCTTTGGTTTGTAAAGCCATTTTTCTTGCTATATATAATTGAAATAAGTTTCCCAAGTGAACAAAGCCGGTAGGACTTGGAGCATATCTAGTTACAATAGCATTTTCATCTAATGTTCTTTTTGAATAGAGATTTTCATAATAATTAACATCATGTTTTAAACCTGGTAATAATCTTTCTACTAATTCTTTATCCATAATAGCCTCCTTAAATTATAAAAAGGTAATACCTAAAGGATAAAGATAATCCAAGGTATCACCTTAAATTTTTATTTGTTGCGATTAATTTCTTTCCTTTTTTCGCTGTTATTTTACCTTTTATATTTTTCTTTGTCAACTATCCTTGTATAGTTAATTTTACGAATCTAATTGATTCAATTTTTTGTTCATTTATTGGTTTATCGTAACTATCAGTTTTTACTTTTGATATTTCTTCAGCTACTTCATAACCGGCTATGACGCGTCCAAATGCTGCGTATTCACCATCTAAGTGAGATACATCATCACTTACACAGATGAAAAATTGACTAGAGGCAGAATCTTTATCGTCACTTCTTGCCATAGAAACAACGCCTTTTTCATGTTTTAAATCATTAGTAACACCATTGCTTGAAAATTCTCCTTTGATGGTTTTTTCACTTCCACCAGTACCTGTGCCAGTAGGATCACCAGTTTGAATCATAAAATTTTCAATTACTCGGTGAAAAATAATACCATCATAAAAATGTTCTTTTACTAAATTTTTAAAATTTTCAACGGTTTTAGGAGCTTTATCAGGATAAAGGGATAAAATCATTACTTTATTTTTATTGGTAACAATTTTAACAAAATCTGTTACTTCTTCCGTTTCTTCATAGCTCACATTATCTATTTTTCCATTTGTTAAATCTTTTGATTTACAACCTGTCATACATATTATTAATGATAATAATAATAGTAGTAAGCATATTTTATATCGATGTTTCATTTGTTTTCCTACTTTCTGAATTTAATTTTAACATCAATCATTATTAATTTCAACAAGAGATTTTATTTAAGTTTTATTTTATATTTTTTTAATCCAAGTAAATTAAACATTAAAAATAAATAACTATAATCAAATATTTTAACTTAAAAGTTACAAAAAAATGAGTTTTTTGTTGACATTAAAGACTTGTTTTGATAATATTTATAGTGTCAATGAAAGCGGGCGTTTAGCTCAGTTGGTTAGAGCATCTGCCTTACAAGCAGAGGGTCTGCGGTTCGAGTCCGTAAACGCCCACCATTTTTTTTGCCGACATAGCGTAACTGGTAGCGCAACTGACTTGTAATCAGTAGGTTGGGGGTTCGACTCCCTCTGTCGGCACCATCTTGGAGGGATAGCGAAGTGGTCAAACGCGGCAGACTGTAAATCTGTTCCTTCGGGTTCCATGGTTCAAATCCATGTC
>CANQPR010000009.1 GCA_947625715.1 uncultured Bacilli bacterium
AAATTAATGGCTATTCTGGTGATACAGAAGGAATGTGGGGCTACAAAGATAAATTAACAAAAATAGTAATAGAAACAACAAAAAATAAAAAAGAAGCAAGTGAAGGCCAAACAGTATATGGTCCATTTGATGAAAGTGAAAAGAAAGATAGTTCTGTAGAAAGTTATGTTGTATGTGATACAGGAGATACTAATTGTATAGGCTATTTACAAAGTAATGGAGGAATAGACTTAAATAGTGATAGTTCATATTTATTTTATAATTTTAAAAATGTAACCCAAATAGAGGGAATAGAAAATTTATATACAAGCAGTGTAATCGATATGAAGCATATGTTTTATAATATGAGTAATCTAGTAGAATTAGATTTAAGTAGCTTTGATACAAGAAATGTAACAAACATGAACTCTATGTTTTATAATATGAGCAATCTCCAAACCTTAACATTTGGCGAAAATTTTGATACAAGAAATGTAACAAACATGATTAATATGTTTGGTCATTTGATGAATCTTCAGACTTTAAATTTAAGAACTTTTAATACAGGTAATGTAACATTTATGCAGGGTATGTTTGCTTATATGGACACCATACAAGAATTAGATTTAAGTACATTTGATACGAGTAATGTAACAACTATGTATGATATGTTTGCTGGAATGAGCACCATACAAAAATTAGATTTAAGTAATTTTGATACGAGTAATGTAACAGATATGCATAATATGTTTGAAAATATGAGCAGTATTCAAACCTTAGATTTAAGAACTTTTAATACGAGTAATGTAACAAATATGAATCGGATGTTTGCTAATTCAACTAATTTAACTGAAATTACATATGGTCCAAACTTTATTCATAAATTTGGAAGCACAACTGGTAATATGTTTCTTAATTGCCCAGCAAATCAACCAGATGAAAATGTGCATTCCTCATGGAAAGGTGTGTCTTTTAATTAGAATAGTATTCTATTTTAATTCTTTAAAACCTTATAATAATACATTTTATATTAGTTCTTTTTTCTACCTTAAAAATAAATTTTATTATAATCTTTGACAGATGTTAAAAGTAAAGAATCTCACAACTCTTGCATAAGAGAAAAACGAGATTTTTTTTATTCTAGATTGACACGGGGGGGGGGTATTATTATAAAATAAATATCAAGAATAGAGATGGTATTTATTTATGAAATTAAGTCAATATAAAGAAAAGAAGAATCATAAGAAATTAGCTTTTGTAATTGTGGCCATCGTCTTCTTAATAGGTGGAGTAACAATAGGAATAACTTTTGCAAATTTTAAAGTGCAAAAATCATTTAAAGTAATGGAGGGCAATTTCATCTATGAAGGTAGTGGAGATGTAATATTTGCTTTTTATAATGGAGATGAAAATGTTGGAACCATGCCAACAAAAGATAGTGGATATGTCTTTAATTCTCAAAAAA
This sequence comes from uncultured Bacilli bacterium, assembly GCA_947625715.1. Classification (GTDB taxonomy): domain Bacteria; phylum Bacillota_I; class Bacilli_A; order RF39; family UBA660; genus Ventrenecus. The sequence continues at coordinate 1,445 of CANQPR010000009.1, forward strand.
GTTTTTGTGACAATGATGCCAAAATCAAATGGGATAAAAGTGCGTGGGGCCCAACTATTGTAAATTTAAATAAAACGAAAACTAAATGTAATCTTTATTTTGTGAAAGCTGGAACATTAAGAAAAATTAATGGTACGTCTGATACAGAAGGAATGTGGGGATATAAAGATAAATTAACAAAATTAGTAATAGAAACAACCAAAAACAAAAAAGTAGCAGGAGCAGGACAAGTAGTACATGGTCCATTTGATGAGAGTGAAAAGAAAGATAGTTCTGTAGAAAGTTATGTTGTATGTGATACAGGAGATACTAATTGTATAGGCTATTTACAAAGTAATGGAGGAATAGACTTAAATAGTGATAGTTCATATTTATTTTATAATTTTAAAAATGTAACCCAAATAGAGGGAATAGAAAATTTATATACAAGCAGTGTAATCGATATGAAGCATATGTTTTATAATATGAGTAATCTAGTAGAATTAGATTTAAGTAGCTTTGATACAAGAAATGTAACAAACATGAACTCTATGTTTTATAATATGAGCAATCTCCAAACCTTAACATTTGGCGAAAATTTTGATACAAGAAATGTAACAAACATGATTAATATGTTTGGTCATTTGATGAATCTTCAGACTTTAAATTTAAGAACTTTTAATACAGGTAATGTAACATTTATGCAGGGTATGTTTGCTTATATGGACACCATACAAGAATTAGATTTAAGTACATTTGATACGAGTAATGTAACAACTATGTATGATATGTTTGCTGGAATGAGCACCATACAAAAATTAGATTTAAGTAATTTTGATACGAGTAATGTAACAGATATGCATAATATGTTTGAAAATATGAGCAGTATTCAAACCTTAGATTTAAGAACTTTTAATACGAGTAATGTAACAAATATGAATCGGATGTTTGCTAATTCAACTAATTTAACTGAAATTACATATGGTCCAAACTTTATTCATAAATTTGGAAGCACAACTGGTAATATGTTTCTTAATTGCCCAGCAAATCAACCAGATGAAAATGTGCATTCCTCATGGAAAGGTGTGTCTTTTAATTAGAATAGTATTCTATTTTAATTCTTTAAAACCTTATAATAATACATTTTATATTAGTTCTTTTTTCTACCTTAAAAATAAATTTTATTATAATCTTTGACAGATGTTAAAAGTAAAGAATCTCACAACTCTTGCATAAGAGAAAAACGAGATTTTTTTTATTCTAGATTGACACGGGGGGGGGGTATTATTATAAAATAAATATCAAGAATAGAGATGGTATTTATTTATGAAATTAAGTCAATATAAAGAAAAAAAGAATCATAAAAAATTAGCTTTTGTAATTGTGGCCATCGTCTTCTTAATAGGTGGAGTAGCAATAGGAATAACTTTTGCAAATTTTAAAGTGCAAAAATCATTTAAAGTAATGGAGGGCAATTTCATCTATGAAGGAAGTGGAGATGTAATATTTGCTTTTTATAATGGTGATGAATCATTAACTCAAATGCCTCAAATCGATGATAAATTTACATTTGAAAAAGGAGAATGTGACAAAGGAGCTAGTGTAGAATGGAATAAAGAAAAATGGGCGCCTTTAGTTATGGGATTAAAAGAAACTAAAACAACATGTAAACTCTATTTTAAAGAATATCCAACATTAAGTGAATATTTAATAGAATTAGCCAAAACAAAACCAGGTCAATTAGCATACGATGGAAAAGAAAGTTTAGGAGAATATGGAACTGATGATAATAATTTACGGTTTTTTGGTGCTAATCCTTATAATTATGTAACATTTAATAATGAAAACTGGCGAATTATTGGTATAATGAATAACGTAGAAGATGAAAGTGGAAATATAAAAAGTCATGTAAAAATTACAAGAGGCACTTCTATAGGTGCCTATAGCTGGGATTCATCAGATAGTAGTGTAAATGGTGGTAGTGGAGTAAATGAGTGGAGTGAGGCAGATATACAGAAAGTATTGAATGAAAATTATTATAAAAAAGAAGCGGGAGGTATATGTTATGGAAGCTCGGGAAATTCAAAAACATCATGTCCAAAGTGGGAGGAAATTGGTATAGATGAAGAAGCAAGAAAAATGATAAGTAAAGTTAAATGGCCTATAGGAACTCTTGAAAGTTGGGATGCTTATCGTGATGATTCCACGACTTCGGCTGTTATGTACAAAGCAGAAAGAGGTGGAAAACATCCAAAACTTTGTAGTAATACAAGTACTTGCAATGACAAAATAGAAAGGACAACCATTTGGCCAGGATATGTAGGATTACCTTCTATCACGGATGTTGAGTTCGCTCCAGCCAGTCCGTTCGTAGATGGAACGTTTGGCACTGAATGCCTCGAGGGACCCAGTCGGTGGAAAGGAAGTTCCTTTACATGTAATAATAACGATTGGCTATCGAGAAGTAACTCTTGGTTACTTTCTCCGTGGGTTTCGACCTTCTGGCTATCATCTGTCGCCGGTGTCCGTTACAACAGCTCTGGCTGGAACGAGATTTCCGAGAACACATGCTCTTTCAACCTAGGTATCTATCCTACCATCTTTCTAGATTCTGATGTTAGAGTCATGATGAAAGATGATGATAATTATGGTAGTTCTTCTAATCCAATTCAAATATATATGAAAGACGTTTAATAAATAATTGAATGATGAATGAAATTTATAAATCATCATTCTTTTTAAATTTCTTTTGTCAATACTCTCACTTGTTATGTTTTTTTATTATACCTTGAAAATAAATTTTAATTTGTTATAATCTATGTAGAATTGAGGCCGATAACATGGATTTAGAACAACTAAAACAACAAATATTTAAACGTGATTTTTATGAAAAATCTCTTGTCTTTTTTCTAGGGGTCTTTTTACTTGCACTAAACTATAATTTGTTTTTTTTACCCAACCACTTAGTTATTGGAGGGACATCTGGTCTATCAATTATCTTTGAAGAAATATTTGGTTGGGACCCTAACATATTTTTATATATATCTGGTTTAATTTTAATTATTTTATGTTATATATTTTTAGGCAAAAAAAATACTGGCGTATCTATTATTGGTAGTATAATGTATCCCTTTATGATAAGTCTAACTTATCCATTAGCAAAATTACTACAACCATACTTTACCTTTGATAATATTGTCATTACCATAATATTAACATCTCTTTTATACGGAATAGCCAATGGTATGATTTATAAAGTTGGTTTTAATACAGGTGGTTTTGATATATTAATGAAAATATTTAATAAATATGGTCATATTCCAGAAGGTAAAGCATCATTAATTTTAAACAGTATCATTATCCTATTTGGTGGAATTGCTTTTGGTGTTCATCAAGTTGTATATGCCATTATAATATTGGCTATCTATTCAAGAATTGTTGACAGTATTCTAATTGGTATATCTAATTCTAAACTATTCTTTATTTATACTAAAGAACATCAAAAAGTAAGAAAATATATTATTGAAGAAATGAAAACTGGTGTTACCATATTAGAAACCGAGGGAGGTTACTCAAAGAAAAAAGGTTACATGTTAATGTGTGTCGTTCCAACTAAAGATTATTACTATTTTAAAGAAATGGTGTTATACATTGACCCATCAGCCTTTTTTGTCATTCATGATTGCTATGAAGTTCAAGGCGGTAAAAGGCGCAATTTACCATTTCTTATGAAGTAAATTTATGCTATAATTAGAATAGTACGAGGTGGTTAAAAAGTGAAGTTAATAAAAGTAGAACATGCCTATAAAATATACAAAAACGGAACAACTGCTGTAGCTGATATATCAGTAAATATTGATAAAGGCGAATTTGTTTTTGTAATAGGCCCAACGGGATGTGGAAAATCAACATTCATGAAAATGTTATATCGAGAAGAAAAACCAACCGATGGTAAAATCATTGTTGGTGGTATTGATGTTAGTAAATTAAGAAATTCGAAAGTATATAAATTGCGAAGAAAAATAGGGGTTGTTTTTCAAGACTTTAAATTATTACCTAAATTAACGGTTTATGAAAATGTAGCTTTTGCTCTGGAAACATTAGGACTACCCAATAGTCAAATTCGCCCTAAAGTATTAAAAGCTGTTGAAGCTGTTGGTTTAAAAGAAAAATTGCGCAACTTACCAAGTCAACTATCAGGTGGTGAACAACAAAGAGTTGCCATTGCAAGAGCTATTGTAAACGAACCTAAACTATTAATTTGTGATGAACCAACAGGAAACTTAGACCCTGATACAAGTAAAGAAATAATGAGTATTATAGATAATATAAACAAAGAATCTGGCACGACAATAATTATGGCTACACATGATAAAGAATTAGTAAATAAAATGAAAAAAAGAGTTATCGTTATCGAAGATGGCGTCATAGCTAGTGATGATATGAAAGGAAGATATAAAGTACATGAGAGCGTTAAGAATACTAAATAGAAGTATTAGAGATTCATTTAAAAGTGTCTTTCGAAATCTTTCTTTATCAATGGCAAGTATTGCCTGTACAACTGTAACCTTAATATTAGTAGCCATAAGTTTAATACTTACCTACAATGTAAATAATATTACGACTAACTTAGAAAAAGAATTAACTGTTGTTGCCTATTTTAAAGCTGATTCAACCGAAAAAGATAGAATAAATATTGAAAATGATTTAAAAACTATGCCCAATATAGACAAAGTTGTTTTTAAAAGCAAAGATGAATGGATTGCAGAAATGAAAAATGAAAGTGATACCTTAAAAACAACCCTTGATTATTTAGAAAGTAATCCCTTATTAGATTCAATAACTGTAACAGTTAAAGATGTAAATGGTCTAAAACAAACAGCTGATAAAATAAGAAGCTATGATTTTATTTCCAGTGCTGAATATGGTGAGGGAATGGTTGAAAACATAATTGGTATCTTTGATGCCATAAGTAAAGGAACAATTATCATTGTTTTAGCGTTAGTTTTAGTAACAGCCTTCTTAATAAGCAATACTATTAAATTAACTATTTTTTCAAGAAAAACCGAAATTGAAATTATGCGTTTAGTTGGAGCAAGTAATATAGCTATTAAATTACCATTTATATTTGAAGGTTTTGTTTTAGGAATCATTGGTAGTTTAATTCCTATCCTTCTTACTGTTTATGGTTATGTTTATTTATTTAATACAACAGGAGGTTATGTATTTACAAAAATATTAATTTTATCTGATCCATTCCCATTTGTCTTTATTGTATCCGCTTTCTTATTAGTAATTGGGGCTTTAGTGGGAATGTTCGGTTCATGGAGAGCCGTTAGAAAGTATTTGAAAATATGAAAAAAGTAAAACAAGGGCTAGTCTTCCTAATCTGTTTTTTAATATTAACACCAACTGTTTTTGCTGATAGTGCAAGACAAACATTAGGAGAATTAAAAGCCGAATATCAAAAAAAATTAGATGAAAAAAAAGAAAATGATAATAAAACAGCCGAAGCAAAAGCCGATATTGCGGCCAAAGAACAAGCTATTAAAAAAGCTGAAGAAGATATAAACAAAGCTATAGAAGAACAAAGACAAGTTGAAGCAAATATTGAAGAATCAAACAAACGAATTGAAACTCTTACTAAAGAAACAGAAAAAATAATCCGTTATCTTCAAGAAATGCAAGGTTCTAATGCTTATGTTGAATATGTCTCAGGTGCATCAACTATGACAGATTTCATCATGCGAGTTGCAGCCGTTGAACAAGTATCTGACCAGGTGCGTGTTACAATGCAACAATTAGAAGATGAAATTGCTAGAAATGAACAATTGAAAAAAGAATTAATTGAAAAACAAGAAGCCTTAAAAGAACAACAAGAAGTTTTAAAAAAGGCTATTGCAGCTCGTTATAATGATATAGCTGGATATGATAAATATGCATTAGATATTGATACGCAGATAAAATCATTAAAAACCAAATTAGATTCTGCTGAAAAAAATTGTGCAGCCTATGCCCCTGATAAAGGTGATGATGCCGTTATTAGTAGTGATTGTGTTAAAAAAGTCTATAATTCTGCTGGGCAAGTTGTAACCATTGAAAATGGGGAATGGTTAAAACCTTTAACATCAGGCGTTATAACAAGTGAAATAGGATATCGTTGGGGAAGTTATCATAATGCTCTAGATATTGGTGGAAATGCCGAAGGTACACCAGTATATGCTGCAGCTGCCGGTGTTGTTTCTGGTAAAATTGCCAGATATAGTTGTGGTGGTAATATGTTATATATTGATGTAACCGTAAATGGTCAAGCCTATACAACTTACTATTATCACTTATTAAGATTTAATGTTGATGTTGGTGACGTAGTCGATCAAAATACTATAATTGGTTATGTTGGTGGAACAACTACTTCTACATCATATGGTGGATATGATTATTGTACAACTGGTGCTCACTTACACTTTGGGGTAGCAACTGGATTCTATAACGGATATTCAGTACCTAGTTCAAAAGTAATAACACCACCTGGTTTTCCAAATAGTTATGGTTGGCGATTCTATGCTCGTAATGAAATGTATGCTGGATAGTGTACATTTTTTTTGACTCAAAACCATTGACGGGGGGGGGGTATTATATAATATAATAAAGGAAGATATGGAGGTCTTCTTTTATTTATGAAATTAAATCAATATAAAGAAAAAAAGAAAAGTAAAAAAATGATAATTATTGCCGTTTTACTAGTAATAGGTGGCATAATAATGGGGATGGGGTCTGTAAATTTTAAAAACTATACAAATTTTAATTATGATAAAAGTGAAGATATAATTTATGCTTTTTATAATGGAGAACAAAAGTTAGATGGGATGCCTAAGAAAGGTAATAAAGAAAATTTAGGATTTGAAAAAGCTATATGTAACAATGGGGCCACCGTTGAATGGAATAAAGAAAAATGGGCACCTTTAGTTGTTGGTTTAAATAAAAAGAAAACCAAATGTAATTTATATTTTACAGAACGAAAAATAGATTTAGGTGACAATATTAGTGTAGCTTTAGCAGATGACAAAGAAGATGGTTTATATGATGTAGACCATTATGATATAACACAAATAGATAATAGTTGGAAAAAAACCGAGTATCGATATGCAGGAGTAAATCCTAAAAATTATATTGAATTTAATAGTGAACTATGGCGAATTATAGGCTTAGTAAATGTAAAAACAAAAACGAAAGTAGAGCAAAGATTAAAAATTATTAGAACCAATGGTATAAGTGGACAAAAAGATTTAGGAAATTATTCTTGGGATAGAAACACAGATTATACAAATAATTGGACAACCAGTAAATTAAAAGAAATGCTAAATGGAATCTATTATAACAGTAATAGTGGTGAATGTTACAAAGGCAATGGAAATGACGCGACTAAAACTACTTGTGATTTTAGTGGTAATGGAAGTTTACCAAAAGGTTTAAGTGAAGAAGCAAGAAAAATGATAGACAGTGAAGTAATATGGAATATTGGTGGGACAACTGATAGTAATATAACAGTTGAAACATTTTATGAAAAAGAACGAGGAATTAGTACCGGAAATACTAATACATATCCAAATGAATGGACAAAAGAAAATGATGCGGCATATCATAATGGAATAGGCTTGATGTATCCAAGCGATTACGGTTATGCGAGCCACGGAGGAGCAATGGGAAGAGAAAGTTGCTTTAATGAAACTTTAAATAGCTGGCGAACAGGAAATTATAATACTGACTGTGCCAAAAATGACTGGTTAAAACCAAGTAGTGGATATTATTGGATATTATTACCATACTCTAATAATTTAAATGCAACATTCTATCTTGATTCCAATGGCTTTATTAGCTATAGCCAATATGGAGCTTCTTATGCAAATAGTATTTTACCAGTTGTTTATTTAACAACTACATCAATAATTTATGATGGTGACGGAAGCCTTGAAAATCCTTTTAAACTTAAAAGTACAATATAATTCATAATAATGGGAGGAACAAAATGAAAGAACAAAAACCATCTTATATGAAATTAGAACAATATAAAATTAAAAAAAATTACTCAAAATTAATTGTGGTTACCCTTGCCGTTTTATTAATAATTGGGGGTATAATGATTGGAAGGTCATTTGCAAGCTTCAAAGAAAATAAAAGTTTTAAAGTCATGGAAGGGAATTTTATCTATGAAGGTAATGATGACATAATATTTGAATTTTATAATAAAGACCAAGAACTAGATGAAATGCCAAAGAAAGATAATCCTGATAACTTAAAATTTGAAAAGTCAGAGTGTGATAATAAAGCCAGCATAGAATGGAATAACGAAAAATGGGCACCTTTAGTAACTAATTTAACTACAACTAAAACTAAATGCAAGTTATACTTTGTGCAGAGAATAGGAATTAGTTTAAGCGATGATATTCCATTAGCTAAAAATGGCCAAAATGGTTTATATGCAGTAGAACATAATAATTTAACAAGTTTAGATATTAGTTGGAATAAAACTGAATATCGATACGCAGGAGGAAATCCCAATAATTATGTGTCATTTAATAATGAAATCTGGCGAATTATTGGTTTAGTAAATGTAAAAACAAAAATGGGAGTAGAACAAAGAATCAAAATAATTAGAGCAAACGGAATAAATAATCAAAAAAATTTTGGTAATTATGCATGGTACAATGGTTCTTTTAATAACTGGGTAGAAAGTGAAACAAAAGAAATGTTAAATGGTGCTTATTATAATAGTGAAAGAGGAAGATGTTGGAGGGGAAACTCCGCTAATTCTACTGCGTACTCACAAAATTGTGATTTTAGTGGTTCAGATAATTTTATTCCAAAAGGCTTAAATGAAGATGCAAGAAAAATGATAGACAGTGAAGTAATATGGAATGTTGGTGCAAATGAAAATAAATATGGTCATGGTGTAACAGCAGAAATGTTTTATGAAAGTGAGCGAGGCACAATTACTTCATCCGATATTTATCCATATGAGTGGACAAAAGAAAATGATTCAAATTATCATAATGGCATTGGTTTAATGTATATGAGCGACTATGGTTATGCAACTCATGGTGGAACAGTAGGAAGAGAGAATTGTTTAAACATGGAACTACAAGAGTGGGATTATAGAACAAATACTAGTGAATGTCCAAATAACGATTGGCTAAAAGGTGATTTATGGACTTTATCGATATCTATACTGAGTTATAGAGTATTTTATATTGAAAGTATTGGGTATTTTCATGATAGTCAAGCTAATATAGCGTATGGTATTCTTCCTGCTGCATATTTAACAAATAAAACAATAATCTATGATGGTGATGGAAGCCTTGGAAATCCTTTCAAACTTAAAATTGTTAGTTAAAGCAAAGTAAAATGATAACTTTGTTTTTTTACTTGTCAATATTTGCCAAAAAATAGCAAATATTTGTTCGTGACATTTAAGAAAAAATATTATATAATGTAGATGGTGGTTATCATGACATTGAAAGATAAATTAACAATTTTAGCTGATGGAGCAAAATATGATGCTTCATGTTCATCATCGGGGAGCTCACGGTCTAACTGTGATGGGACTGGCAATGCTTCTATATCTGGAATATGTCATTCTTTCTCAAGTGACGGACGATGTATATCCTTATTAAAAATATTAATGACCAATTGTTGTATCTTTGATTGTAAGTATTGTTTAAATCGTAAAAGCAATAATATTAAACGTGCGATTTTTAGCCCAGAAGAAATATGTGAAATAACTATGAACTTTTATCGTCGTAATTACATTGAAGGCTTATTTTTAAGTTCGGGAATTATTAAAAATCCTGATTATACAATGGAAAAATTAATTGAAACAATTTATTTACTTCGCAAAAAATATAACTTTCATGGCTATATTCACTGTAAAGCGATTCCTGGATGCAGTAGTTATTTATTAAAAAAATTAGGTAATTTAGTTGACCGTTTAAGTGCCAATGTTGAACTTCCCACCAATAAAAGTTTAAAGTTACTAGCGCCCAATAAAGATAATAAGAAAGTCACTAATATCATGCAAACCGTTAGGGAAAATAAAAATAAATACTTTGTTCCGGCTGGTCAAAGTACCCAATTAATCATTGGGGCAACAACTGATACTGACTATGACATTATGAAAAACAGTGAAAATTTATATCAAAAATACCAATTAAAACGCGTTTTTTACTCAGCTTATATCCCTGTTAATAAAGATAAAATGTTACCTATGCTAAAAACGCCACCCTTAAAAAGAGAACATCGTCTTTATCAAGCTGATTGGTTGTTAAGATATTATCATTATAAAACAAGCGACTTATTAACAATAGACAATCAAAACTTAAATATTTTAATTGACCCCAAAGCAAACTGGGCCTTAAATCACCTAAACGAATTTCCTAAAGAAATAAATAAAGCCTCCTATTATGAATTATTAAAAATTCCTGGCATAGGGCCAACAAGTGCAAAAAGAATTATTAAATCAAGAGCCTATTATCCTTTAGAATTAAATGATTTAAAGAAAATGGGGGTTGTTTTAAAAAGAGCTAAATACTTTATTCTTTGCAATGGTAAATACTTTATGCCTTCTAAATACTTTCAAAAACAATTTATATACACCAATTTAGTTTTAATAGATGAAGAACCCAAAAATAATTCATCGCGACAATTGAGTTTATTTTATGAAAACAAATAACTATATCTATCTATATGATGGAAGCTTTAGCCATCTATTAAATACCATTGCTAATTTAATAAAAGAGCAAATTAAACCCTTAAACATTCAAAATGAAATAACCTATCAAAACGATTTATTTTCTACTGCTCTTAAAATAACTAATGATACAACTGATAAACTAAGCTATAAAATAAAAAAAACTAATCCTTATATATATGATTTAATATTATGTAGCTATTTATCAGCTGAAGAAAATAAAGAATTAATTATTTATTATTTTTTATTAAATGCTTATAAATATGGAGCCAAAATAATTTATATGCGCAAGTTAAAATGTGTTTCTAAAATCTTAGAAATAGCTAAATATGTTCATAATGAAGCTCATAAAATGAAAGGTTTTTTACGATTTCAAGAATTAAAAAGTCATTTTTTGTTTGCTTTAGTCGCACCTACAAATGACATACTAGGATTTTTAAGTAATCATTTTCAAAAAAGATTACCAAAAGAAAAATGGATAATCTATGATGAAAAAAGGAAAAAAATGGCTATATACTATCAAAATAAAATTTATATAACCAACATTGATATCAAAAACATAAAATTATTATTTTCCAAAGATGAAAAAGAAATGGAACAATTGTGGATAACTTTCTTTGAAACTGTTGCCATTAAAGAAAGAAAAAACTATCGATGTCAAAGAAACTTTATGCCTAAAAAATATTGGCATAACATAATAGAAATGAGGGATAAAATTGAAAACAATAATTGAAAATAAAGAATTACTAGATAATTTAATAAAATCTATTCATCTTTTATGTGATCCGGTAAGTACAACCCTTGGACCTAAAGGACGTAATATAATTGTTTGTCCAATCCTAAAGATGCCGTTTATAACTAACGATGGTGTCACAATTGCTAAAAATATTGAAAGTTCTGATAAAGTTATCGACACTCTTTTAACGATTCTAAAAGAAGCCAGCTTAAAAACAGACTCTTTAGTAGGTGATGGAACAACTACCACTTTAGTATTATTAAGAAGTATTATGTTAAATGGCATCAAAGAAATTGAAAATAACTTAGATCCTATTACTTTAACTAAAAACATCAATGCCACCGTTGATGAGATATTAAAACAATTAAACACCCTAAAAATAAAACCGACAGCTAAAGACCTTCAAAAAATAGCTATTACCTCTGCTAATGACAAAACCTTAGGTACCTCAGCCTACCAAGCCTTTAACAACACCAAAAATAAAAATGGTATTAAAATAAAAATGAGTAATAACAAAGAAACTTATGTTGAATATATTAAAGGCTATCAAATAGAAGCCGGTTTAGCTAATCCTTTCTTATTAAAAAACAAAGAATATACCCTAAAAGATAGTTACATTCTCTTATTTGATAACGATTTAGAAAACATCAGCTTTTTATCAGATATAATAAATGAAATTATAGATGAAAAAAAATCTTTAGTCATTTTTGCTAATTCCTTTAGTGATGAAATAATTAATCAAGCTATTGAAATAAACAATCAAAGTTCATCGTGCCTTGTTTTAATAAATAACATTGATTATTTAATAAAAAGACAAGATAGCTTAGAAGATTTGGAGAATCTTTTAAATATTTCCATTAACAAAGATACTTTTAATCCCCAAAGTTTAGGTACTGTTGATTTAATTAAAGGAAATGTTGAAGAAACATTAATATATAAAAAGAATATCAATAAAGAATTAATCAAAAAACATATAATTAAAATTAAAAAAGAAATTGCTAGGACAACCGATGAATATAACTTAGAATATTTAAATGAACGTCTTTCTAAATTAAAAGAAAAAAATGCTATAATCTATATTGGTGGTGTTACCAAAACCGAAGTAAAAGAAAAAATGATGCGCGTTAATGATGCTCTTTTTGCACTTAGTATTGCTAATGAAGGTATTTTACTAGGTGGAGGCATAAGTTATCTAAAAGTTAGAAGTAAATTAAAAGATAATGATATTGGAACCAAAATAATGAAAAAAGCTTTAGAAGAACCATTTTTACAAATATTAAAAAATAGTGGTTTGGACAAAGACAAAATATATAATGAAATAAAAAAACATCACTATAATTATGTTTATAACATCACTACTAATAAATATGAAGATTTAAAAAAGACAATGGTAATTGATCCATACTTAGTCCTTAAAAATGCTCTTTTAACATCTACTTCCATTGCCACAATGCTTTTAACGACTACATATTTAGTAATCAATGAAGATGAAATTATCAAAAATAATAGTGAATTGTAATTGCAACCGAGCTTTTTTAAAGCTATAATATAAATAATTTGGAAGTGATTTTATGACTTTTTCAACCCGTTTAAAAGAAGAAATTTCAAGTCTTAATAGTTCAAGAATTGTTATTGAAAGTGAACTATCAGCAATCATTAGATACGATGCCAAAATAAGTAAAAAATCTATTAGTTTATCATTTGAAAATGGAGCTGTTGCAAGAAAAGTCTATAAAAATTTAAAACTAGTATTTAAAGTTCCCATTCAAGTTATCATAAGAAATCAAAAACGCCTTCGAACTAAACAAATATATATCCTAGAAATCCATGAAAAAATCAAAGAAATATTACAAACATTGCACATATATAAAAATGGTCGTTACAAAGCAATAGAAAGAGAATACTTAGCAGATAAAGAACAAGTTATGGGCTTTATTAGAGGTGTTTTCCTAGCTAATGGAAGTATTAATGATCCATCAACAAGTGGATATCACCTAGAATTTGTTTATATATCTTATAAAGATGCCCAATTTTTAAACAAACTATTAAAAGAATTAAAATTTCATAGTAAAGTCTTAAAAAGAAACAATCGTTACATGGTTTATTTAAAAAGTAGTGAAGAAATAAGTGATATAATTCGTTTTTTTGAAGCTATCAATAGCTTATTTTACTTTGAAGATATTCGCATATATAGAGACCATAAAAACATGCTAAATCGCCTAAATAATTGTGATATTGCTAATCAAGAAAAAATAATGAAAACGGCTAATATTCAATTAGAACAAATAGCCTTTTTAAAAAAGAACAATCTCTTTTCCTTACTAGATGAAAAAACCCAATTAGTCATGAATTTAAGAGAAAAACATAAAGAAAGTTCCTTTCAAGAATTAGCCGATATTATCACCAATAAATATGGTTATAAAATCAGTAAATCAGGAATTAATCACCATTTTATTAAAGTCAAAAAATTAATTGAAAACTATCAAAAAACTAAATAATCATATCAATTAAACCATATTCTAAAGCTTGTTTAGAACTCATATAATTATCGCGATCGGTATCTTTTTCAATTTTTTTAAGAGGTTGTTTAGTATTTTTGGCAAGCAAATGATTTAACTTATTTTTAATTTTAATTATATGGTCTGTAGCAATTTTCATATCTGTTGCTTGTCCATTCATACCGCCTAAAGGTTGATGAATCATCACTTCGGCATTTTCTAGGGCACACCTTTTACCAGAAGTACCAGAAGCTAAAATAAAGGCAGCCATACTAGCGGCCATACCTACACATATGGTTTTAATATCACTTTTAATATAATTCATCGTATCATAAATAGCAAGCCCACTACTAATAACACCACCAGGCGAATTAATATATAAATAAATATCCTCATGACTTTTACTATCCAAATATAAAAGCTCACTAATAACAATATTAGCGCTTACATCATTAATTTCCCCTGATAAAAAAATAATACGATCTTCTAATAATCTGGAATATAAATCATAAACTCGTTCCCTATTATTTTCTTTTTCTAAAACTGTTGGTATTATGTTCATTTTTTTTCACCTAATATTATCTTAGTTTAATTATGGGAAAAGTATTCAAAAAAAATTAAATTTATGATAAAATACATCTTAAGAATAAGAGGGACTAATAATATGGAAGAGATAAAAGTTACATATCATGATGAAATAAAAAAATTTGTTAAACCAGTAACATATTATGAAGTTAGTAAATCTTTTAATGTTGACCATGCTATTTCTGCCTACATAGACAATACTGCCATATCTTTAGAAGAGAAAATATCAAGTGATGTTAATGTTGAATTTTTAGATACCTCTCATATAAGTGGCTATAAAATATATCAAGCTGGATTAAAATACTTATTTTATGTAGCTGTTAAAGATTTATATCAAGATAGTGAAATTTATTTTCTTCACAGTGTCCCAAAAGGAATACTAAGTGAAATTGTTCTTGACCATGAAGTTACATCTTATGATATTCAAAGAATAAAAGGACAAATGGCTAATATGGTTTCTAATAAAGAACGATTTAAAGCCTATCATTTAAAAGCTAAAGATGCTTACAATTATCTGATGAGTATCAAAGAAGAAGAAAAAGCTAAAATGATTCAATTCATGGAAAATGATATTATCACCATGTATCGCTTAAAAAATTATTTAAACAATTTTTATAACATATTACCCTATGACACATCAGTAATAGACCGTTTTGAACTAGTAGACATAGGTCATAATAGAATAATTTTAGTTTGTCCAAGCATTGACTTAAAAGGAAGATTACCCGAATATGTTCACTATGAAAATATCATTACCAATTTTATGAATAGTAAAAAATGGTTAAAAAAAATGAATACCTTATATTTAGCTAATTTAAATGAACAAGTTGCGGATAATAAGATAAAAGAATTAGTTTTGATGAATGAATTAGTTTTTCAAGAAGATATTTTAAAAGCCTGTGAACAAATATTAAAAAAACCTCAAATAAAATTCGTCCTCATCGCAGGTCCATCAAGTAGTGGTAAAACAACAACGATGAAAAGATTAAGTATTTATTTTAAAAGTAAAGGCTTTAAAACCATTGAATTATCAACAGATGATTTCTTTGTTAATAAAATTGATACCCCAAAAGATGAATTTGGTCAATATGACTTTGAATGTTTAGAAGCTGTTGATTTAGAATTATTTAATAAAACATTACTAGATTTACTTGCTTATAAAAAAGTTAGTATACCTAAATATGATTTTGTAACAGGCAAAAGAATTGAACAAAATAGGGTTGAACAATTAGATGAAAATACCATTGTTTTAATTGAAGGATTACATTGTTTAAATGATGAATTAACTTCCTTTATTAAAAGTGAAAACAAGTTTAAAATTTATTTAAGTCCTTTTATGCCTTTAAATATTGATAGACATAATTATATTTCTACTTTAGATTTAAGATTAATTAGAAGACTTACAAGAGATAGAAGAGAAAGAGCAAGAAAAGTTGATGATACAATATATGAATGGCAAAAAGTAAGAAGTGGAGAAGAAAAAAATATTTTCCCTTACGTCTATCAAGCGGACTTAATTATCAATACAGCTTTAGCTTATGAACTAGGGGTACTAAAAGTATATGCCCTACCACTTTTATACTCCGTTGAAATAAATAGCAAATATTATGCTGAAGCAAGACGATTGATTACCGCGTTGTCACCATTTTTTACAATTAGCAGTGAATTAGTTCCAAAAGATTCAGTATTAAGAGAATTTATTGGTAATGTATAAAAAGAAAAGGAGAAAAAAAATATGATAAAAGTTGCTATAAATGGATTTGGAAGAATTGGAAGACTAGCCCTAAGGCAAATGCTTGTTAAAACTGATTTTGATGTTGTTGCGATTAACGATTTAATGGGTGTTCAAGATTTAGCTTATTTATTTAAATATGATACAACACATCGTCGTTTTCATGATGATTTAATATCTTATGTTGATAACTACCTAGTTATCAACAATCAAAAAAAGATTCCTATTTTTAATAAAAAAGACCCAAAAGAACTACCTTGGAAAGAATTAGATGTTGATTTAGTTTTAGAATGCAGTGGTAAATTCACTACTTATGAAGATGCTTATACCCATATTATGGCTGGTGCTAAAAAGGTATTAATTTCGGCTCCTAGTAAAAGTGATATAAAAACGATTGTTTATGGGGTTAATGATAATATTATTGATAAAACAGAACAAATTATATCCTCGGCAAGTTGTACGACCAATTGTTTAGCGCCCGTTTTAAATATTATTGATAAAAACTTTGGTGTCAAAAAGGGATTAATGAGTACAATTCATGCCTATACTAATGACCAAGCAACTTTAGATATAGCTCATAAAAAAGGTTATAACTCTAGAAGAGGTAGAGCCTGTGCTATGAACATTGTTCCAACTTCTACTGGTGCCGGTAGCGCAATTGGCAAAGTACTTCCTAATTTAGATGGTAAATTATTAGGTGGTGCCTATAGAGTACCAGTAATGGATGGTTCCATAATTGAATTAACCTTAGAATTAAAAAATAATGTTACTAAAGAAGCCATTAATGAAGTTTTTAAAAATAATCAAAATGAAGTATTAAAATTTACAATGGACCCAATAGTTTCTAGTGATGTAATAGGAGAAACATGTGGTGCATTAGTTGATGGACAATTAACAACTGTCTTAGATAGTGAAGGGCAATTAGTTAAATTAGTTGCATGGTATGATAACGAGATTGGTTATACTGCCCAAATGTTAAGAACCGCCAAAATTTTATTTTAAACTCGTTGGAGGCTGCTGAAAAAGTATACATTTTGTGTAAAATTAAAATCATGAAAAAATCAAATCCCAATTTTTGATTAAATATGGGCCAAAAGTGGGAGCAATTATTAAAAATCATGCTATTTTGAGCATCAAAGTGGGAATTAAAAAAATCAAATTTTTCATTTTTTAAAATTTTTGGACTTTTTCAGCAGCTTCACTCGTTGACGGGAGGGGGGTATTATATAATATAATAAAAGAAGATACGGAGGTCTTCTTTTATTTATGAAATTAAATCAGTATAAAGAAAAAAGAAATAATAAAAAAATAATCATAATAGCATTTTTAATAATAGGTTTAATTGGTGGAATAATATTAGAGAAAACATTCGCTAACTTTAAAGTGCAAAAATCATTTAAAGTGATAGAAGGTAATTTCATTTATGAAGGAAGTGGAGATATCATTTTCGCCTTTTATAATGGTGATAAGTTATTAACTAAAATGCCAGGGAAAGATAATGTGGATAACCTAATATTTGACAAAGGCGTATGTAATAAAGGGGCCACTGTACAGTGGGATAATAAGCTTTGGGTTCCTAAAATATTAAATTTGCAAGAAACAAAAACAACTTGCAATTTATATTTTATCAAAAATCCTAGTAAAGAATATTTTGAAAATTTACAAAAAGAAAGACCTGAGGAATTAGAATATGATGGTACTGATGATAATAACTTAAGATTTATAGGAAGTAATCCTGATAACTATGTAAAATTTAATAATGAGAGCTGGCGAATAATTGGGATAATGAATAACATTAAAGATGAAAATGATGATGGAGAAACTCATTTAAAATTAATTAAAGCTAGTAGTATAGGTGCTTATAGTTGGGATTCATCTTCAAATATTGTAAATACTGGTTATGGGATAAATGAATGGGGTACTTCTGATATTCAAGTAGTCTTAAATAATAATTATTATAAAAAAGAAGCTGGGGGAATTTGTTATAGTAATTTAAATAATCAGGAAACAACATGTCCAAATTGGGAAGTTGTTGGGTTAGATGAAAGTGCAAGAGGTATGGTAAGTAAAGTAAAATGGAATACCGGAACCATGCCAGTAGATTTTGCCAGTAATAAAAATTTAATAACTCCAATATATATGTATGAAATGGAAAAAAGTACAAATATTAGTAAAATATGTAACGATATAACTCATTGTAATGATGAAATAAAAAGAACAAGTAGTTGGACAGGATATGTAGGCTTAATGTACCCATCGGATTATGGTTATGCAATAAGTGGAAATGAAGAAAAAGAAGCATGTTTAAAAGAAAGTATGTATAATTGGAATAATGAAATAAATCAAATAAATTGTGCATCAAATAGTTGGTTATACAATACAAATGGAAGTACATGGACCATAACGTCTGTGCCAAATAGTACCTTTGCAAGTATTACTTTAAAAGTATATTCTAGTGGAGGAGTTGGAGATGCTTACACTTATACCGTTGGTGAAATCTATCCAGTTATATACTTAAACTCCAATGTTAAAATTGAACCTGATGATTCAGATAATTATGGTACTAGCTCTAATCCTTATCGTTTAACGACCTAAATAATAAAAAATAGGCCTTATTTACAAGCCTAAATAATAATATTAAAATAATAAATTAAGGAGTGTTTTTGATAGTCGAGATGTCTGCCTCAAATTTATTTAAGCAAAATTAAATAGAAGCGAGGTGATACCAATGAATAAAAGAGTTTTTGTTATTAAAAAACTTAAATATTTATGTATTATAATAATTTTAATAATTATATTGATTATTGTAATTAAAAAGGACATCTAGTTTCAGTCAATAGACAAAAACTAAATGTCTAACCCAAAATTGGCAGACATTTCGACAAGACAATATCAAAATGCTCCTTTTTATTATATGAAGTTTCCTTCATTCGTATACATGATAACATAAAAGAAATTAATTTTCAACTATTGACACGGGGAGGGGGTATTATTATAAAATAAATATCAAGAATAGAGTTGATATTTATGAATCTAAATCAATATAAAGAAAAAAAGAATAGCAGAAAAATATTAATTATAATAGGTGCTATTCTTCTTTTTGTAGGTGGAATAATAGTCGATAGAACTTTTGCAAACTTTAGGGAAAATAAAAGTTTTAAAGTGATGGAAGGTAACTTTATCTATGAAGGAAGTGGAGATGTAATGTTCGCCTTTTATAAAGGAGATGAATTATTGACGCAAATGCCAAAGAAAGATAATGAAGAAAAATTAACATTTGTAAAAGGCGAGTGTGATAAGGGCGCTAGTATAAAATGGGATTATAATAATTGGCAACCAACAGTTGTAAATTTACAAGAGTCCAAAACAACTTGTAAATTATATTTTGGTCAAGAATATGATACTATTTGTAATAGTGCCGGTGTAGATAGTGGAGCTTGTTACTTGGCAAAGAAAGTTGGCAGTGACAGTAGTATAATATATGATAATACTATTGATAATAATGTAAGATTTATAGGAAGTACTCCCAATAATTATGTAACGTTTAATAATGAATTATGGCAAATTATTGGCGTTATGAATAACATAGAAGATGAAAGTGGAAATAAAAAAAGTCATTTAAAAATAATAAGATATACTAGTATAGGGTCTTATAGTTGGGATTCTTCACTTGTAAATAGTGGCTATGGCGTAAATGAATGGAGTGAGGCTGATATACAAAAAGTATTAAATGACAATTATTATAATAAAAAAGCTGGAGGTACTTGTTATAGTTCGGAAAAAAATAAAGTAGCAACCTGTCCTAATTGGACAAACATAGGTTTAAATGATGAAGCAAGAGGAATGGTAAGTAAAATAAAATGGAATACCGGAACCATGCCAGTAGATTTTTATGAAAATGGAGGTTTAATTACACCACCATATATGTATGAAGCAGAACGAAGTAAGAATACAGTATGTACTTATGGAGATAATTGTGATGATAATGTAGAAAGAAAATATAATTGGAAAGGATATGTTGGTTTAATATATCCCAGTGATTATGGTTATTCGACAAGTGGTGGAGGAGAGTCACAAAGACAAACATGTTTAAATACAACGATGCTTATATGGACAAATGAAAATAATAATAGTAATAAAGTATGTCCATTAAATAGTTGGGTGCCCAGTTTATTGTGTACTATGACCCCAGTATCGTATACTCGGTCAGAGTATGATAGGGCATATTATTCAATATTTTCTGTGAAAAGTAATAGAAATGTGGATAGAGATAATCCAGCCAGTGCATATTATATTTATCCTGTTGTATACCTAAATTCTAATGTCAAAATAGAACCTGATGATTCAGATGATTATGGTACTAAAACTAATCCCTATCGTTTAACTATCTAAATAAAAAAATAGGCCTTATTTACAAGCCTAAATAATAATGTTAGAATAATACATCAAGGAGTGTTTTGATTTCGAGATGTCTGCCTCAAATTTATTTAAGCAAAATTAAATAGAAGCGAGGTGATACCAATGAATAAAAGAGTTTTTGTTATTAAAAAACTTAAATATTTATGTATTATA
>CANQPR010000010.1 GCA_947625715.1 uncultured Bacilli bacterium
GATAATTCTATTGATTTTGAATTTCCAGAAAAAGAAGAATTAAAATTTAAGATAAAAGACTTTTTAGATAAAAATGTCGCAGAAAAATACTATTTAACTAATGATAAATATAAAATAGTGGATAATAAAATAATGTTTTTAAATAAAAATAATCCTGAAATCAAGTATGTTATTGATATAAATCGTTATTTTGTTGGTGGAATATGTGGTGAAGATTTACATACTACTTATCATCAATCAGCTAGATTATATTCAGATAATGGAAACATAGGTACTTTAACCGCCAATAACACATCTTATAATTGTAAAATAGTAGTTGGAGAGGAGGGATAAATGCGAATAAGAAGAATAACAGCAAAAGAAGCATGGAGATTAATGGGTTTTTCAGATGATGATTATGAAAAGGTAAGTAAAGTTTGCCCTGAAACCTCATTGTATCATCAAGCAGGTAATTCAATAGTTGTTAATGTTATACAAGGTATTTTAAAAAACATTTTGAAATGATAAAATATAATAAAAATTTAAAACAGTATGAATAAATTTTTCATTATTCATACTGTTTTTTTATTTGCCTTCGACTTGTAATATACCATTTTTGTTGGTAATAATAATACAATGTGGATTGTTTTCACTAGCATGTATTTCTAATACTTCATCTTCTTTAACAACAATGACAATTCGTTTAGTTTTCTTGTTCATAAAAAATCTCCTTTCTTTTTATTTTTAAAACTTTAGATAATTTAAAATATTATACAACATATAATCAATAATAAAAATAGACTTTAATTGATACCTCTATGATAATCGAGTAAAATATTAAAAATTACATCAATAATATCATGTTCTGAATAATTAGGATATTTTTTTCTTATTAGACAATAAACATAATTTAATGATGGTAAGGTTTCATTTTTATTTTTCAAAACTAATAATAATGATTTAATTTGTTGTAAACATTCACTTATTAACTGTCCATCAATTCCTTTATCATTAAATGTTCTAAAAACAATAGATAATCCATGAATCTCTTTAATAGTTAGTTTGTTAGAAATTTCATATAATAAATATTTAAACATTTGATCCATAGCTCTTTCAACTTCACTTTCTTCTACATAAGATGTAAAAATTTTAGAGTAACTATCTATTGATATATTTTTACCATTATCAACTATCTGTATCAGTAATTTATAAATTTTATTTAATTTATAGTCGAGTTTATAAATGTTTTTCCCTTTTTGTAATTCGGTCTCTCTTAACTTATTAATTCTTTCTATTTCCTTTTTAAAAAGCTTATTTTGATTGTAATCAATCGGAAATAGATCATCTAAACCGAGATTAAATAAACGAGCTATTTTAATGCCATCTTCTAATGTAGCTTCTGCTTTCCCTGAAATTATGTCTTTAGCATATTCTTCTGATTTGTTTAAGCCTTCAGCAATATAGTCATAAGATAGATTAAAATCTTTCATAAAGGTTTTAACCATTTTTAATGCAACTTTCATTTTTCCCACCTTCCATTTCTTTTAATAAAACTATTATATCATTTTTTAATGATATAGTCGAACTTTATCCGTTAAAATCGAATTTAATGGGAAAATTATGGTGGTGATACTATGAGGGAGAATAATTTAAAATATTGTAGAGAAGAAATCGGAATGACACAAACTGAACTAGGCAGGGTTCTTGGTAATTCTAAATCAACTGTATCTGGATGGGAAAATAACTATGATGATATGCCATTTAAAAAGATTATAGCTTTTTGTAATTTATATAATTATTCTATTGATTTTGTTATGGGTATAATCAGGTATAATATTGAATATGGTAAAGTGACAATAAATAAAAAGGCAATAGGTAATAATTTAAAGAAATTACGCAAGAAATTAAATAAAACTCAATCAATGTTAGCTGAAGATATTGGTATTCCACAAACCACATATAGTGATTATGAAAGAGGTAAAATTTTGATAAGTACAATTGTTGTATATAAATTACATGA
Source organism: uncultured Bacilli bacterium (assembly GCA_947625715.1). Classification (GTDB taxonomy): domain Bacteria; phylum Bacillota_I; class Bacilli_A; order RF39; family UBA660; genus Ventrenecus. The sequence goes on from CANQPR010000010.1 coordinate 2,000, forward strand.
AAAATATAATATATCTATTGATTGGCTATGTGGAAGAACAACCAATATGTATATATCTAAATAAGGATTAAAAAAATTAAAGAATCAACTTTCTTTAATTTTTTTTGAAATGGTTTCATTTTTTGGTGAAAATTTAAAGTTTTTGGTGTTTTACTTTGCTTGACACATGTCTTATATAGCAATACTTTAATTTAAAATAATACTTTGGTATAATTATTATAATAACTCGTGAGGGGGAAAGTAATATGAAAACAGTTTATCTATTAAGACATTCTGAACCTTTAAAACCTGAAATGGTTTATAATGAAGATACTTTACAATTACAAGATGAAAAATATCCATTAACAATAAATGGAGAAGGAATTGCTAAAAAAGCAAGTCAGAATAAAGAACTACATAACTTAAATACGGTTTATTCTTCTAATTATACTAGAGCAATGGCGACAGCTAAATATATAGCTTTAGAAAATAACACTAATGTAAAAGTCATTTCTGATTTTCATGAAAGAATAATGGGTATAAATTCTTGGGATGATACCATCTAATTATAATCTAAAACAATTTGAAGATATTGATTATAAAATTGGTTTTGGTGAAAGTATAAAAGAAGTAAAAACAAGAATGTATAAGGCTCTTATGAAAGTTTTAAAGACTGATGCTGAAAGAATTGCTATTGTGTCGCATGCTACTGCTATAACAGCCTTATTACTTACTTGGTGTGGTGTTGATTTCAATAATTATTCTATAAAATTTAATGGAAAAGAATTTTTTGATGGACAATGGGGTTATTGTCAAACTTTTAAATTAGAATTTAATGAAAATAACGATTTAATTAGTATTGAAGATATTTCTGCTTTTGGTGATAATGATGAATAAAAAGTTATTCTATTTTTCTCACAAAATAAAATTGTGTGGAATTTTAAATAAAGTTAATGACAATAAAGAATTGGTTATAATTTGTCATGCAAGAACCAGTAGTAAAGATTCTAGGCCAACAACATTACTCGCTGAGGCACTATCTAAAAATAATATTAATAATTTTAGATTTGATTTTATTGCTTGTGGCGAATCACAAGGGAATATATGTGATTATTCAGTAACAAATATGGTTGATAATTTAAATGATACCCTTAAAGAAATGAAAAATAATTATGGCTTTCAAACTTTTATATTAATCGGATGTAGTATGGGAGCTAGAATTGTTTCTTTAGCCAATTATAATCAATTTAATATTAAAAAAATTGTTTTATGGTATGGAGCATTAGATTATTTTAGGAAAATATTTAATAGGCCATCAACAAAAGAAAAAATAGCTAAAAAGCAAGGATACTATGAAATAGAAAAAGGAGTTAGATTAAGTTATAACTATTTTGTTGATGAGAGAAAATATTTTGCCTATAAAAATTTATATAAATGGAATGTTCCAAAATTATTTATTCATGGCACTAATGATCCTTATGTGAATTATAAGTCATCAGTAAAAGTTTCTAAAAAATGTAAAAATTCTAAACTGATATTAGTTAAAGATGGGGATCATGGGTTTCATAATGAAGATGATATGAAACTGGCACTTCAAGAAACTATTAATTTTATACAAATTGATTAATGATTATAGAAGGAGAAAAGGTATGCAAAACAAAAAATTTTTAAAGGTAATGTTTGGGACAACATCTGGTGCAAATAGTAATGTTAAGTATAAATTAAATAATGTAACTATTGCTGATGTTTGGAATCCACAAGCTGAAAATCCAACAGATATGGGAGGATTTAATTTTTCTACTGAGGATAAAATTTTAAGATGGTTAGTTCGTGGAGATACTATTTATGATGTAGAAATACCAGAAGATGCTGAAATAATTGATTGTCCTAATGAATCAGCACCTCATGGAGTGTTTAGAGCAAATAAAATAATTATATCTAATCCAAGACCAGTGACCGATGAACTTGCCATGAATTTTTATTTAAAATCAGATTTACCAGAAAAATCATATTATAAATCATTAGCAGGATGTGCTATAAGAGGTTATAAAAATACTTGCCTCCAAATAATCAAAGATAAAGTAAATCAAAGTAATATAGATTTAGTATTAAGTGAATGGAATGATTTTCATAGACCCGGTCATTGTAATGAAAATGGTAATATAGATGTGGATAATGAAATGATGAAATATCTAAATGAAATAAAATCAGATTTGTTAATAAGTAGATTTGTTGATAAAGATCCATTTATAAAAGATTTAACTGATGATAAAGTAATAAATATAACAGGTGAATCTGGTAGTGGTAAATCTTATTTTACTAAAAAATATATAAACGATGACAATTATATTGTTATTGATACTGACGTAGTATTTGGAAATGGAAAGTTTGACAATAAAGAAAATTTAGAAATCAGAGAGCTATTTAAAAATAAAGATAAAAATGCTTTGATTACTGATTTTGATAATTGTTATTTAGAAATATTAAATTATTTTAAAGATACTGATAAGACTATTGTTATTGATTCAGCTCAATATAGAAATATAAAAGATCCATCTATTTTAAAAGGGCAAATTATTGTTATGAGAACAAGCATAGAAACTTGCTATGATAGATGTATAAAAAGATGGAAAGAAAACAACAAAAATTATACTAAAGAAGAATATGAAAAATATGCTAATAAAAAAAGTAAAATGTTTGAGTGGTATAAAAGTCTTAATGATTTTTTAGAAGTCATAGATCAAATGGAGTAAATATGGAAAAACAAAAGTATATAAAACTATTAGATGAATTGATATTGATTCTTGAAAACAAGCATTTAGATTTTTATTTTCAAAAAAGTAAAGAAGAAATAGAAAAATTAAAGAAAGATATTTTAAATCAATATCCATTAGAAGATGATTATGATTTTTATTATTTAGCTAATTATTTGATAAAACACATAGTTGGTAATTATGATGAACATACTTCACTTCAAATAAATCAAAATTTACAAGAAGAACTACCTTTAGAAATAAAAATCTTTAATAATGAAGTATATGTAATTAACTGTCCTACGAGTATAAATGATTTAAAATTCCATAAATTGACTGCCATAAATGGAATAAACATTTCACAAATTCTTAGTGAGATAGAAGAAATTACCAATTACTCTACTAAAGGTTGGTTAGAAGTAATGTGTGAAGATTATCTTATGTCAGGTGGCAAGATTAGAGCATTACCTTCAATAAAAAATAACAATGATTTAATATTTACGATAGGTGATAAAGATATAAATATTACAGCTATGAATGATAAAATTAAAAGAGAATATTTAATAGATAAAAATATGACTTATGAATTAGTTGATAATGTAATAAAAATAAATTACCACCAATGTTATGAAATAAAAGAAGGTCAAATGGAAACATTGATAAATGATTTAAAAAATATAGCAAGTCAAAATAATATATCAAAATATATTGTAGATCTTCGTGGTAATACTGGCGGTAGTTCTGCAATAATTAAACCGCTTATTGATTTTTTAAAGGGTAATGAAATAATAACTTTAACTGATAAATATATCTTTTCAAGTGGGCTTATGGCTTGTAAAAGTTTAAAAGATATAGGTAGTAAATTTATAGGAGATAATGTTGGAAGTCAGTATAACGAATTTGGTGATTCTAAAATGTGTACATTAGATGATTTTATTATTGAATATTCACATAAATATTTCTATTATGATGATACAGATAATAAAATTCATTCAATTTCTGATAAAAAAGAATTTGAAAAATTTAAGAGTGATAAAAGTAATGAAAAATTTTTTCATAAACATTATTTTCAAATTGATAATATTATTACCCCATCATTAGATGATTATATATTGAAAAAAGATCCTATTTTTGAATGTGCAAAGAGTAATATTGTAAGCAATTATAAGAAAATATAAAAGAAATTTTTAAAGATTAAAATACTATTAATAAAAAATTAATAACAAATAGACAAGGAGTAAATATGGAAAAGAAAGATTATATAAAAGAAACCAAAAAAAGATTAAAAGGAAATTCAAAAGAAATATTTTTAAAGCAAATTGAAACCTATTATAATTTAAAAGAAAATTATAAACCCAAAAAACATAGCTACAAAATAGGTGATGAAGTTTATTTAAAAAAGGGTACACTACTTCATGGAACTTATAAAAATTTAGAAGGTTTAGAAATAATAGTTAAAGATGGTCTTTTATCAAGTTGGTTTATTGATGGTAGAAATGCTAAATATCCAAGTAGTGTTGGCGTATGGAATTTACAAAAGGATTATTATTTAAAAGACTATATTGATTTTTATAGTGGTGGCACTATAAGTATAAAAGGAGAAAATGATTATGAAGAAGTTAAAGTAATACCATTAAGTGAAATGCCAACTTTAATGGACACTCTTCATAAAGATAAAAATTGTTATAGATGGTATATAGAACAGACAAAAGAAGCAAGATTTATGCCTTCATATATCCAAGATACAGTTCAAATAGGTATCATATTTAATGGTGATACTGATATAGTAAAAGGTGATATTTTGTCTTTAGAAATAAATGCTAAAGATGTGAAACCTTTTGTTAATAATAATACATGGTATTCTTATAAAAATTTTATTCGTGATAGACAAAATAAAAATGCTTTCTTCACTGATAGAGAAAGTGCTATCCTATTTGGCTTGCCAGCTACCTTAATCGAAGGAATACTTGTAGGAAGAAATTATGAAAAAGACAAAGAAAAGTTAGATAAAATAAAAGAACTTTTACCAAATGCTTATATATGCAATTTAGATGGAAAAGTAATAGTAGAATAGGAGTAAGTATGGAAAAACAAGATTACATAGAAGAAACAAAAAAAAGATTAAAAGGGAAATCACAAGAAATATTTTTAAATCAAATAGAAAGATATTATAATTTAAAAGAAAACTATAAACCTAAAAAACATAGTTATAAAATAGGTGATGATGTTTATTTAAAAAAAGGAACATTGCTTCATGGTACATATAAAAATCTTGATGGATTAAATGAAATAATAAAAAATGGACTTATGTCAAGTTGGTTTATTGATGCTAGAGAAACTAAATATCCAAGTAGTGTTGGTGTATGGAATTTACAAAAGGATTATTATTTAAAAGATTATATTAACTTTTATAGTGGTGGAACATTTTGGTATAATAATCCAGATAGTGGTATGAAAGATAGAATTATACCTTATAATGAATTAAAAGACTTTAATAAAATAATAGATAATTTATACAACGAAGATTATCATATGTGGGGAATGGAACAAACAAAAGAAGCCAGATTTATGCCAAGTTTAGTTCAAAATAGAGTTCAAATAGGTATTATATTTAATGGTGATACTGATATAGTAAAAGGTGATATTTTAGCTTTAAGTATTAGTGATGAAGAAGTAGAACCATTTATTTTAGATAAATATTATGATAAATTCTTAAAAGATAGACAAAATAAAGATGCTTTCTTTACTGATAGAGAAAGTGCGATCCTATTTGGTGTGCCAGCCATTTTAATAGAGGGTATTCTAGTAGGAAGAGATTATGAAAAAGATAAAACTGTCTTAGATAAAATCAAAGAGCTTTTACCAAATGCTTATATATGCAATTTAGATGGAAAAGTAATAGTAGAATAGGAGTAATTATGCCAGATATTAGATTAAAAAATGATAATTATGAATTTTTATATCGTACATCAGTAATCTTGTTTAATAAAGATGAAACCAAAGTATTACTATTTAATTCTAGTAGGAGAGATTTTTATATGTTACCGGGAGGTAAAATAGCCCAAAAAGAAAATAGTTTAGAAGCTATAAAAAGAGAATTAAAAGAAGAAACTGGATATATAGATATTGATTATTCTTTTTTAGGTATTTCTGAAGAATTTGCTAATGTCGATAATAAATTTTATCAACAGTTATCACTTATTTATAAAGGAATTTTAAATGAAGAAATTGAAAAAGAAGAATTTAAAGGTTTAGAAGGCGATTGGTGTAATTTTAAATGGGTGGATATAGACAAAATAGATGATTATAAAATTAGTCCAAAAAATATTAAAAATTATATTAAAAATCCAAATAAAATATATCATAATATAGAAAATTTAGATAATGAAAAGGCTTGAGAAAAAAATTCAAGTCTTTTATTATATTAATAAATTAAAATAAGGGTAACCATTTATATTGTTTTACGTTATATATGTAAATAAAACATGTATTTGCTATTTTTTAAGCTGATTAGATGATATAATATATAATGTAATGAACAATAGTAAAAAGAGTGTGCATAATGAATCAAAAAATAAGATAAAAAAGCATTATTAAAAAGGAGTGTTATAAAAATATGAATGAGTATGAAAACTATAATTTAGAAAATCAATCTAGTATGGTAAATAGTGTTTTTGATTTTTCAAACGCTTTAGTAGATACTAATAATTTATTACCATTAGTTCAATATTACTATGGGATATATATGCAATATATAAAACTAGCTGAAGAAGATGCACAAAGAAATGAAAAATTAAAATATGACTATCAAAAATTTGAATGTTCTAAAAGATGGTTTCAATTTAAGATAAGGGCTTTAACAAATGATTATAATAATGCTGAGTATAATACATTAGCAGATTTTAATTATGCAGTAACAAATGGGAAAATAAGAGATATATCATTATTAGAAATTGAACTAACACTGGATTTTTCTACAGGAACTAATAATAATAAAATTGATTATGATAATGAATTTGTAATTACTTTTAAACCTTACGATATAAAATTTAAAAGAAAATCAAATAAAAACATTCAAACTATGCAAGAAATAGAAGATTATACTATAAGTTTATTGCAATCTTTTAATAAACAAACAACAATTTTTAATAAGTGATGGAGGTATAAAATGCATGAAGAATCTACATTAGAAGTTAATAATAGAATTATTACTGCGGATGACTTAAATCAAATTTTTTCTATGATGAACGATACTTTAAATAAATGGTTAAAAGTGTATCAAAATGAAAACAGACAAAATGAACCTCTTGATTATAAATATCAAAAATGGAGTTTTAAAGATGAAGGTAGTATGCTAATATTTGAAATTACTTTTTATGATAATACAACTATTAAATTTGATAATTATGGTAGTTTTATTGGCGTTTTCAATAATAAAATTTATGATATAAAAGAAGTTTATGCTCGCTTTATGTTACATTATAATATTCAAGATGAATTTGAAAATAAATATTATCATTCACACATAATTATGAGAATTAGTGAAAATAGAATTTCAACTGATATAAGTGTTTCAAATGAAGATAATAAGATGAAAGAAATATATCGTTTGATCCAAGAAAAATTTAATAATGCTCAAACAAAATATGATAGTGTTATTAAAAAAAGAAGAACTATGATGTTAATTTCTTCATTTGCTCTAGGTCTTATTCCAGCACTTGTTATTTGTATTGGTCTTATGTTTGTACCAGCTATTAAAGGGGTAATTTCCGAAGCGATTGTTGCATTTCCAATAGCAGTATTAATATTTGGATATTTTATTGGTGATTTAATTGCAAACAATGTGTTTGGAAAGTTATATGAAGGCATATTACCAGACAAAAAATATGCTGGATGGAGTAGAGAATCTGGAGCTACTTATGTTGATGATGTTGATTCATATACGTCATCATGTGAGATTTTAATAGGTAATAATACAGATAATTTAAAAAAGAGAGAAGAAATAAAAAGAAAATATAGCAAATATAAAAAGTTATTACCTTATGAATTAGGAGCATTAATAATTGCAACAGTGATAATTATTGTTTTATAGAGGAGGAATAAAATGGAAAACAAAAAACAAGAAGTATTAGAAGATGAGATAAAATTTAAAAATTATTGTATTCAAAAAATTGAAGAATTAGGAGAAGAAAAAAGAAAAGAATTAAACGAAGATGAAGAAAAGTTAAATAAATTTTTATGGGAAGTTGTTAATAGTTATGGAAAAGAAGTTAATAATGAAGAAAATATTTCTTCTAAGATAACTGAAGATGTTGATATTGAAGCATTAGCAAAATCACTTGATGAAAAAATAGCTAAATTAGAAGAACAAGAAAGAAAAGCTAATAATGAATTTTAGAAAGAGAAAAGACATATAAAAATATTTAATAATTATTGAAAATTTAGATAGTGAACATTAGTAAGAAGGAGTGTGTATAATGAGTCAAACTAATTTAACAAGAAATCAGGAAATTGAGAAAGCCTTTAAGGATACCTTTACCAAATATAATATTAGTAGTCCTCGCGAACAATATAATATTATAATAAATGTACTTCAAGGTAATTATGATTATATTACTAGAGATAGTGGAGCTAGGGATGTTATTGAAAAATATGGTAAAGAAACTGTAAGAACAGCAATATTAGAAAATGCTCTTTTAAATAATGTTTTATCACAAAATAAGAACGATATAAAAACAAAAATTACCAATCATATAATTGAACTACAAGATCCTAATTATTTACAAGCCAAAGGTTTTTCAAAAGAATATGCAAAAGAAGTAGTTGAAAAAGGTATTCAAACCCAGCTTGATTCAATTACTAATTATTCATCTGAAGGATTTATCGATAGCTATTTAGAAAATATGCAAAAGGGTTTATCAGAAGAAGAAATGCAAAAGGTTATAGATAGTAGTCCTTATATAAAAGAAGCTATTGATAGTATTGAACAAGTCTATTTTAATTCTCTTTCACCTGAAAAAAAGAAAGAACTTCAAACTGAAGAAGGAAAAATGTTAAAAGAAGCTGAAGATATTTTAAAAGTAGCTGACTATGATAAAAAACAAGAAGAAATAAGAAACGAACAAAAGGCTAATTTTCAAGCTACTATGGCTAGACCAATAGATGAAAAAGCAGTTGGAACTGGTAAGTGGTTAATAATAAGTTCTTCGGAAATGGATTTTATAAGTAAGAATAATTGGAAAGTAAATAAAGAAGAATATGATAAATTTATGGTAGATTTAAGAAATAAAGTTTCTAAAATGTCTGATGAAGAGGTTTTAAATGCTATTTCTAATTATTCTATTAGTGATGTTGAAAGATTTAGAGATATTAGACAAGATGGAGAGTCATACGAAAGCATAATAAACTATTTAAAACAAAATAATTTAGAAAATGCAGAAACAACTTTTAATTCTAATTTTCATAATGTAGTGGAAAGTTTAGAAAAACACGAAGTGGCTGAACAAGCTGATACTTTCCTTTATGATGAATTTATGAAAAAAAATGAATTGAATAATGGAAATTTAACTCCAGAACAAAAAGCTATGGAAGAAAAATTTGCTAGTGAGCTTGATAAAATGACTGATGATGAAAAGATTGCTTTGGCAAGTCAATATAATTTGGAAGAAATTCAAGAAAAAAGTAAACCACTCGCAAAAGTTGTAGAATTATCTAATGGAAAACATTGGTTTGAAGCTAGTAAAGAAAAATCTTATGATAAGTTGACTAAAGAGGTAGAAAAAACAGGGCCACAAGACATAACTAATAATGAAGTTACAGAAATGTTAAATGAAAAAGCAAAAGAAGAAAATATTGTAAAAATGGCAGAAAGTGTTATAGGTTCTAATCCAAACATAGATAATGATAAAGTTGAACTTTTAAGTGAAGCTGAGGATATTTTAAAACAAGCTGATGAGAAAGAATCAAATATAAAATTAGATGAAATATCAGCCGATTTAGATGATATACAAAAACAAATAGATAATTATGAACAAAAATTAGAGCAACAGCAAAGTCAAGAAATTGATAATAGTCTTGATAATTATACAATGTTAGAACAATCAATAAATCAAAATCCTAATTTAACCGATGAACAAAAACAACAAGCTAGGGATCAATTATGGACTGATTTTGATAAATATGCTGAACAAAATCCTGAAACTAAGGGAAGAAGTAAGTAGTAAATCTAAATAATGAAAAATATGATTTTAGGCTAGAATTAATCTAGCCTTTTGCAATTTAAAACTTAAAATTTGACAAAAATGGTTAAAATAGTATAATTTTAATAGGAACTATTGTTTTCTAAAAAGGGGGAAGAAAACTATGGATTCAAATATTATAAGAGATATATGTTATTATTTAACTGCCCATATAAATGAAGAAATTAGTATTGATGATTTGGCTCAAGAATTTAACTATAATAAGTTTTATATAATCCGCCAATTTAAAAAATATACGGGTTTTACTATAAACGAATTTATAAATGAATGTCGTGTATATAATAGTACTAACCCATTAATATTTACTGATGATACAATTTTAAAAATAGCCTTAACCAATGGCTTTAATTCATTAGAATATTATTCTGAAAAATTTAAGGATATTATAGGTGTTTCACCACTTAAATTTAGACAAATTTATTCTAAATTAACTTATATTTTAGAAACATCTAATGATGTGACAGAACTTGAAGAAATCAAATCACAATTAGATACTATTCAAGAATATCAAAATTATCTAGCTAATATTGGTGAAACTACTGTAAAAGAACAAGTAAAAGTTAAAAAAATTGCCTAAGGAAGATAATCCATTTCTAAGGTATTGATTGGCACAATTTTTAAGACCATTTGGTCTTTTTTTTGTCAATATTGTTTAAAAATAAATAAATAAAATATGATAGAATGAGTATCAAGAAAGGATAAACTATCCTTTCCGATAGGGGGAATGAAAAAATGACTAGATTAGAAAAAATTCAAGCAGAAAAAAAGGAAATGCTAGAATATCGCGAATTTATTCGTATGTTACAAGCTATGAACAAGAATACCGATAGTAAAAAAGACAAACCTAAAGTTAAAAAACTGGCAATAAAGGATGATAAAAATGGACACTAGTATCGAAGAGATGCTTAAGAAAATAGATAGCCGATTAACTGAACTTGAAAATGAGGAAAGACAAAAAAAGGCTGTAGAAAATTATTCTTATGATGAAGAGTTAGAAAATTTAATTGGCTTATCTGAAGTAAAGTTAGAAGTCACAAAATTAGTAAATTATCTAACATTTCTACAAAAAATTAAGGGAAAAGCCAATATTGATAAAATCAACTTAAATATGGTTTTTAAAGGAAATGCTGGTACTGGTAAAACTACAGTAGCTAGAATTATGGCAAATATATTATATGAATTAGGCTATTTATCAAATAATATGATTATTGAAACTACACCAAAGGATTTTATTGCCGGGTATGTTGGACAGACTGCTTTAAAAACAAGAAAATTATTAGATAAATATAAAGGTGGATTAATTTTCATCGATGAAGCCTATAGCTTTGTTTCAACAGATGATCATTCTTTTACTAATGACGCTATAACCGAAATAATTAAAGAAATGGAAACTAAAGAAACTGTATTTATCTTTGCTGGATATGATAAAGAAATGGAAGATTTTATTGATTTAAATCCCGGTATTAAATCAAGAATCGGTTACAATATTGAATTTGCTGATTATTCAGAAGAAGAATTACTCGAGATTTTTTTGAGCAAATTAAATAAAAGTGGTTTATCCATTGATGATATGGGACTTGAAAAAGTCAAAGAAATAATTCAAAACAAAAAGAAAGAAAAAAACTTTGGTAATGGTCGTATGGTTGATAATTTGTACAATAAAATTGTTCTTGAACATGCCAATACCAATTATGAAGAAGAAGATATGTCAAAACTATTAATGATTACTAGTGAAACTATCAATAATATTAATTTTGAAAGTAAAAGGGGTGGTTATTTTGGATAAATTATTTGAAAATGAAGTTTATAAAAAATTAATGGAAAATCGAATTGTCTTTATAAATGGTGAAATAAATGATACTTTGGCTAGTGAAGTAGTTGCTAAATTATTGTATCTTGATTCTTTAAGTAATGAAGATATTACTATTTATATAAATTCACCGGGTGGATCAGTTACTAGTGGTTTAATGATCTATGATACTATCAAATATTTAAATTCAGAAGTAAGTACAATAGGTATTGGACTTGCAGCCTCTATGGCATCAATTTTACTAATGGCTGGAACAAAAGGGAAAAGAAAAATTTTATCTCACGGTAAAGTTATGTTACATGAACTTTCTTCAGCAACAGATGGTAAAATATCTGATGTTTTAGTAGCTGCGAATGAAATGAAAAAAACTCACGATACTTTATCAAATATTATTGCTCAAAATTGTCATTTATCATTAGAACAAGTTCAAAGCAAGTTAAAAGAAGACTTTTGGTTAGATAGTAAACAAGCACTTGAATATGGAATAATTGATAAAATAGTTGCCAAATCTTCTATATAAAGCGAGTATTTTTTTCAAAATGTAATAAAACTAAATAATAAAAAATTCTATTTAACAAAAAACAAAAAGACTTGAACAATTTTTTCAAGTCTTTTTTATACTAATAAATTAAGATAAATGGCAGCTAAACCACTTATTAAAATTCCAAAGGTTATGATAAATGTTGAGATAGCACTATTTGGATTAGAATTGTTTTGTTTTGTAGCCGGATGAACACCTAATGTTTTTTGTTTTCCGTTTGTTTGAGTAGGAGCTTGATTAACTGGAGATTGTAAATTGTTTTGCTGTGTTGCATAAGTTTGATTTGAATTTGCTTCTATAAGTTGTTGATTCTTTAAAAGCTCGAGTGAATTTTTAATTTTATGAGCCTTTTGTAGTTCTTCTTGAACCTGTTGTAAGTGTTCAGTTAATCTTTTATTTTTAGCATAATCGATAAAATCAGGAAGAATATCAAACTGAGAATATAATGATTCTGAATTAGGCATAGTTTTTCTTTTATCATACATTTCAATTAAGATTGATAAAGCATCAGTTTTACCATCGCTAGTAGTAACCTGTGTTATTTTATCTTTGCTAACATCAGTATATGGTTTTGTATGCATATTCCAATCATCTGTTATAAGATCTTGTCTGCTAAAAGATCCATATAAGGCTTTTGCTTTATTGGTTTCTTTTATTGCTTCAAATTTATGCGGATAATCATTTGGATTTATTGAATCAAATTCATCTTTTAATTTTTGTTTTCCTTCATCAATATCATTAGAATCATATTCAACACCGTCTTTAATATCAAGCAAATAATAATCGTACTCTTCTATCATTTTTGGAATAAATGCATCATAAAATTTTTCTTTTTGTTCTTTTGGAAAATTTTCAAAAAAATTTTTTATTTGTTCATAATTTGCATTAGTAGGAAAATTAGCATCCCAATATTTTTGCCATGTATCTTTTTCTTTAGGACTATCAAAAATGTCATATTTATTTTTACCATCGAATGCATGTTTCATTTCCCATTTTATCCATACATCCCATAATTTTAACATTCCATCAATGCCTTTACTGAAGAAAATTTTAGGATTTTTTTCAACTCCAATTGCATTTTCCCCAATAGCAGCTGGTATACCGTTTTCATTAACATATTCAAAGAATTTTTTAGGGTGATGATGAAAAAGAGCATTTTCTAAATCAATAATTTCATTAATTTTAATCACTTTCATTATACCATCTACCTTTTATAACAAGTATAGCATATTTCCTTTGAAATAGATAGTAATCGCTACTTTGCCTTTACATACCATATGTCAATAAAAACACCTATTTATTTAATATTATAAGTTTAAATGATATAATGATAATAAAGAAATAGGCTAAAGAATATTCTGAGGTTTTGACACCAGAGAGACATTTGAGTTATATGTGAATGTTGCCTCATTATGAGTTATAACTCTCGATTGATTTGATTGAATGTTACTGTTTTATTATTGCTACAAATAAGGAGATGTAAATGCTGATAGAAGTAAAAGATACTACATATTTATGGTTATATAGAAGTATTTTTTTCAAAATTTTTAAGTTCACAACAAAAAACAAAAAATTAAATAAGGTAGTAAAAGCCTTAAATATAAAATCTAGGAAAAAAAGGATCATCTATATATATCAAGAATTATCTAAAGAAATAGATAAGTATTATAGTATGGATTTATGTGATTTTAAAGACAATAAATGTGTAGCACAACGACAAAATAAAAGTAAACATATTAATGGTTGTTGCAGAATGTGTTTGCATAGAACTGGTGGAAAATGCCCAACCAATAATATCGCTTGTAAAATGTTTTATTGTGATGTTGCTTTAACAAATGCAAAAAAATTAGAATATAATGATTTAGCATTGTTTAAAGTTTTCAGTATAGCAAATCAATTTATGGTGAAAAGTGATTATTTTACTAAAGAGGAAGAAATCATTAACGATTTATATTATGGTATTCTAATTAGTACTGTAAGAGTAACTTACCGCTTTATAAAGCAAATAATATATTATAAATTAGGGAAAAAGACTTGAATAATTTTTTCAAGTCTTTTTATACTAATAAATTAAGATAAATGGCAGCTAAACCGCTTATTAAAATTCCAAAGGTTATGATAAATGTTGAGATCGCGCCATTTGGATTAGAGTTGTTTTGTTTCATAGCCGGGTGAACTCCTAATGTTTTTTGTTTTCCATTTGTTTGGGTAGGAGCTTGATTAACTGGAGATTGTAAATTGTTTTGCTGTGTTTCATAAGTTTGATTTGGATTTGCTTCCCTATAATTAGATAGGTTATTTCTCATTTGTATTAATTGTTGTTTTTCAGTTTGAATTTGCATTAATCTATCACTTTCTAAATTTTGTGAATCTTTATTTTTAGAAGAATCCAAATCTTCATATAGTCCATCATATAGTGTTTTTACTGGTGCTTCGCCATTTTTAACTCTCTCTACATTAGCTTGGGTAAGGCCATGACTAACATTAGATAATAACCCCCAATAAGTAGTTCTTTCGAGATTTATTCCACTGTTATTATAAATATTACGTATATCATTAGCCACATTAGCTTTAACACCATAAATCATATCATCTGAAATTCCTCTTGCTTTTAAGTCGGCGACTCTTTGTGCAGGAATAGTAATATCAAATTCAGTTATTTCAACATTTGTTCCATTATTTTTAATTCTCCCCATCATTTCGCTAGTATCAATATGAGCCTTTTTTTGTTCATCGGTTAATTCGCCATTTGCAAAAACGTGTAATTGATTTCCAAAAACATCTATTAACTCTGGTCTAAGTTGTTTTATTTTATTAAAAGTAGTTTCCACTTTTTGAAGATGGGCAGGACTTTCTTCTAACATAGTTTCATTATACATATATCTAACACCATCAGGCTTTTTAATATTATCAAATACGGAAACTAATTCTTCTAAAGAAATACCAAAAAATTTATCCCATGTTTCTTCATAATGATCTCTTGCATTTTGCGGTTTATTATATTCAACTAATTCGTTAAAAATTTCAACAGTTTCAACCACATTTTTACCTTTTTCATTATTATAACTTGAAATAAAATTCATTAAATTAGTAACATAGTTTTGCATATTAGCAAAAACCTCATCATGATTACTTTTGTCAAATCCTGAATCGGCAAATTTTTGTGCAATTTCATAATCAAAGACACCATTTATCCTAATATGCTTTCCTGTTTTCTCAGCATAATCAAGAGCAAGTTTTAATTGGGATGGATCAAACCTCATGCCATCTTTTGTCATATTCATACAAGATCCATATTTTCCCATAGCTGTAACAATAGTATCAATTTTCCCGTTGTTTTTAATTCTACTATTAAGTTCAGTAAATTGTTCATAGGTAGCACTTTTAACATTGGAAAAATCTTCAAATTGAAAGTGATTAAACTTATCACATACTTCTTTGCCACAAGTTGCCTCTAAGGCTTTGTATGCTTCTTGAATTTTACCTTCTCTAACAAAAGATAAAACATATTCTTTTGCATTTTCAGGCACAGCCAAATCAGTTAGTTTTCTATCAGCTTTTTCTACTTGAGTTAAGGTAGAATCGGTAATTGGATCTACTAGTGAGTCTTGATATTTTTTAAAAAACATTCTTTTTAAAGTATCTAAATCTTGAGTTTTTAATTGGTCTATATTTAAGTTTTGTATCATTTGCGGTTGCCCACATTTTTTAAAATATTCTATTAGCTCGTCATGAGAACTACAATTTACGATTGTAAGTAAATTTACTGATAGTGAGTCTAAATAAACACCATTTTTATTAGCGTCAATTTCCATTCGCATCTGTTCCATAGCTTTCATTTTTTCTATTTCAGCAAGATAATTTTCAATAGTTTGTTTTGCTAAAGCATTTATTTTTTGAACAATAACATTATAATCTTCAGGTGAGTCTTTAAACATTGTAATAGCTCTTTGAATTTTGTTGTTATCGATTATACCTTTGTACTGTTGATTTAATTGCCTAGCAAGATTGATTATATATTCAGTTATAGCTTGAGCTTTATTAGGCATTATGCTCACCTCGTATTCTAAAATAAGTATAGCATATTTCCTTTGAAATAGATAGTAATTACTACTTTGCCTTTACATCCCACGTGTCAATAAAAAGCCTTATTTATTTAAACTTATGGCTATAAATGATATAATGGTATTAAATATTATAGATGTGGGGTGATTAATATATGGTGGAATTACCAATATCTTATGGAGAAAAAATTAGAAAATCAATAAATGAGTATAGAAAAAAACACAATATAGAAGAGCCTCAGGAAGTTCAAAATTTTTATAACAAGAATGCAAAATTTCTTGAAGAAGAACTTGAATATCTTAAAGAGTTAGATGTTGGCAAAGAAATGATTCCATATTTAAAATATTTTCCTAATGTTACTAAGCTAAACGTTAATCAAAAGGATAGTATTTCAGATGAAGATATGAAAGAAATCATCCAAAATTGTCCTAATATCCAATATTTAACTATTTCTGAACAGTCTAATCTACATCATATTGATGTTAGTTCATTTAAAAAACTTTTAGAATTAAAAGTGAGTTCTAATCCTTCTTTACAAAGATTAATAGGTATTGAAAATTTAGAAGATGCGTGGTTAATAGAAATTTTTGATAACCCAATTATAAGTGACATTGATAAAAGAGCTTTAATAGAAAATATTTATAAATTTGCAAATGCTGGTGTAAAATTTAATATAGACTCTTTGTATATGCCTGAATTTATAGAATATTTAAAACAAAATAATTTAGATTTAAGTGATTTACTTAATAACCTTGATGATATGATTAAATTTAATGTAAAATGGACTGAACATTTAAAATCAGGCGTTGAAATGGGTAGTAATGAAGATATAACTTTTGATACAGATGAACTTTTTGTGGCTTATAAAAAAGCTCAAGAAGTTGTTGATAAATATATAAATCCTAGCGATTCTAAAGAAGAAAAGTATGCGATTTTATATCAATGGATGTGTGAAAATGTTAAATATGATGATGATGCTTTAAAAAGCAAACAACGTTTTCATTTTAAAAATGGCGTGAGTTCTGGACGAGCTATGGGTACTAATGGAAGTGTTAATGCTTTAGCTTATGGTAGTGCTGTATGTCAAGGGTATACTAAATCAATGCAGATGCTTTTGGAAATAGCAGGTATTAGTTCTTATGATGTTAGCTGTAATACCAAATTAGATAGTGAATATAAAAGAATAATTATTAATGATAATAGTATTCATGCAGATGAAAGTAATCATTCAATTATAAAAGTTAATTTAGGTGGAAAACTTTATTATAGTGATGTTACATGGGATGCAAGTCGTTATCAAAAAAATAAAGAAAGAGAATATTTCTTACTATCCAAAGAAGATATATCTAAAGACCATAGATTAATTGGTGAGGATATGGCGGAAACATTTCCAAGCATATCAAAAGAAAGGCAAAATGAGTTATTAGCTTTTGCTCAAAAAAGAATAAAAAGTGTTGATTTGGAAATAGAAAATCGCAAAAATAGAGGGCCATCCCCTGAAGAAGAGTATGAAAAAGCATTAATAAAAAATGAAAAAGCAAAAGAAGAATATAATAATATTTGTATTCAAATAGAAAATTTGATGAAACAAAATGCTATTAGTCCTATAAATGATTATGAAGAAAAGCTACAAACACTTATTAGTAATAGGAATCTATTGGGCAAAACAATATCAATTGGGAATAGTGAATTAGAGTATCAAAGAAAAAGAATTAATAGTGAAAGAACAGTTGTCAAAAGTAGAATAAATAGGCTAACAGGCATAAATATAACACCAGAAAAAGGTTTTACAGTAAGCGTTACTGGAACACCAATACAATCATTAAAAGATGTTGAAATGTTGGATTCTGAAGAGAAAGAAATAATTTCAAAATTAGAAGAAGCTATGAATAAAAATGAGATAAGTAAATTGCAGTTTGAAGATTATAAGAAATTTGTCTCAGATGAATATGATAATATGAGAATTAGGGCTTCTAAAAAAAATGAAGAACAGATACAACAAAATAATATTTCAACGTCAAGAGAGCAATCATCAATTATACCTAATTCAGAATCTACTGATGAAGCAGTTATTGACACAGAAAAAGTAGAAAAAGAATTTAATATAGATGATCCTAGCACTTGGACTGAAGAAGATTGGGAAGCAGGCTTTGAGCCATCTTCAAAAAATTATGAAGAAATAAAACAAGAGAAAGAATTTGATATAGATGATCCTAGTACATGGACTGAAGAAGATTGGGAAGCAGGCTTTGAACCATCTTCAAAAGATTATGAAGAAAAACCTAGATTAAATTTAGATGAGGTTTCAGCCGAATTAAATGAGATGGCTGAAGCAATTAGGGAATTTGAAAGACAAACAATATTAGAAAATATTCAAAGAGAAATGGAACAACCTGAAACTGTAGAAAACATCCATAGAGGAAGAATAATGTAATTTATAGTGTTATAAAAAAGGAGGTGATAAAATGACATTAGAGATTATAGTAGAAAAAACAGTAAATAAAATAAAAAATATGAAAACTGATGCCCAAATATCTATTATTGAATTACTAGATGAAGAAGATAAAAAGATTATTAAAGAAGAAGATATAGATATGTTTGATTTAACTGAAAAGGTTTTAGAAATGGTAAAGGAAGATACTGGTATTAATCTAACACCTTTAAATGAAAAAGCAGTAACTGGACTTCCTTGGGTTACTAAGTATATAGTAAAGTTAAATGATAAAATATAATATGATAGAGTAAAAATGCAAATTTGCGAATTTTTGCTCTTTTTTTTGCAAATTTGCACTAAACTATA
>CANQPR010000011.1 GCA_947625715.1 uncultured Bacilli bacterium
ATATAAAATAAATTTTGTTCAAGTTTTCATGACTATGTGTGCCTTGAACGAAGTGAAAGGAATGTGTGGTTAATATGAACCTGTTTAAAAATTTATATCAGTATCGTGAATTATTAAAAACCAATATTCAAAAAGAAATAAGAGGAAAATATAAAGGCTCTTTTTTAGGAGTTTTATGGAGTTTTTTAAATCCTTTATTAATGGTTTTGGTTTATGCAATTGTTTTTCCTTATATTTTACGTAATACTGAAGAACATTATTTAATTTTTTTAATAGTCGCTATTATTCCTTGGAATTTTTTTACAACAGTTTTAACGCAAGGAACAAATTGTGTGTGGATAAATGGAGGAATAATAAAAAAAGTATACTTCCCAAGAGAAATATTACCTATTTCCGTTGTAAGTGCAGGATTAATTAACTTTTTTATATCATTTGTCATAGTCATATTATTTATCTTGTTTAGTGGTATTGGCTTTTCTTTGCATATCTTTTTAATACCTATAATTGCAATTATACAATCAATACTTAGTTTGGGATTACTATTTATATTAAGTGCTATTGACGTCTATGCTAGAGATGTTGAATATTTAATAGGTTTCTTTTTAAATTTACTTTTTTATGCAACCCCTATTTTATATAATGCCACTATGTTTCCCGAAAAAATTAGATGGGTTTTATATTTAAATCCTTTAGCGCATTTAATTGATGCTTATCGAAGTGTTTTATATTATCATACTATGCCTCAGTTAGGAAGCTTTATTTATTTAATATGTTTAGCATTCTTATTATTAGTAGTAGGCTTTTATATATTTAGAAAATTAGAAAAAGGCTTTGCTGAAGAGGTTTAATATGCATGTCTTTGTAGTATTACATTATAAAAATATTGAAGAAACTTTAAATTGCATTAATTCTGTGCGCCAAATCTATGGTAATAAAAAAATAATTGTTGTGGATAATGCTAGTTTAACAAAAGAAGAAAAAAAAGAATTAAAAAATAAAGTAGATTGTCTTTTTGTAATGGATGAAAATATCGGGTTTGCTAAAGCTAATAATTATGGAATAAAACAAGCCATGGCTTTATATAATCCCGAATTTATTAGTGTTATTAACAACGATACACTTATTTTGGAGCGCGAATGGATTAATAAAGTTCAAAAAATATATGATGAAACATCTTTTGATGTTTTAGGACCTTATATTGAAAGCTTTAAAGGAAGTGGCTCAGTTAATCCTTATACGCCTTTAGCTAATATAGAACAAGTGGATAAAGAGCTAAGTTATCAACATAAATTATTAAAAATTTATCAACATGCTGGGTTATATTTTCTTTTACAAATTTATATGAAAATTAAACATTTATTTATTCCAAGAAAAATAATGATGAATAAAGAACAAAGAATGGATAATGTTGCCTTACATGGATGTGCTTTAATTTTTTCTAGAAAATATTTACAAAAATATCCTGATGCTTTTTGTAGTAAAACCTTTTTATACCATGAAGAAGACTTTTTATATTTAAGAATGTTAAAAGATAATATCAAAATGGTTTATGAGCCAGATATTAAAATTATTCATAAAGAAGGTCAAAGTTTAAAAGGCTTAAAAATACGTCCGAAACTTTTATGGAAAACAAAAGAAATAATAAAATCTTTAAATTTACTTAGAAATGAATACGAGGAGATATTAAATGAAAGAACCAAAAATTAGTGTAATTATTCCTGTTTGGAATACAGAAAAATATATATTAAAATGTATAAATTCCTTAAAAAATCAAACTTATAAAAACATTGAGTTTATTTTTATTGATGATGCTTCTAGTGATAACTCCGTTAATATTATTAAAGAAAATCAAACCAAAAATATGATATTAATTCAAAATAAAACTCATAAAGGGGCTGCTTATAGTAGAAATATAGGTATCAAAAAAGCTACTGGTTTATATATAGGTTCAGTTGATTCTGATGATTTTATTCCACCTACTTACTATGAACAATTAATGCAAAGTATATTAAAAAATAATGCCGATTGTGCCGTTTGTGATATGTTACATATATATGTAAATAATGAACAAAGTAATATCGTTATTGCAGGATGCGATGGAAAAGTTAATAAATTAAATTTGATAAATAATAGCATGGCGGCATCTAGTTGTAATAAATTAATTAAAAAAGAATTATTAGAACAAAATCCTTACCCAATTGGCAAAATGAATGAAGATGTAGCTGTTATTATCCCGGCATTAGTTAATGCTAAAAAAATAGAATATGTTCCTGGACTATGTTACAATTATGTTCAACATAAAAGTTCTATTCAAAATAAAACTTTTAGTGAACAACGATTTGATATGTTTGATATTATTGAAATAACTTTAAAAAGAATTGAAAATTGTAAAGACTTTGAAACTATTAAAGAAGCTTTAATATATAATCAACTTATAACAATGTTTATTTATGTCTTTCCAAAAATAAATAATAATAAACAAAGATATAACTATTTAAAACAATATGGCAATAAAATTTTAAAATATGATATTGGCCATAATAAATTTTTTTGGCAATTCTTAAGCCATGAAAGTAAAAAAAATTTCTTGTATTATAAAACATTATTTTATTTACTAAGAAAAAAACATTATTATTTATGCAATAAAGTTATGGGATTAGCTTTAGTTTATAAAAAATATTTTGCTAAAAATGTAACTAAAGAAATTACAAAAGATTTATTAATAAAAGAAGCTAAAAAACAAGCCAAGAAAAAAAGTAAAATTAAAATATCAGTTGTTATACCTAACTATAATTATGAATTATTTTTATATGAAAGATTATATAGTATTTTGTATCAAAAACAAAAAGTAAGTGAAATAATTATTTTAGATGATGTATCGACTGATAATAGTAGAGAAATGATTGATGATTTAGTAAAATGTTTATCTCCTTATGTAAATATTAAAAAAAATTATAATGAAGTTAATAGTGGTTCACCTTTTAAACAATGGGAAAAAGGGTTTAATTTAGCAACCGAAGATTATGTATGGATTGCTGAGGCTGATGATTACTGTGAAAATAATATGTTAAGTTTATTAGTAAAACAAATAAAAAAAGAGCCCAACGTTCGCTTAGCCTATGTTGATACGGCATTTATTAATGGCGAGGGTAAAAAAATTATAAAATCAATTAAACCAGAAATAGATATTTTAAAAACCAAACATTGGGATAAAACTTATATTAATGATGGAAAAGATGAGTTTCAAAATTATGCTTATTTAAACTGTACCATTGCCAATGTTTCATCAGTGTTATTTAAAAAAGATGATTATACCGATTTATTTAATTTATCAGGAAAGTTTAGACAAGCAGGTGATTGGTTATTTTACGTAAATGTAATGTTAAAAGGAAAAGTTGCTTATGTAAATAAACCAATTAACTATTACCGAGTACACGGCAATAATGTGACAAGTACGACTAAAAAAGAAAAACATTTACAAGAGATAATGGCTATTCATGATTATTTTGATAAAAATTATCATTTAAATGATAAACAAAAGAAAGAAATACAAGCAAGATATAAATTTTTAAAAAAAGTTTGGAATTTAGATTAATAAGGGGTGAAATTATGAAATTGATAATTGATGGTAATACAGCTTGTAGTAAAGGGGCTTATCCTTTTAGTGAAATAGCTTGTATATATCCAATTACACCATCAAGTCCTATGGCTAGTAATGTTGATTTAATGAGGACAAAAAATATTCATAATATTTTTAATGATACAGTTAAAGTTGTTGAAATGGAAAGTGAAGCAGGGGCTGTTGGAGCGATGCATGGAGCTTTATTATCGGGGTCATTAGCTGTTAGCTTTACCGCAAGTCAAGGGTTGTTATTAATGATTCCTAATATGTATAAAATAGCAGGAGAAGGCCTACCAGGGGTTATTCATGTGGCTTCACGAACAGTTGCTAGTCATGCTTTATCAATTTTTGGTGACCATTCTGATATATATGCGACAAGACAAACAGGTTTTTGCATGTTAGCTAGTTGTAATGTCACGGAGGCTTATTACTTTTCTGTTTTAGCGCATTTATCAGCTATTAAAGGCCAATTACCTTTTTTGCATTTTTTTGATGGCTTTCGAACAAGTCATGAATTAAATACAGTTGATTTAATAGATTCATCAGCATTTGCTTCCTTAATTGATAAAGAAGCTTTAGAAAATTATAAAAAAAGATGTTTAAATGTTGGTAGTAAATATCAATATGGAATGAATGAAAATGAAGATATTTATTTTCAAAGTCTTGAAGCCCGCAGTGGAAAATATGAAAAAATGGTTGAGATTGTTACTAATTATATGAACCAAATTAATAACATTGCGGATTGTGATTATAAACTCTTTAATTACTATGGAGATGAATCAGCAACTGACATTATTATTGCGATGGGTAGTGTTTGTGATACTATTAAATTAGTAATTGAAAAAGAAAAGAATCGTAAATTAGGGGTTGTTATTGTTCATTTATATCGTCCTTTTAGTGCTAAGGCTTTAAAAAATGTTATACCATCAACCGTTAAAAATATTGCTGTTTTAGACCGAACTAAAGAAGCAGGAAGTACTGGAGAACCATTATATTTAGATGTATTATCAGCTTTAAATGGCATGAATTATCATATAGTTGGTGGAAGATATGGAATATCTAGTAAAAATACAACTCCTAAAGATATTTTAGCGGTTTATGATATGCTACAAAGTAATTTAAAAAATAACTTTACAATTGGCATTGTTGATGATGTAAATAATACAAGTTTAGCCGTTAAAAATGATTATCAAATTAATTTACCTGTAATTGAATTAAAAGTATATGGTTTTGGTTCTGATGGCATGGTTTCTGCAAGTAAAGATTTATTAAAAATAATTGGTGAAAACCAAAAATATGTCCAAGGATATTTTGAATATGATTCTAAAAAAAGTGGAGGAGTGACAATTAGCCATTTACGAATTGGTAATAAAGCGATAAATGCTCCTTATTATGTAACTAATGCTGATTTAATTGTCGTTAGTAAAGATGAATATTTTCATAAATATCATTTACTTGATGAAGCTTCTTTAAATGCTATTATATTAGTTAGTACAAATGATGAAGCAAGTCTTTTAGAAAAAATGACCAATCATGATTATGAAATTATCAAAAATCGGCATTTAAAAATATTAGTTATTGATGCTGAAGATATTGCTTTAAAATGTGGAATAAAAGGCAAAATAAATAAAGTAATGGAAAGTATTATGTTAAATTTACTTGGTGTTACAAATGCCGTTGATATATTAGAAGAAAGAATAAAAAAAGAATTTAATACGAAAGGCATCGATGTTGTAGAAAACAATATAAAAGCTATTAAACAAGCTCTTTTAAAAGTTAAAAAATTAACAATAAATGATAAAGTTAGTGATTATGAAATAACTTGTACTTCCTTATTAGATAAAATAGAGCATCGGATGGCTAATGATGCGAAAGTATCTGAGGTTATAGATTATTCGATAGGTGCTTTTATAAATGATAAAAGTAAATTGGAAAAAAGAAGAATTGCTACTTATGTTCCAAAGTGGATAAAAGAAAATTGTATTTCTTGTGGTTTATGTTCCTTAGTGTGTCCCCATGCTGTTATAAGGCCATTTGTAACTAATGAAAATATTGGAATTCCGATAAATGATGGCAAAAAAAATTTTTTCATTGGTATTAGTGAAGAAGATTGTACTTCTTGTGGTTTATGTTTGAGTATATGTCCAGGTAAAAATAATAAAAAAGCTTTAACCTTTGGTAAATTTACCAATGAAAATAAAGACATTGTTAATCGTTATTTTAATAATTATGAAAATCCTGTAAATAGTGATGTCTTTAATATAAAAAATAGTCAGTTAAGAAAACCACGCTTAGAATTTTCAGGAGCCTGCGCCGGATGTGGACAAACCAGTTATATTAAACTTTTAACCCAATTGTTTCAAGATGAAATAATTATTGCTAATGCAACGGGTTGTTCATCTATTTATGGAGGTAGTATAGCATCTCCATATAGCATTCCATGGGCAAATAGTCTTTTTGAAGATAATGCTCAATTTGCTTTGGGAATAAATGAATCATTTAATCTTAAACGAGAAAGAATTAAAAAAATCTTACAAGCCGGATTTAAAAGTGATTTAAAAATAGATGAACTATATCAAAAAGCCCTTGATAATTTTGATGATTATAATACAACCATGTCTTTAAAAAATGAATTAGCCTTATGTAATATCCCAATGGATTTAAGAGAGCTATTAGATTATTTACCAAAAAGAACAGTTTGGGCTATTGGTGGTGATGGTTGGGCTTATGATATTGGTTTTGGGGGAATTGATCATGCCTTAGCTAGTAATGAAAATATTAAAATATTAGTTTTAGATACCGAAGTTTATTCTAATACGGGTGGGCAAATGAGTAAAGCTAGTCAAATTGGTCAAGTTGCAGAATTTGCTGATTGGGGTAAAAAAACGGTTAAAAAAGATTTATTTAAAATAGCTTTAACTTATCCTAATTGTTATGTAGCAAGTGTATGTATGGGTGCTAATCCCATGCAAACTATTAAAGCCATGAAAGAAGCTAATCTTCATAAAGGCCCAAGTATAATCATTTGTTATGCACCTTGTATTGAACATGGTATTAAAGGGGGCTTAAGTTGTACTAGTAAAGAACAAAAATTAGCTGTTGAAGTTGGTTATACTTTACTTATGCGGTTTGATCCGGTTAATAACAAATTATTTTTAGATAGTAAAGAACCTGATTTTAGTCGTTATGAACAATTTTTAGAAAATGAAGTTCGTTATAAAGCCTTAAAAATAAAAGATGAAAAATTAGCAGACTTATTATTTAAACAAAATCAAGAAAATGCCAAACAAAGATATAATTATTATAAAAAACTAGCCGATAATGACTAGTTTTATTTATGATGTTGACTTAAGGTACGACTTAACTTTTCATTTGCTAAATCTTCATTTAATAAGCTATATAATGCAGGATGGTATTTAGCGTCTTGTAAAGGAAAGATAATTTTATCTAAATAAATTAAATTTAAACGACCATCATTAGCAATTATATAATTATCACTTTTATAAGTATTGGTTTTTTGAAAATCGTGAGCATGTTTAGGGCTTTTAAATAAAAGATATTTAGCTTTATCAGTTAGATTTTCATTTTTACAAATAGTTATAACATCATCTCTTGTATAATATTCTTTTAAATTAGCAACTTCAAAACCATATGTTTTAAGTAAATATAATAAAAAAGGTTTTCTTTGTTTATGATTAATATCAATATTTTTATAACCATTATTTAAACATATATCTAACCAAAGAGATATTAATAAAGAGGCAATATTTAAATTGCGATACTCCTCATTAACTTTTAAACCAATGAAACTACTACTTTTTTTAGTGTAATCTAAATAAAAATATAAATAGCCTTGAAGTTTATAAATATCATTATCTTTAGTAAAAATACTAATATAAAATTTAGGTCTATTAGAACCATCATCTATAGACTTTTTTAAATAAATTTCATGATTATAATCACCAGAATAATACTCATTACTATAAAAAAGACGAGTTCCTGGATTAAAATTTGGAAAATCTAGCATATTAACCCCCTTAAAAAGTGTTTTTATTATATCTTATATATATTTTAAATGTCAAGTATATATGTTTACAAAGATTATCAAATTTGTTAAAATAAGCCATAGGGAGATATATATGAAAGAGTTTGTTAAACAACATAAAGTATTAATTATTTTTGGGTTGTTTTTGTTATTTTTAATTTTACAACATCAATTATTATGGTTATTTTTTGATGATTATGGTTATGGTTCTTTAACTTATTTAACAGGCTTTGTTCCTAAAAATAGTATGGGTTATATGACTAGTTTACCAGATATTTTGGCTTTTTTAGCTTACCATTATCAAAATTGGGGTGGAAGAATACTTTATTTTTTCTTTGAATGTTTATTTTTAAGAGGCAATTTATTTTGGTTTCGCCTATGTCAAAGTATTATAATTACCTTAATATTTTATTATTTATATAAAATTATTGCTAAAAGTTTGAAAAAAGAAAGTTCTATATTAGCTATTATGTGTATTTTATGTTATGGAATATTTGAAATTATGGTATTTCGAGGTGGCTTTTTTTGGATTACGGCTTCGGTTTTATACGTTTGGCCAATGTTAGCATTATTAATATTTGTTTATTATTATTCTTTTAAGGAAGATAAAAATTTTTCTTTGTTAAAAAAAGCTTTAATCGGTTTATGTGTTTTCATGGCGACTTTTTCGCAAGAACAAATATCAGTTTTAACAGTGGGTTATTTAGTTATTTGTTTAATTTATAAAGTAGTGAAAAAAGAAAAAATTACTAAATATGATTTATTTTTACTTTTCATAGGTATCTTAGGCTTTTTAATTTTGATGCTTGCTCCTGGTAATAGCATTCGTATGCAACATCCAACTAGTGCCTCTTTTTATGCTTTATCTTTAAGTGGAAAACTATTACAAAACATTCCCCAAATAATAATACATAATTTTAATTCTGAAACAAAAATATTTAGTATTTTCTTTTTCCTTAGTATGATGAGTTTAGGTATTTTAAATATTAAAGAAAATAATGGCTATAAATATTTAAATATTATAAGTTTATTATCTATAGGGGTAATAATGTTATTTAGTTTTTATTTACAAGATGGTTATTTTTCTTATTTTTATGGTTTATTTGGTGGTTTAAAACAAATATTAATTTTGGGCGTTTTCCTTATACAATTACTATTAATAGTATATTCGCTTTGGGTTTATTTTTATCGCCATGATAAAAGATTATTATTCTTATTTATAGGAGCTTTAGCATCACAAGGTTGTATGTTATTAGCACCATATTTTCCTCATCGCTCTGTTATTTGCTTTGAATTTGTATGCTTTTTATTAATGTTATATTTGTTATTTACTGTTATTAATACTCTAAAAATAAATTATTTAAAAAATACTTTATTAATTATAATAGCTAGTTTATGTTTATTTAATGTGGCCCATATAACGATTGGATATTTTAAAAATCAACAAGTTTCATATAACAATGATAAAATATTAAGAGAAGCAAGTAGAGAAATAAAACTCGGAAAAGTAATCAATAAAATTCATTTACAAAAAATACCTCTTTACTTATATGCTTGTGATTTACCTTATGTAACTGGTAATGAATATATTTATACTTATATGAAAAATTATTATGATTTACCTAGTTATGTGCAAATAATTTATGATTAGAAATATTTGTAATTTATAAATAATTTAAGTATAATATTTTTAAGGATGATGGTGCTTGTGAAAAAATTAAAATTACCTATTTTGTATTTGGTTTTACCTTGTTATAATGAAGAAGAAATACTACCTTTAACCAAGAAAACTTTAGAAGAAGAAATGTCTAATTTAATAAATAATGAAAAAATAAGTAATCTTAGTAAAGTAATGTTTGTTAATGATGGTTCTAAGGATAAAACTTGGTCACTAATAAAAAAATATCATGAAGAAAATTCTTTATTTGCTGGCATTAGTTTATCAAGAAATAAAGGGCATCAAAATGCTTTATTAGCAGGTTTAATGGTGGCAAAAGAAAAAAGTGATATTGTTATAAGTATGGATGCTGATTTGCAAGATGATATAAGTGTTATATCAAAAATGATTGATGCTTATAAAGAAGGTAATGAAATTGTTTATGGCGTAAGAGAAAGTCGCCAAAAAGATACTTGGTTTAAAAGAAATAGTGCTGAGTTATTTTATAAATTAATGAAAATGATGGGAGTAGAAGTTGTATATAATCATGCTGATTGCCGGTTAATGAGTAAAAAAGCTTTAGATGGTTTAGAACAATTTCAAGAAGTAAATCTTTTTTTAAGAGGCATTGTTCCCTTAATCGGTTATCAAAGTAGTGTTGTATATTATCCTAGAAATCAAAGAGTAGCTGGTGAAAGTAAATATCCATTTAAAAAAATGCTTAATTTTGCTTTAGAAGGAATAACTTCTTTTAGTGTCAAACCTTTAAGATTAATAATTATGTTGGGATTAATTATTACAATTATAAGTTTCTTATTTTTAGTAACTTGTTTAATTAGTAAATTTACTAACCATTTTGTGAGTGATTTAAAATTTATTCTTTTATCCATTTGGTTTATTGGGGGATTATTAATGCTTTGTATAGGCCTTGTTGGTGAATATATAGGCAAAATATATAATGAAGTAAAAAAACGCCCAAGATATATTATAAAAGAAGAATTACTTTAATTAGCTACTTGTATTTTAAATAATATTTTGCTAGAATAAACGGTATAATATTTTTTGAAAAATGTGCACAAAATCATAAAATATTATGGAAAAAATTTTTTTGGTCAAAGCAAAGAAATTTATTTATAAGGAAAAAGATTCTTTAGTGTAGTCTTTTTTCTTTTTTTTTAGTACAATATTAAAAAGAGGTGAATTATGAAACTTTATAATACTTTAACAAAAAAATGTGAAGAATTTATTCCAAAAAATGGCAAAAAAGTTAATTTTTATACATGTGGACCTACAGTGTATCACGACCAACACCTTGGTAATATGCGCAACTACATTGGCCATGATATTTTAGATAAAACCTTACGATATTTAGGATATGATGTAAAAAGAGTTATGAACATTACTGATGTTGGGCATTTAACTAGTGATTCTGATTCAGGGGAAGATAAAATGGTTAAGGCCGCTAAAAAAAGTCATAAAACAGTAATGGATATTGCAAACTATTATACTAAAGCTTTCTTTGATGATTTAAAGATGCTTAACATTAGAGTGCCAGATGTCATTGCTCCGGCTACCGATTATATCGAGGATTATATTAAAATTATCACTAAATTATTAGATGAAAAGTATGCATATCAAAGTGGTGGTAATGTCTATTTTGATACAACCAAATTAAATGATTATTATCAATTAACCAATCATAAGGAAGATGAGATGGTTGTTGGGGCAAGACAAGGTGTAACTTATGATGATAATAAAAAAAATCAAAATGATTTTGCACTATGGTTTACGAAGTCAAAATTTGAAGACCAAGATTTAAAATGGGATAGTCCTTTTGGCGTAGGTTATCCAGGCTGGCATATTGAATGTAGTGCTATAGCTATTCATCATTGTGGAGAATATTTAGATATTCATGGAGGAGGAGTCGATAATATTTTTCCCCATCATACTAATGAAATTGCCCAAAGCGAAGCTTATTTAGGCCATAAATGGTGCAATTATTGGTTTCATAATGAACATTTATTAGATAAAGATGGGAAAATGAGTAAAAGTAAGGGAGCTACCCTAACAGTAAGCTATTTAAAAGAACAAGGCTTTGACCCAATAGCTTTTCGTTATATGTGTTTAGAAAGTCATTACCACAAACAACTAACATTTAGTTTTGAAAATTTAAAAAACGCATCTACAGCATATCAAAAATTAAAAAATAGAGTTTTAAATTTAACCGCTGATAATTTATATAATGAAGAAGATTTTCAAAAATGGGATAAAAAATTTAAAGAATACATTAGTGATGATTTAAATATTCCTAATGCTTTAACACTTGTATATGACTTATTAAAAAGTGATGTAGCAAATGATACCAAAATTAGCTTATTAAAAAATTGGGATAAAGTATTATCACTTGATTTATTTAGTAAACCAAAAATAACAGACGATTTAAAAAAAGAAATAGAAGAGCAAATAATAAAACGAAATATAGCTAAGCAAAATAAAGATTATGCTTTAGCAGATAAAATTCGTGATGATTTATTAAAAAAAGGGATTATTTTAAAAGACACAAAAGAAAAAACGACATTTTCATATAAGGAATAATGAAGGAATTTTTATTCATTTTCCTTTACAATAGTGTCTTTTTTTGTTATGATTAACAAGAGAATAAAAGAGTTAAGCGAGGTTGATTGATGGTGAAAAAAGAATTACAAAAGAAAATTGATTTACTAATTGAAATGTCCGGAAGTGTTGCTAATTATGAAACTTTAAGTGAAGAATTAAAGGGAGTAGTTGAAGCCATAGAAGATAAAAAAAGTGAGTTAAAATTCTTAAAAAAAGCAATCAATCTTAATAAATATACACGCGATAACGAAAGAATTATTGATGAAAATATTAAAGTTGGTTTAGAAAATAAAAGAGAACAATATTTAAAAGAATTAAAATTTCTTGAAAAAAAATTAGCCAAAGCTAGTGTCGATGAAGAAGAAGCTCATAATGGCTTAAACCAAACTTTAGAAAGATTAAATTCACTAAAGCAACTATTAGAAACCATTGAGTCCAAATTAAAAAGTGTTCATAATAATAAAGAATTAAATGAATTTTATGAAAACTTAATTGAAAAAATGACCAAAGAAATGGAACAATTAACTAAAAAACAAGAAATATTAAACACAAGATATCAACATGTAAGTGAGTTATTAGCGTCTTTAAGTGATAATAAAATAAATTTAGAAAATAATTTAGCTAATGTGGAAACTCGTTTAAATGAAACAATCGAAAATTTAAATAATCCTAGTTCCTATGTTGATAATGATTTAAAAGAAGCTGATTTACAAAAAATTGATAAGCTAAATCAAGAATTAGAAGATTTGGAAAATCAAAAAACAGCTATTGTAACTGACCCTGTTTATTTAGGACAAGAAGCAATGAATTTATATGATTTAGATGATCAAACCGCGGCTTTAACTACAATTAGAGAATTAGTTAATATAGTCAAAACCAAACCTTATATGACAGCTAAAGGTGATTTAAAAGAAATATTAGAGCAAAAAAGTCAAAAAAGAGATGAATTTGCTAATTTTATTGAAAATAAATCATATTTAAAAGAAGATGTTTTACTAATTGATGCAAGAATCAATTTTTTACAAAATCAAATAAAAGATTGTCAAAGTGAGATAGATTATTATAATGAAAAGTTAAAGAAAATTGATGAAATAACTATAAAAAATATTGTGACAGAAATAGATAAAGCTGATGAAAAAGTAAAAATTTTAAAAGAAGAAATTAATAAATATAAAGAAGAAATATTTAGTAACACCGATAATTTAACAGCAAGACGTTTAGCAACTTTACAAACAGCCTATAAAAGAAAAAATGAAGAATATAATATGGCTTTATCATTAGTATTAAAATATCAAAGTGAACTAGAAAAAATTGTTTTAGATTCTAAACATATTAATGTCGATGTTATTTATGGCTTAGAACAACAAATCCAAAATTATGAAAAAGAAATTGCCGATTTAAATGATAAGAAAAATAATTATAATCATGCCAAAGATGTTTTAGCAATGGAAGCTGATAAAGTTAATTTAAAGAAAATGTCTGATGATGTAGACCAAATTAAACATCGCCTAAAATATAAAGTTTCACCAGATGAAATATATGATGAAATAGAATTAAAATTATGTGCCAATGAAAAAGGTAAAAAAGAAGAAAAAGAAGTTTTAGATACTGAAGAAAAAACTGATGAATATGTTGATTTAGAACAATTTAGAATAAATGATATTTTAGATAATCAAGAACCAATAGAATTAAAAAATGAACCAATAAAAGAAGAAGAACAAGAGGAAGTTAAAAATTTTCCTCCTCGCTCATTAAATGATGATAGATTATTAGTAACAAATGTTGAACAATTAACCAAAGTAAATAAAAAAGAAGAAGTTACATCTGTGCCTGTTATAGAAATACCAAAAGAAGAAATTGAAAGTTTAGGTGACTTAGAAGTTTTAGAAGAACCAGTTATTAAGAGTAGTGATACTACTAATAATGATGATGAATATATAAATTTTAATGATATATTAAGTGGTGATTTTGATGAAAATTAAAGAAGCAACAATAATTACATTAGAAAATAATGAACAATATATAATTTTAAATGAACTAATTAATGATAATAAACATTATTTTTTAGCAACTGGTTTTGATGATGAAAAAAAGATTGATTCATCAAAAGTAACAATATTAGAAGAAGAAATTGAAGAAGACAAAGTTTATGTTAGAATCATTAAAGAACCTGAATTGTTACAAAAGTTAGCTTCGTTATTTAAAATGCAAATGGAGTAGAAATCTCCATTTTTTTGTTATATAATATTACTTGGAAGTGAGGTTATAAAAATGGAATTAAAAGGAAGTAAAACAGAAAGTAATTTAATGACAGCATTTGCAGGTGAAAGCCAAGCTCGAAATAAATATACTTATTATGCATCAAAAGCTAAAAAAGAAGGTTATGAACAAATAGCTGAAATATTTGAACAAACAGCTAATAATGAAAAAGAACATGCTAAACTTTGGTTTAAAGCATTACATGATAATGATATACCTGATACCCTTACTAATTTAAAAGATGCTGCAAGTGGTGAAAATTATGAATGGACAGATATGTATAAAGAATTTGCATCAGTTGCTAAAGAAGAAGGATTTGATGAAATAGCTGAATTATTTTCTCAAGTTGGTGAAATTGAAAAACATCATGAAGAACGTTACTTAAAATTAGTAAGTAATATCGAAAATAATTTAGTTTTTGAAAAAGGTGAAGAAAAAGTTTGGATATGCCGTAATTGTGGCCATGTTTATGTTGGCGAAAAAGCATTAGATGTATGTCCTGTTTGTAAACATCCTAAAGCTTTTATGGAATTAAAAGCTGAAAATTATTAAAATAAAAAAGCAATTGAATTATTTATTATAACATGCTAGAATACATATTAAGAACGCAGATAATGGATTAAGTAATTTATATTATCCTAGAAAAGAGAGAATATTTATAAGCTGAAAAATATTTATAGGCACTGATATAGATGAATTTCAACCATTGGAGTTTGATAGTGTCTCGTGCTTTAAACGAATAAGTTGCTAGTCTTCTAGAATATGGGTGGTACCGCGGTTATTAATCGTCCCATAGGCTAGAAGTTTTTTTATATAAAGGAGGAAAAAACGTGAAAGAACAAGTAGAAAAAATTATTTCTTTAGCTAAAGAAGAATTAGCAAAAGTAGAAAAAGAAGCTGATGTATTAAATATTAAATCAAAATATATTGGGAAAAAAAGTGAGTTAAATAATTTACTTTCTTCTTTAAAAGAAATGAGTAATGAAGAAAAAAAAGAATTTGGACCATTTTTAAATAATAAGAAAAAAGAATTAGAACAATTATTTAATGATAAAATAGTGGCCTTAGAAGAAAAAATAGATTTAAATTTTGATGAAACAATACCTTGCAATGTTTCTTTAGGTTCCCTTCATCCTGTGACCATCGTGGCTAAAGAAGTAACCGATATTTTGAATAGAATGGGATTTACGGTTTTAAAAGGTTTTGAAATGGAAGATGATTATCATAATTTTGAAGCTTTAAATATTCCTAAAGACCATCCAGCAAGAGATATGCAAGATACTTATTATTTAGATAATAAAAAATTACTTCGCACCCAAACAAGTGGCGATCAAGTACATGCAATGGAAAACTATGGCGTCCCTTTAAGAGTTTGCTCCCCAGGAAGAGTTTTTCGAAATGAAGATATTGATGCATCACATGAAAATACTTTCTTTCAATTAGAAGGTATGGTTATTGATAAAAATATTAAAATTGAAAATATGTTTTATGTAATGAGAGAAGTATTAAAAGAAGTTTTTAAAACGGATGTTAAAGTAAGACTTAGACCGGGATTTTTCCCTTTTACAGAACCTAGTTTTGAAATGGATATGAATTGTTTAATATGTGGTGGTAAGGGTTGTCCTACTTGTAAAAATTCAGGTTGGATTGAATTAATTCCAGGGGGAATGGTGCACCCTAATGTTTTAAAAATGAGTGGCGTAGATCCAAATGAATATACTGGTTTTGCTTTTGGAATTGGGCTAACTAGATTAGCTATGATGAAATACAAAATAAATGATATTCGTTATTTAAATAGTGGTGATTTGCGCGTTTTAGATGAATTTGAAATAGAATAGGAGCTATAGTTATGTTAATTTCTTGTAATCAATTAAAAAAATATATAAAAAATGCTGATGATATTAATTTTAAAACTATTTGGGATACATTTACTTTAAAAACAGCCGAAGTAGAAAATGTATATGAAAAAGGTAATGATTTAAAAGATGTTGTCACGGCTAAAATAATAAGTTGTGAAAAACATCCTGATAGTAAAAAGCTTTCTTTGTTAAAAGTTTTTGATGGCTCAGAAGAATATGATATTGTTTGTGGGGCTCCAAATGTTAAAGTTGGTTTAATTGGGGCTTTAGTAAAAGTTGGCGGAATGGTAAGCAATATTAAAATAGAAAAAAGAAAGTTAGCGGGATATTATTCTTATGGAATGATGTGTGCAATGGACGAATTAGGCATTGGTGATGCTCACGATGGCATAATAGAATTTGATAGTGATACACCTTTAGGTGTTGATATATGTGATTTGTTTAACGTTAAAGATATTATTGTAGAAATTGATAATAAATCTTTGACCAATCGTCCTGATTTATGGGGACATTATGGCATTGCTAGAGAAATTGCTGCTATTACCAATCATGAATTATTACCTTTAGATATTTTAGAAGTAACAAATGATAAAGAAGATTTAGATATAAGTGTTAGAGAAAAAGATTTTTGCCCTCGTTATTGTGGAATAAAAATTGCTAATCTAATAAATAATAAAACCCCTTTAGATATGCAAATATTTTTGTATTATACAGGTATGAGGTCAATTAATTTGTTTGTTGATTTAACCAATTATTTAATGCTAGAATTAGGACAACCTATGCATGCTTTTGATGCAAGAGTAGTTAAGAACATTGAAGTTTTACTAGCAAAAGATTTAGATACTTATACAACACTTGATGGTATAAATAGAACTTTATATAAAGATACTTTGATGATAAGTAACGGGAAAAAATATTTTGGAATTGCCGGAATTATGGGTGGTTTAGATAGTGAAATTTTAAATGATACAACTTCTATTTTTTTAGAAAGTGCTAATTTTTTAGCTGGTTCTATAAGAAAAAGCGCTGTGAAATTAGGACTTAGAACAGAAGCTTCAGCACGTTACGAAAAAAGTCTTGACCCTAATTTATGTGATTTTGCTATTAAAAGATTATTATATTTATTAAAACAAGAAAATCCGCAAATGCAAATTGTTTCTAATTTAACAGATATTTATTCAAAACCTTTAAAAGAAAAAGAAATTGTCTTATCAAAAAAGACAATAAATAGATATTGTAATTTACCTGTTAGTGATAAAAAAGTAAAAGAAATACTAGTATCGTTAGGCTTTAAAGTTGATATAAAAGAAGATTGCTTTGTAATTACGGTTCCTACATATCGAGCAACAAAAGATATTTCTCTTGAAGCAGATATTATTGAAGAAATATTAAGAATGATTGGTTATGATAAATTAATTGAACAACCATTAAATGTTGATATAACTGCCAATGTCTTAGAAGATTATTGGGAGCAAGAATATAAAGTAAAAAAATATTTAGCAACAGCTTTTAATCTTCATGAAGTTCATTCATATTTATGGTATTCAGATGAAATGTTAAATAAGTTGGAAATAAAAAAAGAGGGAGTAAAATTATTAAGTCAAACGAAAAACAATTTACTTAGGGATGATTTATCGTTAAGTTTATTGCCAATAGTTAAGAATAATTTAAAAAATTTTGCTAGTGTTAAAATATTTGAAATTGGGACGATTATTAATGATAATCAAAATGAAAAACATTTAAGTATTATTTTAGCTGATGATGAAAGTAACATCAAAAATCTTTATCAAGAAGCTAAAGGAATGGTTATTTCCTTATTTAAAGCTTTAAAAAATAAAGAAATTATTTTTAAAGAGGCTAGTTTACCTGATTACTATAATCAAGAAAAAAGTAAGGCTATAATTGTAGATGATGTATGTATTGGTAATATAATTGTTACAAATGGAAAATTAATGCGCTATATTGGCAAAAAGAAAGCTATGGTTATGATTGATATTAATTTTGAAAAGTATGTAAATATTAATAAAAATAATGTCCTATTTAAAGAAATAAGTAAATATCCAGTAGTTTCTTTAGATTATACACTAGTAGCTTCCAAAGAAGTTAAATATGCTGATATTGCCAAAATATTAGATGAATATTCATCAAAACTTATTTTAGGGGTATCTTTTATTGATGTCTATGAAGATGATAAAGTTAAAAAGTTTACAATTCGTTATCAGATTGGAAGTTATGATAGAACTTTGGAAAGTACAGAATTAGAAAATTTTAAAAATGATTTTATTAAATTTGTTCAATCAAAAGGATTAGAAATTTTATTTTAATAAAAAACATTAAACATGATTCAAATAAAAAGTTACTTTGTTTATCGTTAAAGATAAGTAAAAGTAACTTTTTTTATAAAAATTAATAATAATTTAATAACCATTCTAAAACGTTATAAATTTTAATTCCTTCTTCATTAGCTGAAGGTATTTTATCAAGAGTTAAGATTATTTTTTCATAGTTATCATTAATTTTTTGCAAAGGCCTTAGTTCTCTTAATAAAGTTTTGTTATTTGAGGATTTTAATGTTTCTGCTACTTGAACATATAGTTTGCCTTTATTATTTATGGCAACAAAATCTATTTCATATTCGCCTATTTTTCCAATGTAAACATCATATCCTCGTCTTTTAAGCTCTAAATATACAACGTTTTCAAGAATATGACCAAAATCACCTATTTTTCTTCCAAAAATAAAATATCTTAATCCTAAATCAGAACCATAATATTTTTCACCCGTTCTTAAGTAATTTTTTCCTTTTATATCATATCTTGTAGCTTTGTATAGAAAAAAAGATTCAATAAAACTATTAAGATATTTTTCTACTGTTCTAACATTTATTTTTTTACCATCTGATGTCATTGTATTAGCAATATTATTTGGAGATAATAAGTTGCCAATGTTATCCATAGCAAAGTTCGAGATTTTTTTAAGATTATTTTCGTCAGTTATATTTTTTCTTTTCATTACATCTTTTATGATGATGTCGTTATAAATATTACTTAAATACATTCCTACGTCATCTTCAGTTTCTAATTGTAAAGTGTATGGAAATGATCCCAAAGAAATATATTTCTGATATAATTCATCATTAGTTATATTTTCATTGTTTGCAGATTTATATTCTTTAAAAGATAATGGTAACATTTTAATTTCTATATATCTTCCTGATAAAAGAGTAGCTAATTCACTAGATAGTAAAAAAGCGTTGGAACTAGTTATATATAAATCAACATTTTTATTGAGGTATAAACTATCTATTGCTTTTTGAAAATCTGTTATTAATTGTACTTTGTCAATAAAAACATAATTTTTTTTTCTTTTTATTTAATTTATTATCAATGAAGTTATATAATGACATATAATCAGTTATAAAATTATATTTTAAATCTTCAAGATTTATACTTATAATTTGATCGTTAGATATTTCATTTTGAAGTAAGTAATTTTTATAAATATCTAATAAAGTAGATTTACCACATCTTCTAATTCCGGTAACTACTTTAATTAAGTCCTTATCTTTGAATCTTTTTAAGATATCTAAATATTCATTTCTTTCTATCATAATCTTGCCTCTTTTCAATAAACTTATTATGCAAAAAATATGTATTTTTCGCAAGTTTTTGTATTAGTGATACAAAAACTTTTTTGCTTTATAAATAAAAAAATGGTTTATCAAATTTTATATTTAGGTTAAGCTTTTAATATTTGTTTTGCTAAAATAATTAACCCCGTAGTTATTTTGACAAGTGTATAAAAATAGTCTAAGGATAATCTTTAATTCTATTTAATATTTTCATAATCTCTTCATATACTTGTAATTCATTTTTTGTATCATCATTTCCAAATGGAGATACAAAATCTTCAATTTCTGATAAAACTAAATCAATATTATTTTTATTTACTTTATCTTTAATAATTTCTAAACATGTATTTTTGTATCCTCTTATTGCACAACCTGCTAATGCTTTATAATAAGATACTGTTGGCAATTTTGATTTTTTATATAACTCTAAGGCAATTTCATCAGTTACTTTTCTAGGATTGTGTAAGATTATTTTATTACTTCTAAATACTCCGTGTGGAGTCGATTTACTAGGACAATCTATTAACTCGGCATCATTAGGAATTTCTACATCATATAATGTATCTCCTCTTATTAGCCATCTTAATATCTTATCTTCTGTACTAAAATTAAATCCACCCATTTCTTTAGGGTCTTGTGCTGAAGGATTCCAATTATTTGAAATATTTATTTCATCAATTTTATAGTTTAGATTATTATTTGCGCTAGATGATGTTCCAAACATAACTTTTAAATATTTATTCATAGTATTTTCTCCCATTAATATTAAGCATATTGATAAGTCAATATACAAGTGTGTTTTTTAAATTGTCAAAATTTAGTATAAATTATTGTGTAAAGAACAAACGTTTGATATAATGTTCATGGATACATTTGAAATATATCAG
Source organism: uncultured Bacilli bacterium (assembly GCA_947625715.1). Lineage (GTDB taxonomy): Bacteria > Bacillota_I > Bacilli_A > RF39 > UBA660 > Ventrenecus. Next base: position 20,577 of record CANQPR010000011.1, read on the forward strand.
ATGTTTTCCCTTTCAATTATCAAAAGATAAGAGAAAG
>CANQPR010000012.1 GCA_947625715.1 uncultured Bacilli bacterium
TTTTCCCTTATTTTGCGGGACTTTATCTAAATAATCTTTTTTTTGTTTTTAGCGGGACGTTTCCTTAATATCTAACGTTTCGTATAAAATTTCCGCAAAAAATGCAAAATCACGTATACTTTTAAATAATATCATATATTTTCTATCTTAATATTTCAGATATATTATACATTGATGCCCATAAAAATACAAGAAAATTAATAATTAAATAGCTTTTAATATGTAAAATAGTTCAATTTGAATTATTTTCTAACATTTTCACAACAGCTAATCCAATCGCCTTGCCTAGATAACAAGGAACGGCATTTCCGATTTGCGTTAATTGCCATTTCTTTGAACCTTGGAATATAAAATCATCAGGGAATGATTGTAATCTTGCCATTTCTCTTGCTGTTAAAACTCTTGGTAATTTTGGATGTATATTAACTCCCCCGTGATTTTCTTTTATTGTACAAGATGGTTTATTCCAAGGACACTTTTTCCACGAATCAGAATAATTTTTATATAGACTTTCACCTTCTGGAACAGCCAGTAATTTTTGCTCCATCACTTTATTATGCTTAGTTGCCACGTGATTAAATAATAGGTCATCTTCTTTATTCATTAAATCTTGTATTGCTGATTTAGTAGTTATATATTTATCTGGAGTTAATATTGGCTTAGGATAATAGTTATCTACACCAATTCTATTTCCAATAAAAATAACTCTTCTTCGTGTTTGCGGAGTATAATAATCGGCCGCATTTAAAATTGTGACATTCATTTTGTAACCGATCTTTTCAAAATCATTAATAATTTTTTCTTCAACTTTTCCTCCAAGCATAGACCTTAAACCTGGGACATTTTCCATTACTACAATTTTTGGTTTTATATGATTAACAATTTCTAACATATCTAAATATAAAGTGTTTCTTTTATCTGCAATAATTCTATTTCCTGCCATACTAAATCCCTGACAAGGAAAACCACCAACAATAACATCTATATTTTGATTTTCAACACTATTATATAATTCCTCTTTAACTTCTTTTTCCCTAATATCTCTACTTTTGATATTTTCTTTGAATCCTTTTTTATCTATAAAATTATATTTATAAGTTGAAACAGCTTGATCCATTATTTCAATACTTCCAACCGGATTCATACCAGCCATAACTAACCCGCAGGATAACCCGCCAGCGCCAGAAAATAAATCTATAAAATTAATTTCTTTTCTATCTTTAGGATTTTTCCAGCCATCAATTTTCCACTCTTTTGAAATATCTATATAATTTACTTTTTTTGATTCTTCATTTTTATAGTTTACATCATCAAAAATGGTTTTTTTTCTTTTCCCATTAATATAATTTTTATACCATATTTTATAATCTTCTACTGATATTCTATACCTATTATTAATTTTAGTTGCTTTTAAACTACCTTCGGCAATTTGTCTTCTAATTGTTTTTACACTTTTATCAGTTTTTTTAGCAATGTCTTCTATTGTAAAAATCTCCATACTGTTTTCTCCTTGTCCACTATATATGATAATTATACATGAGAAGTGGACATTACGTCAATAATAAATAACTAATATATTATTTTTTTATAAAGTTAATAGCATCAAAAAACCAGCGGTATATCGGATGTTTCACCGAATCGACCTACTGGTTTTCTAATGACAATATATCACAATATAACCAAAATGTACACTAATTAAATAAAAGTTATGTAAAAAGTCTTATAATAAAAAGCGTATCTTTTATAAACTAGTATTCTAAAGAAAGAAGTTCAATAACTTTTAAGTATAGAAGATATATTAACTGATATAGTTGACACATTTTTGGCAATTTTATCAAAAATATAGTTATATATATAAAATTATGCTATAATTTAATCGTTGAAGGAGGTTAATTATGTCAGAAAATAATGAAAAAAGTTTTGATTTAGGTAGTGTCTTAACTGTAACTACAGGAAGACTGTTTACAGAAATGGAAAAGGTTTATGATATTTTAAATTATCTTTCCAATGATAGTATTTATACACATCAAATACCAAGGGTAATGGAAGCTGCTCAACCTTATGTATTAACACAATATCCACAATTAGAAGGTGTTGGAAAAGATGTTGTTATAAACAGTTGGAAAGATGCAAAGGCATTTCTAGATTCACAAAAGGAAGTATTCGGTGATTCATTTGCATTAAGTCCTATGCCTAAAGAAATGTGTGAACATATTGATTCTATTGAAGAAGCAATAGAAATGCGTTCAACTAAGACTAGATAATTATTATTTATATATGCATATTGGTGGTCAATATGCATATATTTTCTAAATTGTCATAAGTTTAATACAAAAATATTGTATTAGGAACATTTAATAGTTGGGTGATGCTTGATGAATAAGAAAGATTTTCTAATCTTTTCTTTAATAGCTATCATCCTTTTACTTATAGCATTACTTTTCGTAATTCTAAATTAAAAGTGCACCTAACTCAAACAGTTTGAATTAGGTGCTACACAAATTATTGGGTAACACTCAACACTGCAATATTGAATGTTCCTTTTTTATTTTATGCAAGTTTCCTTGATAAATGCATCATAACATAAAAAAAACTTTTATCAAGTTCCAAAAGAAAGAGATAAAAGCCTTATTTTACAAGGTTTTTATCTCACTATATACATTCAGTTTTTTTGATACTTTGCATAATATATCACTTTAATTCTTTTTATTTTGTCCTTGCTGGTCTAAGTTCAAATTTTTCAGGTATTTTACTTTCATAATGTTGCATATATCCTCTCCAAATATTTGTATCAGTATCTCGTCTAGTCAATTCATCAAAGTCAAGTTGTTTTCTAGCTATAGCAAACTTTAACCATTCTGAATACTTATCATCATAATTTAATTTCATATTGTCTATTTGCTCATTAGCATACTGCATTCCTGTTGGATCATACTTCGGATTATAATTAGGATTAGGCATTACTTGATTTCTTTCCAATGAATATACTCCAGCAATTAGATGAGGAGTTAAAATTGATATTTTTCTCCCATTATAATCTAATTCCCCTGTTGGTATCCACATTGGAATTGGAGGTTCAATACTTCCATCTCGATGTTGCATCCACCCCATATAATATTTTGGTATTTTAACAATATAACAATATTTATAATTATACTAAAATTCTGTTTTTATTTAAAAGTTTTACTATATATGATTCATAAATATTATCAATTCAATTTTATAATATAACTTGTCGCATCACCATAAGCAGCCTTATAATGTTTATCTACTTTACCACCAGCACGAAGAATCATTTTTTTAGATGGAATATTTTTATCATCACAGTTTACTCTAACCTGCTTCATACCTAGTTTTTTGCACTCCATAAGCCCTAATTTTAAAATGATATTTCCATAGCCTTTCCCATATTCGCTTTTTCTAATTTTATAAAATATTTGGCTGCCACTACTCATCCAAAAATCATTAAATGTTGTTCTGATTCCAAATTCCCCTATAGGCATATCATCAATATATAATATATATCTATTAGTAGTTGAATTAATTTTTGGATTTAACTGTGTTTCTTCTTTTATAAAATCGCTTATAATGTTTTTATATTCCCCGTAGCTTTTATTTAATATCGGATTGGATGAACGAAAATTTATATCTTCAATGTCTTGATACATTTCATATTCAGCCTTTCCCATATTTTTATTTAACTTTATAAGTTCTGCTTTATTCATTTAGAGCTTGCCTCCCTATTTCAACAATTCATAATTTTAATAATTATTTGGAATATTACATTCTATAAGTAGTTGTATTTTGTATATTAGTTTTTTTACTAGTCATTATATTCTCTATTTCTTTTTTTGCATCATCCATAGCTGGGCTTGGTCTATGTCCTACACTCTCATAAGATTTAAAATTAACATTGATTCCTAATTCATTATAAAGTTCTTGGGTTCTTTCCCATCTATTTGGTATCATATCATTCCCTAAATATTTATACATTTGCTTTAATTCATTAGATTTAATTAGTTCAGGATATCTAGGAATATAGTTATTGGGATCAGTATTTGGCTTTAAAACAAATGGATCATTTGTATCTTCTAGACCCATATAATAAAATTGTCTAATTTTTTGAAATTCTTCTATATTTATTTTTATATCTTCATTAGTTAATTCATCTAAATTACCTATACCTACAGGCCATAATAATTTTTCACCATTAATTTCTTTAAGTGGAAGTGTTAAAGCACCTGACACTCCTCCAGCAATAACCAGTTTTACTATTTCAGGATGTAATATAGCAAATCTATTAGCGAATTTGGCAGAGGCGGAAAAACCATCTATCATTATTTTATCATCAATATTGATATTATAATCTTTTAATATTTCTTTGGCATCTTTAATCATCATAATAAGCTGAATATCCACTCGTTTAAGTCCTAATTCATCTATCATTGGAGTTTTGCTATTTAAGCTATTTGAACTTAACATATGTGTATATATCATATCTTCACTATTTGGCCATTTAGGAAAAAGTGGATATAAAATTGGAAAACCTAAATCCTTGGCCACATAATACATTGGTATTCCTATTTTATCTAAATTTGTTACTCTATCTAAAAGCACTTGTTTTTCTTCTTCTAAAGTGTCGGGTACTAATCCAATGTTAGCACCTTCAACCATAAGCGTGGTTTCCTTTTTTGTAGAATCAGGAATAAAAATTGTGTAACCAAAATTAAAACCTTGTTTTGGTTTTTCATTCACAATTAATATTTTTCCGTATAATTTTTCATTAGGTTCCACTATTATTTCTTTATAATTTTTCATCGTCCCACTCCTATATTTTGAATTAATTTATTATTTAAAATATTTGCAATTATTATAATAATTATATCAAAATATTGTTTTAATTTGAAGTTTTAGAAGAAAAGAATCACCTAACTCAGCAATGATTTAGGTGATGCACATTATATGGCAACACTCAATATGCGATATTGAATGTTCCTTTTTTATTTTATGCAAGTTCCCTTGACACTAATTAGTGTCAAAACTATTTTTATATTCTTCTAAATATTTTTCATATAATTCATCCATTGATGATACATATTTTTTATCTTGTTTAATTCTGAATTTTTCATATTCTTCATTAGCTTTTTCTAAAGCCTGTTTATGAGAAATATTACCAGAATTGGATAAAATTTTCTTTTTTCGAAATTTCAATAAATCATCCGTTGCATCAATCCATTTTTGCATTGTCATTAGATTGTGTTCATTTGCCATATCTTCGGCATAATCTAAAAATAAAGTTGTCAAACTTTCTAATTTTTTTATTTCTTGTTCATTTAAATAATTTTTAGCAATACCTATATCATACTTCATAATTTTACCATTTGGAGAATGTTTCCAATTAGTAAGTCCAAGGTGTTCTTGATTAGAATCTACTCTTTCATATATAAGTTCTGCTGCAGTATGACCAGATATGGCATAATGAAGTTTATTTTGAACAATTTTAAAAAATGTATATGCTTCTTCGGAATTTTTATTATAATCTATACTTGTACTTTCAAATAAGTCGGTAATTTTTTGATAAAGTCTTCGTTCACTTAATCGAATTTCTTTAATAGTCTCCAGTAATTCTTCATAATAGTCTTTACCAAATTTAGGACCGTTTTTCATTCTTTCTACATCTATTTTAAAACCTTTAATAATGTAATCTTTCAAAACATTAGTAGCCCATATTCTAAATTGTGTTGCTTTTTTAGAATTTACTCGATAACCTACAGCAATTATGACATCTAAATTATAAAATTCTACATTTCTTTTAACATCACGATTACCCTCTTTTTGAACTATTTCCATTTTGGAAATAGTTGAATTTTTTTGTAATTCTTTCTCTTCATATATATTATTTAAATGTTTAGAAATTGCAGGAATATTTACATCAAATAATTCAGCCATACTTTTTTGAGTAAGCCATATTGTTTCATCTCTTAAAAATACATCTATATTTATTTTTTCATCTTCTGTTTCATATAAAATAATATTACTTTCTTGCATTTTGACCTCCTTGATAACATTATTATACAATTTGAACATTTGTTTGGCAATACATTTTTTGAATTATTTTAACTAGTTATTTATATTAAACATTATAACAAAAATGTAGACACGCTTTTTTATGTCTACACTTATCTTACAACTTCACATATAAATAATCTATTGAACTGTTTTCTAATCACTTAATTTGTTGTATTCTTCCTCTATTACTAGGTGAGTGATATACTAAATCAAAGGGAAAAGTTAATTGTTCTATGGTCGTTTTCGTAATGATTCATCTCCAGGCAATGAAAAAAGCCCATAACATCAAATGTTATGAACCTATATTCTTAAATCGCAAAGGTGCGACTTTCAACCTCTATGATGCCATAAAGAAAGATGTACAACAACTTTTTAATAAAATATTATTCGAACACTTGTTTTTGTATATAATAAATAGTATACTTTTTTATAGGGAATATCAGTTGTTGAGTGTCTACCTCCATTCTTTTAAAGAAAGGGGGTTTGATAAAAATGAAAACTAAGGCTTTTATTGTAAAAGTTCTCAAGCTCATTACTATCATTTTATTTCTCCTTATCATTATGATAGTGGTTATAAAAAAATGACACTCATTCGCTAGAATAAGTGTCTAACCCAAATATAGTAGGTAGACATTCAACTTGACGAAACTGAATGTTCCCTTTTTTATTTTATGCAAGTTTCCTTGACAAATACATCATAACATAAAAAAGAACTTTTGGCAAGTTCTCTATATTAAAGTCCAAAATAGTTTGGACAAATTTCCCTCTGGTGCCTGCGACGTAGTTATTTACAACTACTAACAAGCTGACAAATTGATATAAAAATCAACTGCTATTACATTATACAATATTTTTAGCTATTTTTGAATAGTTTTTTTAAAAAAAGTGTTAAAAATAACCGTTTTTGTCTAAAAATACACTTAAAAAAGTAAAATATCTTGTATTTTTACTTTTTTATACTTTAATTTATCCTATATTTATTTAGATCTCTTACTTGTCCTACCCACTAACCAATCAGCTGATATATTATATGTTTTACAAATGGCATAAGCTGTTGTAGTCGTTATAAGATTTAAACCTGTTTCATAATGACTATAGGTTGTTTGTGATACACCACATTTATCAGCAAATTCTAATTGAGATAGTTTTAAACTTTTTCTAAATTCTTTCAATAACTTACCTATTTTCTTTTTGTCGGTTTTAATTGGAGTATCATATTTATTTTTCTTCTTTGAAAGTCCTAAAACAAAATCTAATGAATAACCATACATACTACAAAATTTAAGTAGTTTGTTAAAAGGTATTGGATTACTATCGGTTTCCCAACCAGATACAGTTTTTCTACTAACTCCAAATATAAAACCAAGTTCCTTTTGTGTCATCTCTAAATCTTCTCGACACCATTTCAAATTGTTTCCAAACATAAGATTTCACCTATATATAATTTTCTCATTTATATAGAAAATAACCTTAAAAGTCTGGCAAATAGGTTGAAATGTGATATAATAATTATAAGGATTGAGAAAGGAAAATAGCTATATGAGAAAATTAGATGATATAAACAAACTGAAAGTAAAACTATTTCGTGAGCAAATTGTTCCTACATTTGAGAAACTAAAACGTGAAAATAATAATATTTTTGATATTGGTATAAGTAAAAATTTAATTCGTGTAAAATATAACCATCATTTTTATTATATTGATATAATCGAAGAAAACCACGATTTTTATTGGAAGCTAACACCTTATAAAAACAGCTATTATACTACGCCAGTGAGTAATAATTCATTTGAACGAGTTTTGTTTGCTATTACTGAAGCTCGAGCTAAAAAAGGAACAAAAAAAAGCAATTTATTGCCTTTTCTTTAATCTATCTATTTATCATCAGTTAATTGTTTTGCTTCTAATCACAATGCGAATATCAATTTCTTCTTTACTTAATTTTTCTTTTTTAGATTGTTTTTAGATCGTTCTATTAATTTTTTATTAGTCTATTTCTATATTTTTTACTATATACTTAATAGTCCATGGGAGCCCAGTTACACCTTTATCATTTAGAGGCATTAGATTAATACTCGCATCTTCCTTTAATGTTTCTAAAACCGTTTCAGTTAAATCAAACATATCTATATTTTTCTCTTTAATAAATTTTCTATCTTCTTCATCAAGCAATTCATTAATGGTTATTTGAGTGTTTGATTTAGTATTTTTTATTTTATTTACTGTTTTTTCTACTATAATCGCTAATGTCATTTTTTTCTTCCTAACGTGTTTTTCCACTATTAACGTTAGCATTCGTTGTTCTCGCATTTATTCGTTTTTCTAACATATCTAATTGTTGTTGTGCTTGTTTTTCAGCTTCTTGATATTCTGCTAGCGATATATCACCCTCTAAATAGGAAATTTCATCTTGTTTTAAACTTTCTTCTATGGCTAGTTTATTATATTCATTTCGTGCTTCCACAGATTGCTCTTTCATAGTAGGATTTATTTTACCAGCAGCTTTATCAGCTTTATACTGTAACGCACAAACATTAAAGTCTGTAAATTTTTCATTTGTTTCCATCGCAAGATATGCAGCTTCAAATTTAGCTTGTTTTATGTTACGTTGTTTTACATGTGTCGCCACATCTATTTCGCCATTTTTTCTTTCTTCATCAAGTTCCGCCATTTCTTGAGAAAGTTTATCAATAGTTCTTTGGCATCTAATCCTATTCATTTCACCATCTAATAAAAATATACTTTTTTTAGTTATTAAACCAATACCAGTTTCTTCATTCCCACCTTTTAACAATTCTGAAAATTGTTTGGCTAAGTTTCTATCAGTGCGTAAAGCTGATAATTGAACATCTCTTAAAACATCTATAAAATCTTTGTTATCCTTTATCCAGCTAGCTTTAAAAAGTTTTTCTAAATTAGAACTCATCAATCTTGATGACATATATATACCATAATTAGAATCTGCATTTTGATCTTGAATAAGATTAGTTATATTATCAATCCTAAAAGAACTGCCTTGTTCTATTGCTTCTTGTAATTTCTGACCCACATCTTTTAAAAATTTAGTTTTATTTGCTAAAGGAATGTGTGTCAAAGATGGGTCAACATCATACATTGCTTCTTCTAAATCATTTTCATCTCTACTAAGCATAACATCAACTATTTGGTCAATAAACTCATTATACTTATCCATTTGTAATCATCTCCCTATAAATGTATTATATCATGTTTGCCCATAAACTTAAATAAATAAGGCTTTTTATTGACATGTATGGTGTAAAGGCAAAGTAGCAATTACTATCTATTTCAATGGAAATATGTTATACTTATTTTAGAATACGAGGTGAGCAAAATGCCTAATAAAGCCCAAGCTATAACTGAATATATAATCAATCTTGCTAGGCAATTAAATCAACAGTACAAAGGGATAATTGATAATAGCAAAATTCAAAGAGCTATTACAATGTTTAAAGACTCACCTGAAGATTATAATGTTATTGTTCAAAAAATAAATGCTTTAGCAAAACAAACTATTGAAAATTATCTTGCTGAAATAGAAAAAATGAAAGCTATGGAACAGATGCGAATGGAAATTGACGCTAATAAAAATGGTGTTTATTTAGACTCACTATCAGTAAATTTACTTACAATCGTAAATTGTAGTTCTCATGACGAGCTAATAGAATATTTTAAAAAATGTGGGCAACCGCAAATGATACAAAACTTAAATATAGACCAATTAAAAACTCAAGATTTAGATACTTTAAAAAGAATGTTTTTTAAAAAATATCAAGACTCACTAGTAGATCCAATTACCGATTCTACCTTAACTCAAGTAGAAAAAGCTGATAGAAAACTAACTGATTTGGCTGTGCCTGAAAATGCAAAAGAATATGTTTTATCTTTTGTTAGAGAAGGTAAAATTCAAGAAGCATACAAAGCCTTAGAGGCAACTTGTGGCAAAGAAGTATGTGATAAGTTTAATCACTTTCAATTTGAAGATTTTTCCAATGTTAAAAGTGCTACCTATGAACAATTTACTGAACTTAATAGTAGAATTAAAAACAACGGGAAAATTGATACTATTGTTACAGCTATGGGAAAATATGGATCTTGTATGAATATGACAAAAGATGGCATGAGGTTTGATCCATCCCAATTAAAACTTGCTCTTGATTATGCTGAGAAAACAGGAAAGCATATTAGGATAAATGGTGTCTTTGATTATGAAATTGCACAAAAATTTGCCGATTCAGGATTTGACAAAAGTAATCATGATGAGGTTTTTGCTAATATGCAAAACTATGTTACTAATTTAATGAATTTTATTTCAAGTTATAATAATGAAAAAGGTAAAAATGTGGTTGAAACTGTTGAAATTTTTAACGAATTAGTTGAATATAATAAACCGCAAAATGCAAGAGATCATTATGAAGAAACATGGGATAAATTTTTTGGTATTTCTTTAGAAGAATTAGTTTCCGTATTTGATAATATTAAAAAGCCTAATGGTGTTAGATATATGTATAATGAAACTATGTTGGAAGAAAGTCCTGCCCATCTTCAAAAAGTAGAAACTACTTTTAATAAAATAAAACAACTTAGGCCAGAATTAATAGACGTCTTTGGAAATCAATTACACGTTTTTGCAAGTGGCGAATTAACCGACGAACAAAAAAAGGCTCATATTGATACTAGCGAAATGATGGGGAGAATTAAAAATAATGGGACAAATGTTGAAATAACCGAGTTTGATATTACTATCCCTGCACAAAGAGTCGCCGACTTAAAAGCAAGAGGAATTTCAGATGATACGATTTATGGTGTTAAAGCTAATGTGGCTAATGATATACGTAATATTTATAATAGTAGCGGAATAAATCTTGAAAGAACTACTTATTGGGGGTTGCTATCTAATGTTAGTCATGGCCTTACCCAAGCTAATGTAGAAAGAGTTAAAAATGGCGAAGCACCAGTAAAAACACTATATGATGGGCTATATGAAGATTTGGATTTTTCTAAAAATAAAGATTCACAAAATTTAGAAAGTGATAGATTAATGCAAATTCAAACTGAAAAACAACAATTAATACAAATGAGAAATAACCTATCTAATTATAGAGAAGCAAATCCAAATCAAACTTATGAAACACAGCAAAACAATTTACAATCTCCAGTTAATCAAGCCCCTACTCAAACAAATGGAAAACAAAAGACATTAGGAGTTCACCCAGCTATGAAACAAAACAATTCCAATACAAATGGTGCTATCTCAACATTTATCATAACTTTGGGTATTTTATTTAGTAGCGCTGCAGCTATTTATCTTAATTTATTAGTGTAGATTTTAACTTAACAAAAATGGATATGAAAATTACTATATTAGTTTCATATCCATTTAATTATAAACTTAAATCAAAATCATCTTTATCACGTTCTTCTATATTTTCTTTATTATATTCGTATGTTTCTCTTAAATTATTAAAGTCATCATAATCCAATATACCATGATGGTATAGTTCTTTAGAAAAATCCATATATTTATCTCTTGTTTCAGGTTTTTTGTAAAGTTTTCTTTCTAAAAACCTTTTTAATTTATTAAATAGTTCACTAAAGAAATCAACTAATCTTTGTAATTTATTGTTTTCTTGTTTCAAGTTACGATTTTCTTCTTTGTATTTTTTAATATCTTTATCTTGTTTAAAAACAGCTTGTCTTAATTTTTCATTTTCTAAATTTTTCTCATATACTTTTGTCTCTAATTCTTCGACTTTAGAATAGTTTTGTTCTAAATCTTCTTTTACTTTACTGATAGAAACTGAAAAATCAGTAATATCTTTCACTTTATCAGAAGAATCTTTAACATCATTAAAATAAGCCAATAACTTTTCTTTGTTCTCATTAGAAATAACATAATTGTTTTTATTTAAGGGTTGAGTTTTTAGACCTTCAACAATATTCTTTGCATTCTTTGTTTTTAAATCTAGCTCTTTTGTATTGTCAGTAACTTTAGAAATATATTCGCTCTGTTTATCATAATTTTTTACTAATTCTTCATAATCTTGCATTTGCGAAACTTTATAATCTTTGTTTCTTCCTTTGCTTTTCTTTTTAAGTTCAGCATTCAGGCCATAAATTTCATTATAAGATTTTATACAAGCTTTTCGCATTTCATCTTGAATAGTTTTTAGTGAATCTTTAGTAAAAATACTAGTCTTACCAACTTGTTTTTCCATTCCCGTTTTACAATTTTCTTTAATTGCGATACCGACAATATGAAGATGTGGACTAGATTCGTCAAAATGGACTGTAGCATTGGCTACTTTAAAACTAGGAACAAGTCTTTCTAAATCTTCAACTTGTTTTTCAAAAACTGAAACCATTTTATACTTTTCTTCCATGTCTTTGTTTTCCCAATAAGTCATATCTCCAAGTTCAATAATTATTTCACAAGCTAAATCGTGTTTAGTGTCATTACTGATTTTTTCAAAATAATCTTTTATTACTCGATCAGATCTAGTCTGTTTTTTATTATATTCTTCTTTAGCTTTATCAAATTCTTTTTTGTAAAGTTCTTTGACATCAGTTACAATATTATTAGAGCCTTTTATAATTCTAATCAGTTCATCATTATTCTCATATTTTCTTAAATTATGGTGATTAACTTTGCTTAAATGTTTAGAATTTTGTATTGCATTATTATTAAAAGATGATGTTTCAATTTTACTTTTCATTTGTTTAGCTTTCTTTGTTTTGTTTTTATCATTTCCTAAATGGAACGAATATGATAGCTCATTCATAACTAAAACCCCCTTTCATTTTTACCTTCCTATATCGTTTGTACTAATACAAATTTTGGAATAATTCGTTTTAGCTTTTTTTACTTTGTTGCGATAAAACTTATAGGCTTTAAAGAATGATTTAAAAAATTCCTGATTCATCATTGTTCCCATGCTGTCCATATAATCACAGACAATATAATGATTAAAACATTTATCTGCCCACACAAAGTAGTAACCATTTTTCTTACCTAAAAGATAACATTTGCCATATTTCAAATTATAAAATTTTCTTCCAAATAAAGTATATAGTTTTCTTCTTAATAACATATAATTCACGTCCTTTCTATAGTGTTATTTTGTTATGACAAAATACATAACTCCCTATATATCTTGACGCAAGCATCAAGATAAGGGAGATAAGGCGGCTGCCTTATAATCCGCTAGTCCTACGCATCAAATGTTTTTATGTACTACATAAAAGTCATTTTTGCGTATGGACTAATGATAAAATAACAAACATTGTTTATTATTTTATCTATAAAAATTATTCAAATATTGTTTTACTAAAACAATGATTTTCATAATTTATTCGCTTTATAGATTAAAAATCTATAAAGTAAGGTGTTCAAGTTTTACTGTAATAAAACTTGATTTTTTATATCAAAGCCGACTGCTTTAACACCAACTTCGACCGGCTCATTACCATTTTGATATATAATTGATGTGTTGCTTTCATCAGGAATATAATCAAAGGCGGCGTCAACATCTACCATCTGAAACTCATCTTTTTCTCTAATATAAATAATTCCAAATTTGTATTTTTCTTCTTTCATATCAGGATCATTTTTTATATAATCTTCAAGTGGAAATATTCTAACAATAGTCCTATTGTCAGCAAAGAAATTGAAATAAAATACTTTCTTTTGAACATAATAAGTGGCTTCCGTAAAACCGACATCATAGTATTGTTTTAATCTCATAATATGATTAATAACTTTTTCTTCGGGCAAGTAATGACTAACTCTTAACTTGCCTACTACGTTTCCAAATAAAGCAAATTCTTCAGTATCAATGTAGCCACTCTCATATAATTCATTAAATGGCTTGCATATAGATTCTCTAAAAAATATTTCGTCAACTGTTGTTGTAGTTCCCATCATTTTTAATTTAACACTATCAACATATTTCATAATAAAATCTGATTTTTCTTCTCGGGTAAACTTTTTCCAAGTTTTTGTTCTTTCTTGATATTCTTGATTTAGTTTTAATTTATTCAAATAATCAATATCTCTTTTTAACAAAATATCTTCAGGCGTAAACTTTAAATGATTGCATATCTCATCACTTTTTAATTCTTCTTCTAAATTTTTAATGCTTTCCAAGACGATTTTTTTCTCTTTGTTATAATCTTTTAAATCAAAAACTCCTTCAATATATGCTTTCTTAATTCTTTCTAGTTTTTCATTTTGTTTGGTAATTTCTTTTTTGATTTTATCAGCAGGTTCATCAAAATTAGTCTTTATCATTGGTAAGAAAAATTGATTTACAACATTATCATATTCTACTAATTTATCAATAAAAGCGTCAAAATATTTTTCAATTATATTTTCTTTCACAGTTAATTTACAATCGTGACAATAGTAATAGTAATATTCTTTACTTTTCTTTTTGGCTGCCTTACCACCTAATATTCTCCCACATTTTGGACACTCTAGTTTTTGCAAGAATAAATATGTTAAAGTTCGCATATAGCTACGAGAGTTCTTTTTCTTTTGAACTTGGCATTCTTCCCATAATTCTTTACTAACTATCGGCTCCACTACATTTGCATAATAAGTAGGATGTTGAGTTCGTTTCCCATGAATATAATCACCTTTATATATTGGGTTTTCTAAAATAGTAATAATGCTTGTATCACGCCAATTAGTTCTGCCTAAAACCTGCTCTTCATTTAAAATATTACTGATAGTTTTATATGATTTTCCACTATGATATAAATCAAATATTCTTTTAACAATATCTTTAGTAGCATAGTCGATAACTAGCTTTTTATTTTCTCTTGTATAACCGATAGGTGCATTGTTAGGAATATGGCCTTGTTTAATTGCCCCTGCCATACCTATTTTTGTTCTTTCACTTGTTCTTTCTATTTCATTTTGACTGACACTCATTAAAAGCCTAGATACTAATTTACCATTGGCGGTTGTTGTATTTATTTCATCATTAACAACATCTAAATAAGCATTGTTTTTTTCCAAAAATTTCATTAATTCTTCCCAGTCATAAATGCTTCTAGTAATTCTATCTAGTTTTAAGGCTACTAGAGTGTTTATTCTTTTTGCTTTTATATCTTCCTTTAATCTTTCAAATTCAGGCCTTAAATTGCCTGTTTTAGCTGATATTCCGGCATCTTCGTAATAGTCCTTAATCTCATAACCTTTAAATTTACAATAAGCTTCTAATCTTTCTTTTTGTTCAGGCAAACTAAATCCTTCTCTAGCTTGATCTTCGGTTGATACTCTCATATAAAGTCCACATATTTTCTTTTCTTCTTCCATTATCTCACGCTCCTTTTTTTACAAAAAAGAGAGATAAAAAGTCCTAGATATAATCTAATACCTTTTATCTCTCCCATAATTAAATAATTTAATATATTTTAGAAATCGCATATTGATTCCCCCTCGTTTAATTAAGGAATAGGGCATATATTCCTTTATTGGTATGATATATTAACTCTTTTTTGGGTGAATGTCAAACATTTTTTAGGTATTAGCTCATATTTTTGATATAATCTTCAAGCTCGGATAACTTTATTTTATGATTTAAGTTATTTATGTAAATATCATTAGAATAGTTAAAAAACAAGAATGTTGTATTTTTTACTACTACTTGATGTGGTTCGATATAAGATAAGTTAGTTTTATCAATTTTTCTAATACTACCATTTTTTATTTTGGGTTTAATATGACAAAACTCAAAAATAAATTCTATTCTTTGTTTTAAACTTTCTTCAATATCAAGCTGTTGTTTGATTATATTCATTTAATCACCACCATTCTTTTGTGATGACTTTTTCTAATACCACGAAAAAATCAATCATATTTCAGATTGATTTCTATATCTATGCTCGGACTTTTCCGAACAGATTCGTCACTGGTGCCGGAAACAGGAATTGAACCCGTAACCTACTGATTACAAGTCAGTTGCTCTACCAATTGAGCTATTCCGGCAAAAAAAATGGTGGGCGATATAGGACTCGAACCTATGACCCCCTGCTTGTAAGGCAGGTGCTCCAACCAACTGAGCTAATCGCCCATTACCACTAGACGTAATTAAATATAACATTTATACCTTTATTTGTCAATAGACTTTTCAGTATTTTTAATACTTTTTAATTTTTTATTAGTCCATTCTGGTAATTTTTTTTCTAGAGTCTTAAATCCACTTTCAGTTTCCACTATTTTTCTTTTCCTAGGTTTACCATTCATACGATACTGAATATTTTTAATACTTAATTTTAAATGAGCCTCTTCAGGATCAACATCCAAAATTTCAGTATAGATTCTATCACCCACTTTAACAAAATCAGTAATGTTTTTGACAAACCCTCTTGATATTTCAGAAATATGAATAAGCCCAGTATAAAATTCATCAAATGAAACAAAAGCTCCATATGGTTCAATACAAGTAATCGTTCCTCTTACAATTTTCCCTTTTTCATATTTTGCCATATAAACACCTCTATTTATAATTATAACAATAAAAAGAGAAAAAGAAAAGCTTTACTTATTTAACTATTATATTATATAATAGTTTTGGTGATAAAATGTCAAATGAAGAAAAAATTAAAGATATTATTGATAAATTAAGACCATTTTTAATATCAGATGGTGGAAATATTGAATTTGTAAAATATGAAAATGATAAAGTTTATATCAAAATGCTTGGTGCTTGTGCCGGCTGCGATTTAATTGATGTAACCTTAAAAGAAGGGGTTGAAAGTGCCATTAAAGAAGAAGTTCCTTCAGTAAAAGAAGTAATTAATATTACTAACCAACTAGACTAGCTTTCTAACCATTCAATAGGAATAATTGGAAATTGTCTTTTAAGTAATTTATAAATTTTTTTTAATAGTACTTCGTAATCATCAATTTTATTGATGATTTTTTTCAGTTCTTCTTTTTTATCTTCACCGTTTATTATAGCTTCATAAATATCAAAATAATAAGTTGGATAAAGCATTCTAGCTAAAAAAAGCAAATATTCAGCAGTCGTTAAATTACTATAATTTAAAAAATTATATAATTCTTCATCGATATTATTTCCAGCAAAAAAACAATATTTAAAATATTCAGCAGCGTCTCTTACCCGATAATCAACTACTAAATTTAATGGATTATATAAATCAAATAAGCTATCGGAACTTTTAATACGATCGTGACATAGTGATTTTAAAGCCGTAACATTTTTTTCATTAAATACAGTATTAACTAGCTGAATCCCCGTTTCACCTAGACCAATAAAATAACTAAAAGTTTCCCTAATTTCTGGATGTTTACTACCAAGCTGGCTAATTTCATATTCTAAATAATCAATCTTACTTGACCAAAGTGTTTCCCAGTCGGTCCGATTTATATTAAAATTTTCTTTAAGAAATATATTCATAAAAGGTATTAATTTATCAAAGGTAATTTTTTCTTTATCATAAAAAATGCGCATTAAAACATAAGGCGTCCCACTAATTAAAGTAGCTACTTGATTATCTTTATTTAAAATTATTTGATGAACATATATACCATTTTTTAAAGCTTCTAAATGAAGATTATAAATATTATTAAGAAGAGCTATTTCTCCTTTATACATAACTAAGGCATAATTATAACCACCATAATCAAAATAAAACATTTTACCATTTTGATAAATATTTTCTATAACAATATTATAAAAATAATTAATGGCATTTTTCATAGAAAATCACCTTCTTCCTATATTAAGCTACCTAATTTTATGAAATAATTAAATTAAAAATGATAAAATTTTAGGTTTTAAGTCCCTTTTGGGTAATTCATTTACACCCTTTCGCACATTTTGAATATGTTATATTGAGAATAAATGAAGGGGTGGATTATATGTGTAATAATAACAATTCAAATGATTGCAAGTGCATCTCTGAAATCTTAACCGTTATTAACATCTTACAAGATAATGCTGAATGCAATAACGAAATATGCTTAGATACTTGTGACCGTGGCTTTTTAGGTGGCACTGGTTCTACTATCGGTTATAACACAAGACCAATTATGTTATATACTTGTGGTAGCAACGGAACTACACCTTGGACAATGCCAACAACTAAAACAGATGCTGCTTGTGGAACTGAAGGTACAACGTGCTCAAGCGTATTTAGAGTAGAAAAAGTTGATGGTTGCTGCGCTACTTTTAGAGTATTAGCTGACAATCCAGATACTGCTACAGCAGCTACTATTCCATATGTAGCTACTAACAGTTTCTTTACAATGAATTTAAATTGTGTTTGTTCTATAAGATGTTTGCAAGATACATTTGTAGAAGCACTATAAATAAAGGCTTTCAATTTGAAAGCCTTTTATTTATGACGAATATCAATAATATCTGAAATTGGTATAAGTTCATTATCAATTGTAATTAAATAATTAGAATTCTTGCCAACAATTCTTTTATTTACAACTCCGCTTTTTAAAGTTAATTCTACATCAGCCTTATAGACATATCTTGAAGAAGTAAAAATTTCATTTATTTTTTGATTTATATTTTTTTTATCAATATTACCCCTAGGTGCATCTTCTATTTTTTCCTTGTTAGAATAAAAAACACTTTTATTATTACCCGCTTCTTTTTCTATCTTATTTTCAAATACTTTCGGCTTTTCTTTATCCACATTATCACCTCATTTAAATTATATGTTTTTCATCTATTCTTTTGACAACAAAGAATTTATTTTTATGCCAACTATATAACCAATTAAAATAAATAAAAAGCTTTTTATGATAATTCCAATATTAAAAATTATACCTTCAAAAGTCATTAAAAGCATAATTAAAATTGATGAAAAAAGAAAACCTAAGATAACTGAGTAAGTAAAACTGCGATAATTATTTAACATATAAGTAATTAGTTTAGCCAAAATTAAAATACCTGTCACAATTCCTGAAAAGAAAATTAATGTTAATATCAAATATTTAGGATTTAAAATATTTTGATATATTGTCAGTAATAAATCATATAAACCAAGTGACATAAAAATAGCAGTTCCACTAATACCAGGAATAATAGATGAAAAAGCTTCTAAAAAACCAATAATATAAAATAAAAACAAATGACTAATAGACAAATTTATTGCTGAAATTTTTTTGGTCATCTCTATCCCTGTAAATGATACCTCGCCTAATCTTGTTAATATAAAAGATAAAAGAAATGACATAAACATTACTAAAATATACTTTATATTGACATTTTTGCCATCTTTAGCAGCTATATTAGACTTTACTATACTTGGAATGCCACTAATAATTAAGCCAATAAAAAGTAGCATAGTTGCAAGATAATGTTTTTTTAATAGCCAATTTACACTTGTACTAAAAAGACTGATACTTATAAATACACCTAAGGCTAAAGACATTATAAAAATAAAATCTATCCATCGCATATTTTTTAAATTAGTAATAATTTGAAGAGCTTTTTCATAAACCCCCATCCAAATAGCAATCATACTACCACTTACACCCGGAATAATCTTACCAATGCCAATTATAAATCCTTTTAAAATATTTTTCATATTAAACTATATAACTTTTGGAATAAAAAAATGATTAACTATAAAACTAATCATTTTTTATTAAATCATCTAAAGTAACTCCTAAGGCTACACTAATTTTATAAAATGTGTCTACTGAAAAGTTATATGCCACTTTTTCACTTTCTATTTGTCTAATAAAATCGTGAGATAAATCCACCATTTCTGCTAATTGAGCAGATGTTAATCCCTTTTGTTTTCTATATTTTTTAATGTTTTTGCGAATTGTATTATAAATATTAGAATCAAATTCTTTTATTTCCATTTTTCTTTCACCTAATTATTATATTAGTATAAATCACAAAAGAAATATGTTAGGTATCTCTTAACATTTTATTTAATTTATGTTATACTCTTATTGTTAGGTAAAGCTTAACAATAAGAAGGAGAAAAATGTATGAGCGAAAAGAAAAAAAGAAATGTAATAATATATTCATTATGTGGAGTATTACTCTTTATGACTGTAGGGTATGCCGCTTTTAATACACTCCTTGATA